>NZ_JBITFY010000015.1:0-255383 GCF_044456585.1 Streptosporangium sp. NPDC050855
AGGTAGTCCTCCAGCGACCGCGTCGAGCGCCAGCTGGAGGCCACCCGGGCCGGCTCACGCACCACATACCCGGCCACCCACACCCGCCCCGATTCAGGGTCTTCGTCGTTGACACCGGTGTTGCCGATGTGCGGCGCGGTCATCGCGACGATCTGACGGTGATACGACGGGTCGGTCAGCGTCTCCTGATAGCCGGTCATCCCCGTGTTGAACACCATCTCACCGAAGGTCTCCCCCTCGGCTCCGTAGGGGGTCCCGTGGAAGACACGTCCGTCCTCCAGCACCAATACCGCGGTCATTCACCCACCCCGATCATCTCGGTAACAACACCACAAAGTATGAAATATCCGGCACGCTGGGGAGTGGTCCGTCCGCCATGCGGGACGCTCCCGGATCCCGGCCGGGCGTGCGGGGGCCTCCGGCGCGCCGCGCGGCCGTTCACGGACGCGTGGCGGGCGGCGGGTACGGCGGTCCTCACGTGAGCTTCCCGTCCAGGACGGTGGGCCTGCCGCGCAGGAAGGTCGCCACCACGCGGCCGGGCAGGGTCAGCCCCTCGTACGGCGTGTTGCGGCTCTTGGAGGCGTAACCCGCGGGGTCGACCGCGGCGCGCACCGACGGGTCGTAGAGGGTGATGTTGGCCGGTTCGCCGGCCTCGATCGGCCTGCCGTGCCCGGCGAGGCGTCCGATCCTGGCGGGCGTGCGGGACATGCGCTCGGCGACGCCGGCCCAGTCCAGCAGCCCGGTCTCCACCATCGCCTCCTGCACCACCGCGAGCGCCGTCTCCAGACCGATCATGCCCATCGCCGCGGCGGCCCACTCGGTCTCCTTGTCCTCGACCGGGTGGGGGGCGTGGTCGGTGGCGACGCAGTCGATCGTGCCGTCGGCCAGGGCCTCGCGCAGCGCCATGACGTCCGCGCGGGTGCGCAGCGGCGGGTTCACCTTGTAGATCGGGTTGTAGGAGCCGACCGGGGAGTCCTCGACCAGCTCGTCGGTCAGCAGCAGGTGGTGCGGGGTCACCTCGGCGGTGACGTCCCAGCCCTTGGACTTGGCCCAGCGGATGATCTCCACCGAACCGGCGGTGGAGACGTGGCAGATGTGCAGGCGCGAGCCGACGTGGGCGGCCAGCAGGCAGTCGCGGGAGATGATCGCCTCCTCGGCGACCGCGGGCCACCCGGTCAGGCCGAGCCTGCCGGAGACCGCGCCCTCGTTCATCTGGGCGCCCGCGGTCAGCCTCGGCTCCTGGGCGTGCTGGGCCACGACGCCGTCGAACGCCTTGACGTACTCCAGCGCGCGGCGCATGAGCACCGCGTCCGAGACGCACTTGCCGTCGTCGGAGAAGACCCGCACCCGCGCGGCGGAGTCGGCCATGGCGCCGAGCTCGGCCAGGCGCTCGCCCTGCAGGCCGACGGTGACGGCGCCCACGGGCCGCACGTCGCAGCGGCCCGACTCCTGGCCCAGGCGCCAGACCTGCTCGACGACGCCCGCGGTGTCGGCGACCGGGTCGGTGTTGGCCATGGCGTGCACGGCGGTGTAGCCGCCCAGGGCCGCGGCCCTGGTGCCGGTCTCCACGGTCTCGGCGTCCTCGCGGCCGGGCTCGCGCAGGTGGGTGTGCAGGTCCACCAGGCCGGGCAGGGCGATCAGCCCCGCGGCCTCGACGATCTCGACGGGTTCCAGGCCCGGACGGCCCTCCAGGTCGCGGCCGACCTCGGCCACCAGCCCGTCGTGGACGAGGATGTCGGCGGGCTCGCCGCCGAGGATCCTGGCGCCCCTGATGAGGAGGCTCTCGCCGCCGGTGCCGTTACGCTCGTCCATCTACTTCTCTCCCCCGAGGTCGGCGCCGCTGAGCAGCAGGTACAGGACGGCCATGCGCGCGGTCACACCGTTGGCGACCTGCTCGACGATCGTCGAGCGCGTCGAGTCGGCCACCTCCGCGGCGATCTCCATTCCCCGGTTCATCGGCCCGGGGTGCATCACGATGGCGTGGTCGGGCATCTTGGCGACGCGGTCGCGGTCGAGCCCGTAGCGGCGGCTGTACTCCCGCTCGGTGGGGAAGAACGCCGCGTTCATCCGCTCGCGCTGCACGCGCAGCATCATCACCACGTCGGACTTGGGCAGCACCCCGTCCAGGTCGTAGGAGACCTCGCACGGCCAGGTGTCGACGTTGACCGGGAACAGGGTCGGCGGGGCGACCAGGGTCACCTGGGCGCCGAGGGTGGCCAGCAGCAGCACGTTGGAGCGGGCCACCCGGCTGTGCAGCACGTCGCCGACGATGGTGACCCTGCGTCCCTCCAGCGGGCCGAGGCGGCGACGCATGGTGAAGGCGTCCAGGATGGCCTGGGTGGGGTGCTCGTGGGTGCCGTCCCCGGCGTTGACGACGCTGCCGCGCACCCAGCCGGCCAGCCGGTGCGGCGCGCCCGAGGCGCCGTGCCTGATGACGACGGCGTCGGCGCCCATCGCCTCCAGGGTCAGGGCGGTGTCCTTGAGGGACTCGCCCTTGGAGACGCTGGAGCCCTTGGCCGAGAAGTTGATGACGTCGGCCGACAGGCGCTTGGCCGCCGCCTCGAAGGAGATCCTGGTGCGGGTGGAGTCCTCGAAGAAGAGGTTCACCACGGTGCGCCCGCGCAGGGTGGGGAGCTTCTTGATGGACCGTTCCGAGATCTTCGCCATCTCGTCGGCGGTGTCCAGGATGAGGAGCGCGTCGTCGCGGGTCAGGTCGGCCGCGGAGATCAGGTGCCGCTTCACCGCTCGTCCCCCTTCAGCAGCAGGACCGCGTCGCGGCCGTCGTTCTCCTCCAGGTAGACCTTGACGTTCTCGGACTTGGAGGTCGGCAGGTTCTTGCCCACGTAGTCGGGGCGGATGGGCAGCTCGCGGTGGCCCCGGTCGACCAGGGCGGCCAGCTGCACGGCCTGCGGGCGGCCCAGGTCGTTGAGGGCGTCCAGGGCGGCGCGGACGGTGCGGCCCGAGTACAGGACGTCGTCGACCAGGACGATCAGGCGGCCGTCGATGCCGTCCGCGGGCAGCTCGGTGCGGCCCAGCGCGCGGGCCGGTCGCAGCCGCAGGTCGTCGCGGTACATGGTGACGTCCAGGGAGCCGACGGGGACGGCACGGCCCTCGAACTGCCTGATGTGGGCTGCCAGCCGGCGGGCCAGGTGGACGCCGCGGGTGGGAATGCCCAGCAGGACGACGTTCTCGCCGCCCTTGGTGCGTTCGAGGATCTCGTGGGAGATGCGGATGAGGGCCCGGTTGATGTCGGGCTCCTCCAGAACTGCGCGGGCGCCACTGGGCGCACGCGAAACGGCCTCGGCCAAGGGGTGACACCACCTTTCCCGCCTCACGGGACGGGTCTTAAAGGAAGTCGATGCCCTCACGCTACCAGCCGGGTCCCGGTTCGCCCCGGGCGGGGGCGAGGCCCGGGACGGGCCCGACGAGGACACGGGACGAGCCCGGCCGCGGCGGCCCGGTGGGGCCTACCTCTCCGAACCTCCCTCAAAAGTGAACAAATATCCCAATATTCCCTGACTCTCAGTTGCCCGGATGGGTATGCGCCTTACACCCGCCCCACGGCGAAGCACGTCCGGGCGCCCGGGCGATCCCCGGCGACGCCCTTCCGACGCTCTCGTCACCAGCCGAGAAGGAACACACATGACCTTTCACGTCGACTCCGAGGTCGGTCGGCTCCACCAGGTCCTGCTGCACAGGCCCGAGCTCGCCCTGAAACGGCTCACACCGTCGAACAAGGACGACTTCCTCTTCGACGACGTGCTCTGGGTGCAGCGCGCCGTGGAGGAGCACGAGGAGTGGCAGAAGCTCCTGGTCGACCAGGGGGTGACCGTCCACATGCTCTCCGACCTGCTGCGCGAGACGGTGGAGATCCCCGAGGCGCGCAAGCACATCCTGGACGGCGTCACCGACGAGCGCTTCTTCGGCCCGATGGCCGTCGACGCCGTCCGCAACGCGCTGGACTCGATGGACTCCCCGACGCTGCAGCGCTACCTCACCGGCGGCATCACCAAGCGCGAGATGGTCGAGATGGGCACCGACCCCAAGAGCCTGGCCTTCCACACCCTGGGCCCGGACGACTTCGTCCTTCCCCCGCTGCCCAACCACCTGTTCACCCGCGACACCTCCTGCTGGATCTACGACGGCGTCTCGATCAACCCGATGAGGAAGAAGGCGCGCCGCCGCGAGACCGTCAACATGGAGGCGGTCTACCGCTACCACCCGACGTTCGCCCCCGGCTACGACCGGCCCGGCGAGGGCGGCTACAACGTCTGGATGGCCGGCACCCCCTCGGCGCCCGCCACCGTCGAGGGCGGCGACGTCCTCGTCCTGGGCGGGGGCGTGGTGCTGGTGGGGATCAGCGAGCGCACCCAGCCGCAGGCGGTGGAGATGCTGGCGCGGAGCCTGTTCGCGCGCAGGGCGGCCACGAAGATCGTCGCGCTGAACATGCCGAAGGCGCGGGCGTTCATGCACCTGGACACGGTCATGACCAACGTGGACGTCGGCGTGTTCACCAAGTTCGCCGGGCTGGGCATGCTGCCCTCCTACACGGTCGAGCCCGGGGACAACGAGAAGGAACTCAAGATCACCGATCATCCCGCCGAGGACATGCACCGGGCCATCGCGCGGGCGCTGGACCTGGACGACATCAAGGTCCTGACCGCCGTCCAGGACGTGTACGCCTCCGAGCGCGAGCAGTGGGACGACGGCTGCAACGTGCTGGCCCTGCGGCCGGGCGTGGTCGTGGCCTACGAGCGCAACACCACCACCAACAACCACCTGCGCGCCAACGGGATCGAGGTGATCACGATCCGGGGCAGCGAGCTGGGCCGGGGCCGCGGCGGCCCGCGCTGCATGAGCTGCCCGCTAGAGCGCGAGGGCGTCTGAGCGACGGCCCGGCCACTCCCGGGACACGGCGGATCACCCCGCGACGGCACAGCGAAGCGAAGGAAAGAGAGGACACATGGCTTCGGTAGCCCGCCGGCTGTTGCGCACCAAGCCCACCGAGGAGATCGTCGCCGAGGGCGGCCACGGCGAGGGCGGTGAGCTGCGCAGGACCATGACGCTGTGGCAGCTCACCCTGTTCAGCATCGGCGCCACGCTCGGCACCGGAATCTTCGTGATCCTCGGCCAGGCCGTGCCCAAGGCGGGCCCGGCGGTGGTGGTCGCCTTCCTGCTGGCCGCGGTGACCGCCCTGTTCTCCGCGCTCTCCTACGCCGAGCTGGCGGGCACGATCCCGGTGGCCGGGTCGTCGTACTCCTACGCGTACGCGACCCTGGGCGAGCTGGTGGCGTGGGTGTGCGGCTGGTGCCTGATGCTGGAGTACGCCGTCTCGGTGGCCGCGGTCGCGGTCGGCTGGGGGGAGTACCTCAACGCCTTCCTGAACGACCTGTTCGGCTGGACGCTGCCCGCGGCCCTGACCCACTCCCCCGGCGACCAGGGCGGTGTGATCAACCTCACCGCGATCCTGATCGTCCTGCTGGCCACCTGGCTGCTGCTGCGCGGCGCCTCGGAGAGCGCCGGCGCCAACGCGATCTTCGTGCTCATCAAGATCGTGGTGCTGGTGTTCTTCTGCGTCGTGGCGTTCACCGCGTTCGAGGCGGGCAACCTGGCGCCGTTCGCGCCGATGGGGATCGCGGGCATCACCGCCGCGGCCTCGCAGGTGTTCTTCTCCTACATCGGCTTCGACGCGGCCTCCACGGCCGGTGAGGAGGCCAGGAACCCCAAGCGGGACCTCCCCCTGGCGATCATGCTCTCGCTGGGCGTCGTCACGCTCGTCTACGTGCTGGTCGCGCTGGCCGCCGTCGGCGCCATGC
Source organism: Streptosporangium sp. NPDC050855 (assembly GCF_044456585.1). Classification (NCBI taxonomy): domain Bacteria; kingdom Bacillati; phylum Actinomycetota; class Actinomycetes; order Streptosporangiales; family Streptosporangiaceae; genus Streptosporangium; species Streptosporangium sp. NPDC050855. Next base: position 5,817 of record NZ_JBITFY010000015.1, read on the forward strand.
CCTGGCAGGAGTTCGACCCGGAGAGCACCGAGGCCGGCCTGTCACTGATCGCCAAACAGGCGGCCGGCGCCACCTGGCCGGGGCTGATCATCTCCTTCGGCGCGGCCATCGCCATCGCCAGCGTGGTCCTCACCGTGCTGTACGGCCAGACCCGCATCCTGTTCGCCATGTCCCGCGACGGGCTGATCCCGAAGATCTTCCAGAGGGTGAGCCCGCGCCGCCGGGTACCGGTCGCCAACACGCTCATCGTGGCCCTCTTCGTCTCGGTGCTGGCCGGGTTCATCCCGCTGGGCCAGCTCGCCGAGGCCACCAGCATCGGCACCCTGTTCGCCTTCGCGATCGTCAACCTGGGCGTGCTCGTGCTGCGCCGCACCCGTCCGGACCTGCCGCGCGGCTTCAGGACCCCGTTCTTCCCGGTCACCCCGATCCTCGGGGTGGTCCTCTGCATCGTGGTGATGGCCGGCCTGGCCGGTGTCACCTGGCTGGCCTTCGGGATCTGGATGGTGGTCGGCCTGCTCGCCTACTTCCTCTACGGCTACCGCCACTCGCGTCTCAACGGGAGCGACCGATGAAGATCGAACACGTGCTCGCCGGGTTCGTCCCCGGGTCGCGGGGCCGGGACGGGCTGGCCCTGGCCCTGCTGCTGGCCCGGCAGGCCGGCGCAAGGCTGACCGTCGCCCACGTGCACGTGCCGGCCTGGACCACACCGGGCCCCGGCAAGGTCGACGCCGAGTGGCGGGCCTACGTCGCCCGGCAGGCCGCCCACACGCTCTCCCAGGCGCGGGAGCTGCTCTCGGACGTACGGGACGTGGAGATCGACCTCCTCTCGCACGGCCACCGCGGCAGCGGGCGCGGCCTGGCCGAGCTCGCCTGCCGGATCGGGGCCGACGTGGTGGCCGTCGGCCCGGCACCGCGCGGCGCGCGCGGGCGCATCAGCCTGGGCAGCACCGCCGACCAGCTGCTGCACGGCTCACCGGTGCCGGTGGCGCTGTCCCCCCACGGGTACGCCGTCACGGCCCCGGACCGGCTGGCCCGGCTGGCGGTGGCCTACCGGCGCGGTCCCGCCTGCGCCGAGATCGTCCGGCAGGCCGCCACGGCCGCGGCCGGGATGGGCCTGCCGCTGCGCCTGATCACCCTGGTGACGGGCGGCGGGCGGCGGACCGGGATCGGCCGGGAGATGCTCGACCGGCTGCGCGAGCAGGTCGCGGCCGACCTGGAGGCCGCGGCCCTGGCGCAGGGGGGGCCGGGGGACGCCACCGGCGTGGAGGTGGAGGTGCTGGAGGGCGGGGACGTGGCGGCGGCGCTGAGGAGCTCCGGCTGGCACGAGGACGCGGTACTGATCTGTGCCTCCAGCCGGACGGGACCGTTGCGCCGGGTATTCCTCGGCGACATGTCCCTGAAGATCATACGCGCCTCGCCGAGCCCTGTGATCATGTTGACCCGGCTCCCGCGGACGGCGCGGGAGGCGGCCCGGAACCCCCGAAAAACCTGATGTTTCGCGCGACCGCAGGGGACGATTGCGGCGTTTGAGGCGGACCCCACCGGACCGGATTCGACATCTTTTTTCCAATCAGCTTGACCTTAGGCGCCCACCGCTTTACCGTCACTGTCCGTAACCACACCTCGGAGCGTTATCGGATGAACCCTGACGCACCGGTCACCACAGGTGCCTGCCCCGGGCGCCAACCCGGTGACTGGGGCATAAGTTGCGAGGTAGCACAATCAAGTTGAGAGCAGTACATAGAGAGCCGGGGGGCCACACCATGCCGTCTGAGTACGCCAAGTCACTGGGTGCAAGACTTCGTGCCATCCGCACCCAGCAGGGCCTTTCCCTGCACGGGGTCGAGGAGAAGTCCCGTGGGCGCTGGAAGGCGGTGGTCGTCGGTTCCTACGAGCGTGGCGACCGGGCCGTCACGGTGCAGAAGCTTGCCGAGCTTGCCGATTTCTACGGGGTGCCGGTCTCGGAACTGCTGCCCGGAGGGGCCGCTCCCAGCCCTCTCGGCCCGACACCGAAGCTTGTCATCGACCTTGAGCGCCTCGCCCAGCTCCCCAAGGAGAAGGCCGGCGCGCTCGCCCGCTACGCGGCCACCATCCAGAGCCAGCGTGGTGACTACAACGGCAAGGTGCTGTCCATCCGCCAGGAGGACCTGCGCTCCCTCGCCGTGATATACGACAAGTCCCCCAGTGAGCTCACCGAGGAACTGATCGGCTGGGGCGTCCTGGACCCCGAGGCTCGCCGAGCCGTCGAGTCCTTCTGACGGCCTGACCGGTCGTGGGTGCGCCGGATCCGGCGTGCCCACCCCGCCGCCGATAATCCCGCTCTCAGCTGAAGACGTCTTTCCTCCCGCCCCGCCGTCGGCCACTGTGGTAGGAAAAGGCAGACATGCCCTCGGCGAGATGTGGTGGAGATGGCTCCGGGAGACGATCGGCCCGATCGTTCTCGATCGCGCCCTGAAAGCCGCCTTCGCGCCCTCATGGCCTCACTGGGCTCGACCAGGACGCGGGCCTTCCTGCGGTTGCTGACCTCGATCGGCACCACCAGGACGCAGGACACCCTCAAGCTGCTGCCGTTCGTCGTGATGGCCGTCGTGGCTTTGATCGACTTCGGCTCGGGCCCCACCTCCGGCCTCCTGCCGCTGCTCGCCCTGGGCCCGGCCTTCGCCAGCGTGGCGTGCGGGCTGACCCGCACCACCGTGGTCGGGGTGGTCGCCTTCGCCCTGTGCATCATGCTGGGCCTCTACAACGACATCCTCTGGATGCCCCGCACGAACATCACCATGGTCGCCATCCTCGGCGTCACCGTGGCCAGCGTGCTGGCCAGCGCCGGGCGGCTGCGCCACGAGAACCAGCTCGCCGACGTGCGCTCGGTGGCCGAGGCCGCCCAGCGGGTGCTGCTGCGCCCGGTCCCGCGCCGGGCCGGCCCCGGCATCGGCGTGGCCGTCTCGTACACCTCCGCCACCGCCGAGGCCAGGATCGGCGGCGACCTGTACGAGGTCGTCAGCACCCCGCACGGGGTCCGGATCATCGTGGGGGACGTCCAGGGCAAGGGGCTGGAGGCGGTGGAGACCGCGGCCGTGGTGCTCGGCGCCTTCCGGGAGGCGGCCCATGACGAGGGAACGCTCCAAGGCGTGGTGGCCCGCCTGGAGAACGCCCTGACCAGGGAGCTGTCGGGCGAGCAGTTCGTGACCGCCGTGCTGGCCGAGATCGGCGGCGGGTCCGCCATCACCGTCGTCAACTGCGGCCACCCGCCGCCCATGGTGCTCGGTGGTGACGGCGGGATCTGGTTCGCCGATCCGCCGGACGAGGCGCTCCCCCTGGGCATGAGCTCACTGGAGACCAGCAGGCCGCAGCCCTACCGCGTCCCGTTCGAACCGGGTGACCAGGTCCTCTTCTACACCGACGGGGTCATCGAGGCCCGCGACGGGGCCGGGGAGTTCTACCCGCTGGCCGAGCGGGCGCACCTGCTGGACGGCGCCGATCCCCAGGGATCGCTGGACGCCCTCCGCGCCGACCTGCTGCGCCACGTGGGCCGGCCGCTGGGCGACGACGCGGCCATGCTGCTCCTGCGCCACCGCGCCGCCCACCGCACCTCCTCGACCTCCTCGGCCGCCTGAGACCGGGCGGGCCCGCCCCGCCGGGGAGCGTGAGCCGATCGGGGATCAAGGCCGGGAATCGCGAGCCGGCCGGTCAGGGGAACGAGGAGCGGCTCGCCTGGCGGAGAGGCGGCCTGCCGGAAGACGCGGCCCGCCGAGAAGGTGTGACCGGCCGGCGGGAAGGCGTGACCGGCCGAGGTGGTATGGCCCGCTGAGGGAGTGCGGCCGGGAAGGTGTGACCGGTCGAGAGGGGTATGGCCTGCTGAGGGGGGTGCGGCCGGGGAGCGTGGGCTACCGGCCGGGAAAGGCCATGCCGGGGGTGGACTACCCGGCCAGGGGCACACGGCCGGGGAGCATGGGCTGCGTCGGCACGCCGAGCAGGTCCTCCACCGCGTTGACGAAGCGCTCCGCCTCCGAGATGAGCTCCTCGGCGTCCCTCGACGACACGACGCGGGTCATCCCCGCCTCGGCCGAGGCGCGCTTGGCGGCGCTCATCTCGAAGTAGGGCGCCCAGTCGGCCAGCCGGGGCTCTGCCTCGGGCAGCAACTCCCAGGCACTGCGGAGCCGGCGCCTGCGGCCCTGCATGGGACGGGGGCGCGCGGCCAGGACAGCGGCCGCCGCCCTCAGCGCCGCGAGGTGCGCCGCGACATAACGTGTGGCGGACGTCCGGGCGGCGGCTGCCTCTTCGAGGCAGTCACGCGCGTCTGTGAGGTGCGCCCGCACCGTGGGGGACAACCGGGGCCCGCCGGAATCGCTGAGCCGAGGGGTCATGCGCTTCAGCCTCCTTGGTCGCAAGCGGCTCCCGACGTTTTCGCCGGTGGATACCACACTTTCAGACCCCACCGACAAATTCGCCGGACGGCCGGACGAGGAGCTTCCCCTCTCCCCGCCCGTCCCGACCGGGCCCGATCGTCTCCGCCGACGACGTGGGCCCGCCCGACCGCCCTGGACACGGGCCGCAAGGCGCCGCGTCATTACCATCGAACATAAATTCGACCACTCGCACTGTCAAGTAGAACGGCGAACAAAAGTTCGATCTTCGGTATCCGTTCACGCGCACGAGAAGGCCCCGGGAGGAGGAGAACGGACCTCCCGGGGCCTTCGAAGAGCGGTACCGGATCGAACCGGCGAGCCCTGAGCGCGTCATGGGCCGCGCACCACGAGCGGCAGATCATGAACGGCGGGTCGTGAAAGGCTCGCGATGAGGGATACGTCACAGTCGGCACGTCACCGCGAACCCATCGCGACATGAGTGTCACCACGGGCGCGTCGCCGCGGGCGTGTCACGCGGCCGGCGGGTCAGGGCCGGCCGCGCCGTCCGCTAGCGGACGAACCTGCCGCGTACGTGAACCGGCACCCCCGTGCCGAGCAGGCCGGGCAGGACCTCCGCCACGTGCATCGGCAGCCGGACGCAGCCGTGGGAGGCGGGCGCCAGCGGCACCGACAGCGCGCCGTGGAAGGCGATGCCGCCGTTGAAGAAGATCGGGTTGTAGAGCTGTCCCAGGTAGGAGACGTGCCAGCCGTCGCGGCGCCAGGTGGTCTTGTAGTCGCCGGTGGGCGTGCGGGCGTTCCCGCAGAACCGCTGGGTCCTGCCCTGCCAGGTGGCCGTCTCGCAGTAGGCGATCCCGCTGCCCGAGGAGATGTGGCTGACCAGCTTCACCGCTCCGCCGGCGTAGAGGACCATCACCTGCTTGGTGAGGTCGACCTCCACCCGGGTCGGCTTCCCCCTGGTGACCAGCACCCTGGGCGCCCGGGGCGCCTCCAGCGCGGTCCAGGTCCTGCGTGCCACCGTGCTGGTCGGCCGGATGCCGTTCACCTTCTGGAAGGCCCAGACCGCCGCCAGGGTCGCCCCGCCGTAGCGGCCGTCGATCCTGCCCGGCAGGTAGCCGAGCGCGGCCAGCCTGCTCTGCAGCGTCTTCACCGCGGCGCCCTTGGCGCCAAGCTTGAGCGTCTTACCGGGCGCGGCGAAGCCGGACCCGGCGGACGCCGTCCCGGGCGTCACGGCCGTTCCGGACACCCCGGAGATCCCCGGCACGGCCGAGGTCCCGGACGTCGCCGTCGTCACGGCCACCGCCGAGGCCGCGGCCGGAGCCGTGGCGGCGACCGCCCAGGACGCGGAGGACGACACCGACACCGAGGAGAAGAGCACGGCTCCCGCCGTCGTCAGCGCGGCCGTTCTCAGCCGCCGTCCAACCCCCATTTTCCACCAACTCCTCATATCACTATCGATCGGGTCAAGGGACCATAGCGCACGCCTTCCCCGTGCACGTGGAGCGTCATGTGGCGGCGATGGGCCGTCGATCTGTTTAGAGTGTCCGCGTGTCAGAAAAGTTGCATCCGAACGTCGAGAAGGTCGCCGCGGCACTGCGCGAGCACGGCGTCCCCGGCGAGATCGTCTTCTTCGCCGAAGCCACCCCGACCGCCGCCACCGCGGCCGCGCAGCTCGGCTGCGAGGTCGGGGCCATCGCCAACAGCCTCGTGTTCGATGCCGACGGCGAGCCCCTCCTGGTGCTGACCAGCGGCGCCCACCGGGTGGACACCGCCCTGGTCGCCGGGAGGATCGGCGCGGCGAGGGTACGGCGCGCCGATGCCGCCTTCGTCCGGGCGGCCACCGGCCAGGCCATCGGCGGGGTCGCCCCGATCGGTCACCCCGCGCCGATCAGGACCCTGGTCGACACCTGGCTCGGCCGGCACGAGGTCGTCTGGGCCGCCGCGGGCCACCCGCACACCGTTTTCCCGACCTCGTTCGACGAGCTCGTCCGCATCACCGGCGGCGTCCCCGCCGAGGTCGAGTGAGGGATCGCGCGCGCCCGGCCGGTCGTGGCCGGGCCCGCCCGGCGCGGTGGCTCGGCGCCGCGACCGCCCTGCTAGGGTGCGATGCGTGACCGGACTGCGACGGATCGGCCCCGACGAGTTCACGCTCCGGCTGGACGCGGTCCTCGACGTCTACACCAGGGCGATGAACCCACCGGCCGACCAGCTCCCGGGGCGCAGGGCGATCATGCGCAACCACGCCGCCCACCCCGCCTTCACCTGCCTGTTCGCCGAGGACGAGACCGGTACCCCGGTGGGCGTGGCGTACGGCTTCCACGGGGTCCCGGGCCAGTGGTGGCACGACGTGGTGCGCCGCGCCCTCGTCGAGCGGCACGGCGAGGACCACGCCCGGCAGTGGCTGGGGGACGCGCTGGAGCTCGCCGAGATCCACGTCCACCCCGACCACCAGGGCAAGGGCATCGGGCGGGCGCTGGTGGTCGGCATGTGCGCGGGCCGCCTGGAGCGCACCGCCGTGCTCTCCACCCGCGACGGGGGGCCCACGGCCGCCCTGCACCTGTACCGGAGCGTCGGTTTCGTGGACCTGCTCACCCGGTTCGTCTTCCCGGGCGGGCACGAGCGTTACGCGATCCTCGGCGCGGCCCTCCCCCTGGGCGGCTGACCCCGGGGTCCTAAGCACCCGCCGGCCCGGGGCCCCACCGGGCCGAAGCACCCCGCACCGGCCTGCGGCCCCGTCGGCACGGAGCGCTGCCGGCCCGAGGCACCGCGTCGGTCCCCCGGTCCGAGACGCCGCGCGGGCACCCGGGCCTCCCGGGACGGACCTTCCCCGGAAGAACCGGCGGCCGGCCGCTCCGAAGCGCGACCGGCCGCCGGCCCGGAGTGACCGCGGGCTCAGACCTTCGCGGGGACGGCCTGCGAGGTGTGGTCGAGGGCCTGGAAGACCTCGCGGGTCGCGCTGGAGCGGTTGAAGGTGATGAAGTGGATGCCGGGCGCGCCCTCGTCGAGCAGGGTCTGGCAGAGCTCGGCGGCGTGCTCGATGCCCAGGGCGCGCACGGCGGCCGGGTCGTGGGCGACGGCCGCGAACCGCTCGGCCACCTCGGGCGGGAACGGCGCCCCGGAGAGCTGCTCGGACCTGGCGATGGTGCTGATCTGCGTGACGGGCATGATGCCGGGGATGATCGGCGTGTCGCAGCCCGCCGCCGCCACCCGGTCGCGCAGCCGCAGGTAGTCCTCGGCGCGGAAGAACATCTGCGTGATCGCGTAGTCGGCCCCCGCCCGGCACTTGCGGACGAAGTACTCGGTGTCGGTCTCGATCGACGCCGACCGGGGGTGCTTGTACGGGAAGGCGGCCACGCCGACGCAGAAGTCACCCGACTGGCGGATGAGGCGGACCAGCTCCTCGGCGTACAGGACGCCCTCGGGGTGGCGCACCCACTCGCCCGTGACGTCGCCGGGCGGGTCGCCACGGACGGCGAGGATGTTGCGCACCCCCGCGCCGGCGAACCGGCCGATCAGGTGACGAAGCTCACGGACGGAGTGGTTGACCGCGGTGAAGTGGGCGACCGGGGTGAGCGTGGTCTCGTGCGCGATCCGCTCGACGATGTCGACGGTGCGGTCACGGGTGCTGCCGCCGGCGCCGTAGGTGACGGAGACGAAGGTGGGGTGCAGCGACTCCAGCTCGCGGACGGCGCGCCAGAGCTGGCGCTCCCCCTCGTCGGTCTTCGGGGGGGAGAACTCGAAGGAGAACGAGCGGGCACCGGAGGCGAGGAGCTCGCGGACGGTGGCGGCGCGATCGGGAAGAACAGACGGGCGACCCAGAGCCATGGGGCAAGGATACTTGCCCGGCCCGCGGTACGCCCGGTCAGATGATCGACTCGGCACTTGAGAAGATGATGGGAAACAGCCGTATCTCTAGATCGAAATACCCTCTTGGGCGGTTAATCTCGTTATTTGAGCTTCTCCTGCGATCCGAGCCGGGGATTTTCGACCGCCCCAGATCAGGTCCTCATCGGGCCCGGTTGCAGATGTCCCGAGGTGTCATGCCGTACCGCGGTTCCACAGGTGTCCCGACTCTCCGCCGTCCCGATGGGGGAAATCGTGGCGATCATGCGTACGGTGGTCGGAGTGTCACCGTCGCCGGGCGGATCGTCACGGCGCCCGGCACCGCACCGCGCCTTCCCCCCGGAGCCGTAGCCAAGGGTCTCCACACTGGAGGTATTCGATGACCACTTCCGTGGCCGCGCTGGACACGATCCGCTCCGAAGTGGATCGTGCTCTCCGGTGGTTCGTGGATCGGCAGCGCCCCCAGGTCGGTGCTCCGGAGCTGGTCCCCCTGATCTCCGCGGCCGAGGACTTCCTGGCCGGTGGCAAGCGGCTGCGGCCCGCCTTCTGCTACTGGGGCTGGCGCGGCGCGGGCGGGGGCGACGACCCGGCGGTCTTCACCGCCGCCGCCTCGCTGGAGCTGCTGCAGGCCAGCGCCCTCGTGCACGACGACGTGATGGACGCCAGCGACCGGCGCCGGGGCATGCCCTCGGCGCACCGCAGGTTCGAGACGCTGCACCGCGAGGCGGGCTGGCACGGCTCGGCCGAGCAGTTCGGCGAGGGTGCGGCCATCCTGCTGGGCAACCTGCTGCTCATCTGGTCCGGTGAGATGTGGCGGAACAGCGGCCTGCCGGCCGCCTCCCTGGCGGCGGCCCAGCAGGTCCACGACGACATGCGCACCGAGCTGATGTGCGGCCAGTACTTCGACCTGCTGGAGCAGGCGCACGGCGAGGGCACCTTCGACAGCGCGCTGCGGGTCGCCCTGTTCAAGAGCGGGAAGTACTCCGTGGAGCAGCCGCTCCGGCTCGGCCTGGTGCTGGCGGCGCAGGGCAGGCAGCCGTGGATAGACCGGCTCTGCGAGGAGTACGGGCGGTCGGTGGGCATCGCCTTCCAGCTGCGCGACGACATCCTCGGCGTCTTCGGCGACCCGGACGAGACCGGCAAACCGGCGGGCGACGATCTCCGCGAGGGCAAGCGGACGATGCTGGTGGCCCGTACGCTCGCCGCCGCCTCCGAGGCGCAGGCCCGTGTGGTACGTGCCAGACTGGGCGCCCCGGACCTGGACGCGGACGGGGTGGACCTGCTCCGCGAGATCATCGAGGAGACCGGCGCCCTGGTGGCGTGCGAGGACCTGATCAAGGGCTACCTGGAGAACGCGCTCGGCTCGCTGGAGGGCGCCCCGATCCGCCCCGAGGCCCGTACGGCCCTGGCCGACCTGGCGGTGGCCGCCACCGCCAGGCGCACCTGAGCGACCACCGGTCCCGGACCCGGCCGGGGCCGTTCGGGCGTCCCGGCCCGGCACCTCGTCCGTGGCCCGTTCACGACACCGCCCCGGGGACGTCCGGACGCGGGCCGTTCAGGCGTGGGCGGTCAGCCTCCGCTTGAACTCCGCGGCCGCCGCCTTGGGGTCGTCGGCCTCGGTGATCGCGCGGACGACCACGACGCGGCGCACGCCGTAGGACATGACCTCGTCCAGGTTGTCCAGGTCGATGCCGCCGATGCCGAACCAGGGCCGGTCGGTTTCCAGGGCCGCGGCACGGGTGAGCAGGCCGGGGCCCGGGGCGTGCCTGCCGGGCTTGGTGGGCGTCGGCCAGATCGGGCCGCAGCAGAAGTAGTCGACGCCGGGCTCGACGGCCGCGGCGGCGGCCTCCTCGGGGGCGTGAGTGGAACGCCCGATGAGGATGTCGTCGCCGAGCAGCTCGCGGGCCACCGGCACCGGCAGGTCGCCCTGGCCGAGGTGGAGCACGTCGGGGCGGCACGCGTAGGCGATGTCGGCCCTGTCGTTCACGGCCAGGAGCGTCCCGTGCCGGTCGCAGGCCTCGCGGAAGACGGCCAGGAGGTCGAGCTCCTCGCGCGCCTCCAGGCCCTTCTCGCGCAGCTGCACGATGTCGACCCCGCCCGCGAGGGCGGCGTCGAGGAAGTCCGCGAGGTCCCCCCGGTCACGCCGCCCGTCGGTGCACAGGTACAGCCGGGCGTCAGAAACCGAGCGCCTGGGCACGTCTCTTCACTTCGGTGTGCCGGCCCGCGACGATCGCGTCGACCGGCGACCCCGGCAGGGTGTCGTCGGGCGTGAAGAGCCAGCGGAGCGATTCGACGTCGTCGTACCCGGCGTCGAGGAGGACGGTGAGGGTGCCCGAGAGGCCCTTGACGACCTCCGTGCCGGCGAGGAAGGCGGCCGGGACCTGCGGCTCGCCGCCTCCCCTGCGCACCCCGATGAGCTTGCGGTCCTTGAGAAGTTGCTTGGCGCGACCGGCGCTCAGGTTGAGCCTTCTGGCGACCTCGGTCAGGGTGAGCCACTCGCCCACCAGCTGGTCGGTCTCCCGGTCGATCTGCGCAACAGAAAGCGTCACGAATCCACCACTACCACATCGAGCCCTTCGCCAAACACCCCGCGGCGAGGTTACGCCGCCGTACAGTCGCGCAACGCTATCGCAGGGTCGGCCAGGCGCCCGACGTCCAGGCGCTGCCCGCCCTCGATGAGGCGGCGCCCCTGGACGAGGTCGCGGGGGCGGTTCACCGACAGGACCGCGACGAGCCGGTCCCCGGCGTCCACCCAGCACGTTCCCCACCGGGGTTTTCCCGGGGCGGAGGGGTCGCCGCGCCGGATCGGCCGGGCCCCGTCGTGGTGCCCGGCGTACTGGACCATGTGGCCGAACTGCTCGGACCAGAAGTAGGGCACCGGGTCGTAGACGGCGGCGTCCCCGACCAGCGTGGCCGCGGCCACGTCCGGGGCGCCCAGGGCGGTGTCCCAGTGCTCGACGCGCAGCCTCAGGCCGTAGCGGCGCGACCACCAGGCCGCGCAGTCGCCCACGGCGACCACTCCGGGCAGCGAGGTGTTCAGGTGCTCGTCGGTGACCACGCCGTCGTCGAGCCTGATGCCGGAACCGGCCAGCCACTCGACGGCCGGCCGTACGCCCACGCCGGTGACCACGACGTCGGCCTCGATCGCCGAGCCGTCGGCCAGGGTGAGCCCGCCGTGGTCGACCGAGGCGACCATGGTGCCCAGGCGGAGATCCACTCCCGCCTCGGCGTACCAGGGGACGGTGTGCGCGCCGATCTCGCCGAGCGCGGCGGCCAGCGGGGTGGCGGCGGCCTCGACCACGGTCACCGCGCAGCCGGCCCGGCGGGCGGCGGTGGCCACCTCGGCCCCGATCCAGCCCGCGCCGACGACGGCGACCCGCCTGCCGGGCCCGAGCAGCGAGCGCAGGCCCAGCGCGTCGTCGATGGTGCGCAGCACGTGCTGGGGGCCGTCGCCGCGCAGCCTGATCGGACGGGCCCCGGTGGCCACGACCAGGCCGTCGTAGTCCAGCTCGCCCTCGGTGGTCTCGACCACCCCGGGGTGCAGCCCCTTGGCGGCCACGCCCGCGCGGAAGTCGACCTCCAGCGCGTCGAGGTCGGAGTCGACCACCGTGGAGTCGGTCCCGCCGAGCAACACCGCCTTGGACAGGGGCGGCCGGTCGTAGGGCCGGTGCCGCTCCTCTCCGATCATGGTGATCCTGCCGCCGAACCCTCGGGCCCGTAACGCCTCGACGCTGCGTACACCGGCCAGGCCGGCACCAACCACCACGACATGATTCACACTTCCTGACCATAAGCGTCAGCACCGCCCTCCTACCAACGGTCGTTGGTAACGAAAGCGGGATTTACCTCACATCTGACGCGCTAAGGATGTTGCCGCAACCCTTAGGGTGGAGGAGAAGACGCGCGGGAGCCCGGAACGCACCGGGCTGAGAGGAGGGCAGCGGGGCGAGGCAGGGCCTTCGTGAGCCACGTGACGTGCGAGGAGGTACCGCTCCGGCGGTGCGGCCCGGCACCCGCGGGGCGGGAGGGACCCACCGAGCGACCGCGAGCGGGCCCTCGACCGCCAGGAACCTGATCCGGGTCATGCCGGCGAAGGGAGCGGAGCACGTATGCCCGACCTTTTCGACCTCGTCGTCGTCGGCGGTGGCGTCATCGGCCTGTCGGTGGCCTGGCGGGCCACCGGCCGGGGGCTGAGGGTGGCCGTGGTCGACCCCGCACCCGCCACCTCGCACGCCGCGGCCTCGCACGCGGCCGCGGGCATGCTGGCACCGGTCAGCGAGGTCACCTACACCGAGGAGCCGCTGCTCCGGCTGGGCCTGGCCTCCCTGGAGCGCTGGCCGGCCTTCGCCGCCGAGCTGTCCCGGGCGAGCGGGCACGACCTCGACTACCGCGCCGACGGCACGCTCGACGTGGCCTTCGGAGCCGACGACCTGGCCGCGCTGGACGACCTCGCCGCCTTCACGGCCTCGCTGGGGCTGCCGGCCGAACGGCTCACCGGGCGCGAGTGCCGCCGCCTGGAGCCCATGCTGGCCCCCTCCGTCCGTGGTGGCCTGCTGGCCGGCGGGGACGCCTGGGTGGACCCCAGAAGGGTCACCGCGGCGCTCCTGGCGGCCCTGGGGCGGACGGGCGCCACCCTGGTGCCCGGCCGGGTGACCGGGCTGCTCACGGCCTCGGGCGCGGCCAGCGGCGTACGGCTGGAGAGCGGCGGGCACCTGGACGCGGGCCGGGTGGTCCTGGCCGCCGGCGCCTGGTCGGGTTCCCTGGAGGGGGTGCCGCCCGAGGCGCTGCCCCCGGTGCGGCCGGTCAAGGGCCAGATCATGCGGCTGCGCTCCCCCGAACCGGTGCTGAGCCGCTGCGTGCGCGGCGTCGTGCACGGCTCCCACGTCTACCTGGTGCCGCGCGGCGACGGCGAGCTGGTGGTCGGCGCCACCCAGGAGGAACTCGGCTTCGACACCCGCGTCACCGCCGGGGGGCTCTGGGAGCTGCTGCGCGACGCGCGCGAGCTCGTCCCCGGCGTGACCGAGCTGGAGGTCACCGAGACGATCGCCGGGCTGCGCCCCGGCACCCCGGACAACCTGCCGCTGGTCGGCCCCACGACCGTGCCGGGCCTCGACCTCGCCACCGGCCACCACCGGGGCGGGGTCCTGCTGGCCCCGCTCACCGCCGACCTGTGCGCCGGCGAGGACACCGGGTCCGTACGGCCCGCGGAGCTCGCGGAGCTCGCGGGGCTCGCGGGGCTCGCGGAACTGTGCTCCCCGCTCCGCTTCGCGCGGGGCGCCCCGCGGGCGCCCTCACCGCACGCGCCCGCGCCGGGGCCGTCCCGGCTGCGGGAAGGCGGCCTCGCGGCACGGGAACGCGACCTCACGGAGAACACGACGCGGGAGCATCGATGAACGTGACCATCAACGGCGCCGCCCACGAGCTGCCCGCCGGGGCCACCGTGGCGCAGGCCGTACGGCGGCTGACCGACGCCCCGGGCGGGGTGGCGGTCGCGGTGAACGACGAGGTCGTCCCGCGCGGCGCCTGGGAGTCCACCGCGCTCGGCGAGGCCGACCGCGTCGAGGTGCTGACCGCGGTTCAGGGAGGGTGAACGTGGACGACATGACGGACGACCTGCTCATCGGGGGCGAGAAGTTCTCCTCCCGCCTCATCATGGGCACCGGGGGCGCCCCGTCCCTGGAGATCCTCGACCGGGCGCTCGCCGCCTCGGGGACCGAGCTGACCACGGTCGCGATGCGGCGGCTCGACCCCGCCTCCCGGGGGTCGGTGCTCGACGTGCTGCGCGGGCGCGACATCAAGGTGCTGCCGAACACCGCGGGCTGCTTCACCGCGGGGGAGGCCGTGCTGACCGCCAGGCTGGCCAGGGAGGCGCTGGAGACGAACTGGGTCAAGCTTGAGGTCATCGCCGACGAGCGCACCCTGCTGCCCGACCCCATCGAGACCTTCGACGCGGCCGAGCGGCTGGTCGCCGACGGGTTCACGGTGCTGCCCTACATCGGCGACGACCCGGTGCTGGCCCGCAGGCTGGAGCAGGCGGGCTGCGCCGCGGTGATGCCGCTGGGCTCGCCGATCGGCTCCGGGCTGGGCATCCGCAACCCGCACAACATCGAGCTGATCGTGGAGTTCGCGAACGTGCCGGTGATCCTGGACGCCGGGATCGGCACCGCCAGCGACGCGGCGCTGGCCATGGAGCTGGGCTGCGACGCGGTGCTGCTGGCCACCGCGGTCACCCGGGCGCAGCGGCCGGACCTGATGGCGCGGGCGATGCGCTCGGCCGTGGAGGCGGGCAGGGCCGCGCGCCTGGCCGGGCGGATACCCCGGCGTCGCTACGCGGAGGCATCCTCCCCTCTTCATCGCTAGAAAACGACCACGTCTCGGCATCGGTTTGGGATTCGGGGACCCTGTCGGCGCCAAATCGCCCGTAAACTCGGCCTCGTGGACACGACGCTTACGGATCCCCTGGTCGGGAAACTCCTCGACGGTCGATACCGCGTCGAGTCCCGGATCGCCCGGGGGGGTATGGCGACCGTCTATCTGGCCCTGGACATCCGGCTCGACCGTACGGTCGCCGTGAAGGTGATGCACCGATCCCTGGCCGAGGACCCCGCCTTCGTGCGGCGCTTCATCGGCGAGGCCAAGTCGGTGGCGAGCCTGTCGCACCCCAACGTGGTGCACGTCTTCGACCAGGGGACCGACGGCGACAACGTCTACCTCTCCATGGAGTACGTGCCGGGACGGACCCTGCGCGACGTGCTCCGCGCCCGCGGCAGGCTGCCCGCCCGCGAGGCGCTGGAGGTCATGATCCCGGTTCTCGCCGCGCTGGGCGCCGCCCACCAGTCGGGGCTGGTCCACCGGGACGTCAAGCCGGAGAACGTGCTGCTCGCCGACGACGGCAGGGTCAAGGTCGTGGACTTCGGCCTGGCCCGCGCGATCGAGGCGACCAACCAGACGCGCACCGGCGTCATGATCGGCACCATCGGCTACATGTCGCCCGAGCAGGTGACCGCCGGCGCGACCGACGCCCGCAGCGACGTCTACGCGGCCGGGATCATGCTGTTCGAGCTGCTGACCGGCCGCCAGCCGTACGAGGGCGAGACGCCGATGTCGGTGGCCTACCGGCACGTTCACGACACCGTGCCGGTGCCCTCGGCGGTGCTGCCCGGCTCTCCCCCGCTGCTCGACAACCTGGTGGCCGCGGCGACGGCCCGCGACCCCGCCAACCGGCCGGCGGACGCGACCGCCCTGCTGGTCGCCGCGGTCGAGGCGCACCGGATGCTGCCCCGCGACAGCGTCCCGCATCCGTCCGTGCCGATCGGCGCGCCGCACGCCCACGCCTCCGTGGCGCCCGAGCCGCCCGCCCCGGTCAACCACACGCTGATCCAGCCGCGCACCGACCTGCTCACCGGCCCGGCGGCCGGGACGGGGACGCCCCCGCCCGCCGTTCCCCGGCCGCGCCGTTCGGCGGGCGCCCGCTGGTTCCTCGTCGGGCTGGCCGTGGTCATGGTGATCGCGGTGGGGGTGACCGGCTGGCTGTTCTCGCAGAACACCTCCATCGTCGTGCCCGCCACCCTGGTCGGCAAGAACATCACGGCCGCCACCGACGAGGCCGAGCAGCGGGGCTTCGTCGTCGAGCGGGGCAAGCCCGAGCACGACGAGAAGGCCCCCAAGGGCACCGTGCTCCGTACCGACCCGGTGGCGGGGACCGAGCGCGAGCCGGGCAGCAGGCTGGTCCTCATCGCCTCGGCCGGGCCCAAGAGGGTCGCCGTGCCCAACGTCGTCGGCATGAGCGAGCCGGAGGCCAGGAGCAGGCTCGCCGAGGTCCTGATCACCGTGGACGACGTCAGGAAGCAGGCCAGCGAGACCGTGCCGCGCGGTCAGGTGATGCGGACCGTCCCGGCCGTGGGCAACCTGGTCAAGGAGAACAGCAGGATCGACCTGGTGGTGAGCGCCGGGCTGCTCATGCCGGACGTCAGGGGCATGCCCCGCGACCAGGCCGACGGGGTGCTGCGCGGCGCCGGGTTCACCCCCGAGTTCGTCGAGCAGACCGACAGCGCCCAGCCGTGCACCGTCATCGCCCAGGACCCGCTGCCCAAGGCCGAGATCGACAGGGGCGCCGTGGTCCGGCTGACCCTGTCGCAGTGCAACAGCGAATGGCAGTGGCCGTGGGAGCGGGATCGGCAGCGGGAGGGCGAGCAGCCCGGCGGTGAGGAGGGCGACAACGTCGTGGTCATCCCGAACATCGTGTTCAAGGACTTCAGGGCCGCCCGGGACGAGCTGCGCGCCGCCGGGGTGCGGGTCAAGATGAAGCGCACCCTGGGACGGGGCAGGGTGGTGGCCCAGCTCCCGCCGGGCGGGCAGTCGGTCCCCCCGGGCACCGAGGTCACCATCTGGTACTGATCCGCCGGTTACTGACCCGCCGGTGCCGGACCGGCCGCGGACGCTGCCCCGACCGTCGGTGCGGCTCAAGGGCGACTCAGGGCCGTGGACGCGGTCCCGACCGTCGGTGCGGCTCAGGAGCGGCTCGGAGGCCGTGGACGCGGCTCAGGATCGTGGACGCGGCTCAGGATCGCACGCGGCCTCAGGGCCGGTCGGTGGCGAGGAAGCCGTGCAGGCGGACCCTGGCGAGGCCGCCGTCGGGATGGATGTCCACCCTGGCGTACGCGGCCACGGGCGCGTCCGCGATGCGGAAGCGGTGCCGGGTGTCCGGCAGCAGGCGGGTCCTGGGCAGCAGCGGGAACCAGGTCTCGCCGTCCGCGGTGCCGGTGATCCCGGCCTCGGCGGGGGCGTTGAAGACCAGGTTGGCGGTGTCGATCTCGGCGAGCCTGACGACCCCCGGACCGGCCAGGCGGATCACCATCCAGTCGTTGCCGCCGTCACGCCGTCGGGCGGTCTCCCACCCCTCGGCCTGGTGGCGGGCGAGCCCCGGCGAGATCGCGTTGTTCGGCGAGGAGTAGAACTCGTCGGAGCAGGCCGTGACCAGGGCGCCGTTCTCCAGCGCGGCCAGGTCCAGGCCGAGCCCGTCGTACACCGACAGGTCGCACCTGACCTCGCCGTGCACCCGGAGCCGGGCGACGCCCCCGTCGGGGAGGATGCTCAGCCGCACGTGCGTGTACCGGCGCTCGTCGGACACCTCGAAGAAGTGCTCGGCGTCCCCCGTCAGAGGGCTGACGGGCACCACCTCCACCCAGTCGGCGGCCTCCAGCTCGGCGGGCGCCGGGTAACCCTCGACCTCGGCGGCCTCCACGCGTGCGCGGGGCGGGTAGTTGCCCTTGAACCAGGCGGTGTCGATCACGACGCCGCGGATCACGCCGGGCATGCCGAGCCGCACCAGGGCCCAGTCGTGGCCGGGCTCGCGCCGCCTGCGGGTCTCCCAGCCGTCGTACACCTGCCCCTTGGCACCGAAGGTGTGCGGCCTGAAGGCGGGACGGCCCGGCCTGATCAGGTTCTCCCGCTCGGCGAAGGACTCGTCGTTGGCCGCGACGACCGAGCCGCCGAGGCTGCGCAGGGCCAGGTCGGGCAGTGCGGTGAACTCGGTCAAGGAAGAGGCCTCTCACGTCGGACGGACGGGTGATCGGACGATGCGGGCGGACGGGCGATCCGTAGGAGCGACCGGACGGGCCGAGCGGAGCGAAGCGGACGAGGTCAGTGGAGTGGGCGGAGTCGGCGGGCGGGTCGGGGCGGGTTCACCGCAACGCGGCGGGCCCCCTACAACAGGGTCCCCCGGGGTTCCTTCCCCACCACCCGGCCGCGCAGCCAGGTGGTGCGCACCTCACCCCTCAGCGTCCTGCCGTGGTAGGGGGTGACCGGGTTGCGGTGGTGCAGCGCGGCGGCGTCCACGGTGTGCACGGCGTCGGCGTCGAAGGCGACCAGGTCGGCGTCACCGCCCACGACGATGGCCCCCTTGCCGCGCAGCCCGGCCAGCGCGGCCGGGTTCCCGGCCATCCAGCGGACGACGTCCTCCAGGCCGTGCCCGCGCCGCGCCGCCTCGGTCCAGACGGCGGTCAGGCCGACCTGGAGGGAGGAGATCCCGCCCCAGGCCGCGGCGAAGTCGGGCACCTTGAGGTCGGGGGTGGACGGCGAGTGGTCGGAGACGACGCAGCCGAGCACGCCGTCGGCGAGACCGCGCCAGAGCTCGTCGCGGTTGGCCGCGGACCGGATCGGCGGGCAGCACTTGAACCGGGTGGCGCCCTCGGGCACCTCCTCGGCCGTCAGCGTGAGGTAGTGCGGGCAGGTCTCGGCACTGAGCCTGACCCCCTCCCGCACGGCCCTGGCCAGCGGTTCCAGGCAGAGCGCGGACGAGACGTGCAGGATGTGCGCGCGCACCCCGGTCTCCCCGGCCAGCTCGGCGACCCGTTCGACGGCCCGGCGCTCGGACTCCCCCGGCCGCGAGCCGAGGAACTCGGCGTACCCCGGCCCCGACGGGTCGGCGAGCAGCGCGGGATCCTCGGCGTGCACGATCAGCAGCCCGTCGAACGAGGCGATCTCCTCCATGGCGGCCCGCAGCCCGCCGGTGTCCAGCGGCGGGAACTCCTCCACGCCCGACGGGGACAGGAAGCACTTGAAGCCGCGCACGCCCGCCTCGTGCAGTGCCCGCAACTCCCCGGTGTTACCGGGGATCGCCCCGCCCCAGAAGGCGACGTCCACCGCGCACTGCCCGGCCGCGGCCCTCCGCTTGACGGCCAGGGCGTCGGCGTTCACGGTCGGCGGCAGCGAGTTGAGCGGCATGTCCACGATCGTGGTGACCCCGCCCGCCGCGGCGGCCCTGGTGGCCGTGGCGAACCCCTCCCAGTGGGTACGGCCGGGCTCGTTGACGTGCACGTGGGTGTCGACGAGGCCGGGCAGCAGCGCGACGTCGCCGAGGTCGACCCGCTCGGCGACGTCGAGGCCCGCGTAGGGGTCGGTGTCACGGCCGGTGTCGCGGGGGTGGACCGCGACGATCCTCCCGTCCCGTACGGCGACCGCCGCCGGTCCCTCCCCGGAGGGCAGCACGACCCGGCGCGACCGGATGACCAGATCCGGCCGCTCGCCGGCGCCCGCGCTCATCGCGATTCCCCCGTGAGCCCTCGCCGCACGCGAGCGGTCGACGCCACGGCGGTCACGACGGCCGTCGCAGTGACCGTCGCGGCGGCCATCACGACGGCGGTCGCAGTGGCCGTCGCGATGGAGGCCGCAGTGGCGGTCGCATTGGCCGTCGCGGTGGAGGTCGCAGTCGCGGTGGAGGTCGCGGTGGCCGTCACAGGTGCCGCTCCGCGACCGTGCGGGCCAGCCGCTCCAGCAGCGGCCCGGCCTGGGCCATGCAGACGGCCGGGTCCGGTTCCAGGTCGGTGAGCGCGTAGGCGGCCGTGATGCCCGCCGCCCTCAGCTCCTCGTCCCCCAGGGTGCGGCGCCCGCAGACCGCGACGACCGGCACCCCCGCCTCGGCCGCGGCGTCCGCGACCCCCGCGGGCGCCTTGCCGCGCAGCGTCTGCTCGTCGAGCGACCCCTCGCCGGTGATGACGAGGCGCGCACCGGCGAGGTGGTCGCGGAAGCCGAGCAGGTCCAGGAGGTAGTCGATGCCGGGCCGGAACTCGGCCCCCAGGAAGGCGAGCGCGGCGAACCCGACCCCGCCCGCGGCGCCCGCGCCCGGCTGTCCGGCCACCCCCATCGAGCGGACGATCCCGTCGTGCTCGGCGGCTCCGACCAGGCCGTGGGTGTGCGCGGCGACCGCGGCGAGACGGGCGAGGGCGGCGTCGAGCAGCTTCACCTCGTCCGGGTTCGCGCCCTTCTGCGGGGCGTAGACGGCGGCGGCGCCGTACGGGCCGAGCAGCGGGTTGTCCACGTCCCCCGCCACCACGAACTCCACCTGGTCGATCGCGACGAGACCGGACATGTCGATCTTGTCCAGGTCGGCCAGGGCGGCTCCTCCGGGCGGGAGATCCCGGCCCTCGGCGTCCAGGAAGCGGACGCCGAGTGCCCGCATCATGCCCGTGCCCCCGTCGGTGCAGGCGCTGCCCCCCAGGCCGAGGACGATCCGCCGGGCACCGCGCCGTACGGCGTGGGCGATCAGCTCGCCGGTGCCCTGGCTGGTCGCGGTGAGCGGGGCCGTCTCGACGCCCTCGTGCGCGACCGATCCGGGATCCCGGGCGACCGGCCCGGAGGAGAGGGGCAGCCGCCGCAGGCCGGACGCCTCGGCCAGCTCGACGACCGCCGTCGGCACGTCCGCGGCGACCGGGGAGCCGGAAGCAGCCGGAGAGACGGAAGGAGCCGACGGTCCGGAAGCAGCCGGAGGTCCGGAGGGAGCCGAGGCACCGGAAGGAGCCGGGGAGCCGGAAGGGGCCGGGGCATCGGAAGCGTCCGGGGAGGAGCCGTCCCGCGCCCCTCCCGGGCGGGCGTCGCGCCAGGCGTAGGAGGCGAGGACCGGAACGCCCACGGGCCCGGTGACCTCCACCTCGACGCGGGTGAACCCGCAGGCCACCACCGCGTCCACGGTGCCGTCACCGCCGTCGGCCACCGGCAGCGCGACCGTGGTGACGCCCGGCCCCAGGCCCGCGGCGACCCGCGCGGCGACCTCGGCCCCGGTCAGCGACCCCTTGAACTTGTCCGGGGCGATCACGACGTGTCCCGACGACTCAGACAACCCTGCTCCCTGCTGGCGAAGGGGACGGCACGCGTTCCCGGCCGGTACGAGCGGACGGGAGGCGGACACCGGACCCGATGAGACGGAGGACCATCTTGGCATCCGTCCCCGCGCGCCCCGACGCCCGGCCCTTTCCCGCCGTCCCGGCTGCCGGGACGCTCATCCGAGCCGCCGTCCCGGCCCCACGCCACGACGCTCACGCGAGCCGTCGTCCCGGCCACCGGAGCGTTCACGCGAGCCCGGCGACGTGCTCGGGGCGGAGCGGCACCCGGTTCAGCGCAAGGCCGGTGGCGTCGCGGACGGCCGCCACGATCGCGGGCGTCGAGGAGAGCGTGGGCGGCTCCCCGGCACCGCGCAGCCCGTACGGGGCACGCGGATCGGGGTTCTCCAGGATGTCCAGCCGCATCGGC
Source organism: Streptosporangium sp. NPDC050855 (assembly GCF_044456585.1). Classification (NCBI taxonomy): domain Bacteria; kingdom Bacillati; phylum Actinomycetota; class Actinomycetes; order Streptosporangiales; family Streptosporangiaceae; genus Streptosporangium; species Streptosporangium sp. NPDC050855. The sequence continues at coordinate 27,050 of NZ_JBITFY010000015.1, forward strand.
GGCATGTCCAGGATCGTGGGGATCAGGTAGTCGGTGAACGAGGGGTTGAGCACCAGCCCGTCGCGGACCTGGATCTCCTCCATCAGCGCCAGCCCCAGCCCCTGCGCGGTGCCGCCGTGGATCTGCCCCTCCAGCGAGACGCGGTTGAGGATCCTGCCCACGTCCTGCACGGCCGCCAGCTCCACCACCTTGACCAGGCCCAGCTCCACGTCCACGTCCACCACGGCGCGGTGCACGCAGAGCGCGAGCTGGGTGTGCGAGGCGCCCTGCCCGGTGAGCGGGTCCATCCGCTCGGTGGGCGCGTGGTGGTACTCGCGGGTCTCCTCGATCACGGCGTCGCCCAGCACGTCCTCGACGGCGACGCCCGCGCCGCCACCGGCCGGGACGACCTCGCCACCGGCCAGGCAGAGGCCGCCGGGCGCGGTGCCGAGCCGTGCCGCGGCCAGGGTCAGCACCCGGTCCCGCACCGCCCGGCAGGCCGTCATCACCGCGCCTCCCGACATGTACGACTGGCGGGAGGCCGAGCTGGAGCCCGCGTCGCCGACCCGGTTGTCGGCCGGTTGGATGACGACCCGCTCGACGCCCAGTTCGGTGCGGGCGATCTGCGCCTGGACGGTGACCAGTCCCTGGCCGACCTCGGCGGCGGCGGTGTGCACCAGCACGGTGGCCCGGCCGCCGATCACCTCCAGCCGGACGCGGGCGGTGGAGAAGTCGTCGAAGCCCTCGGAGAAGCAGATGTTCTTCAGGCCCACGCCGTAGCCGACGCCGCGCCGCACCCCCTCCCCGCGGGTGGTCTGCGAGGCGCCACCGGGCAGGCTGAGCGGGTCGAGCGGGTCGGCCGTGTCCAGCGGGGCGGGCATCGGCAGCTCGCGGACCCGTTCGAGCATCTCGGCCATGGGCAGCGGGGCGGCGACCACCTGCCCGGTGGCCAGCACGCCCCCCTCGGACAACGCGTTGACCTGCCGTACCGTGAGGGGGTCGAGGCCGCAGGCGTCGGCCAGCCGGTCCATCATCGACTCGTAGGCGAAGCACGCCTGCACCGCGCCGAAACCGCGCATCGCGCCGCACGGCGGGTTGTTGGTGTAGACCCCGTACGCGTCGATCCTGATGTTCGGGATCGTGTAGGGGCCGACGCCGAGCGAGGCCGCGTTGCCGACCACGGCCATCGTCGAGGAGGTGTAGGCGCCGCCGTCGAGGAGGATCTCCACGTCGGCGTACAGGAGCCTGCCGTCGCGGGTGGCGCCGTACTCGTAGCGCATCTCGGCCGGGTGCCGGTGGACGTGCCCGAAGAACGACTCCTGCCGGTTGTAGACCATCTTGACGGGCCGGCCGGTGCGGAGCGCGAGCATGGAGGCGTGGATCTGCATCGACAGGTCCTCGCGCCCGCCGAAGGCGCCGCCGACGCCCGAGAGCGTCATCCGGATCCGCGCCTCGGGCAGGCCGAGGCAGGGGGCGATCTGCTTGATGTCGTTGTGCACCCACTGGGTGGCGACGTAGAGGTCGACGCCGCCGTCCTCGGCGGGCACGGCCAGTCCGGACTCCGGGCCGAGGAACGCCTGGTCCTGGATGCCGACCCGGTACTCGCCGGAGACCACCACCTCGGCCCGCGTCCTGGCCTCGTCGACGTCGCCGACCCTGACGGGCTGGTGGCGGACGAGGTTGCCGCGCGGCTGCACCGGCGGGCAGGACGGGTCGAAGGCCGCCCTGCGGGCGTCGGTCAGCGGCTCCAGCACCTCGTAGTCGACCCTGATCATCTCCAGCGCCCTGCGCGCGGTCTCCGGGTGGTCGGCCGCGACCAGCGCGACCGGCTCGCCCTGGTGGCGCACCTCGTCGAAGGCGAGCACCGGCTGGTCCGGGATGTGGTCCAGGCCGAAGTGCTTGCTGCCGGGCACGTCCTCGTGGGTGAGGACGGCCGCCACCCCGGGGTGCGCGAGGGCCTCGGAGACGTCGACGGCGACGATCCGGGCGCGCGGGTGCGGGCTGCGCAGGGTGGCGCCCCACAGCATGCCGTCCATCCACAGGTCGGAGGAGTAGGCGAACTCCCCCCTGACCTTGAGCGTCCCGTCGGGCCGCGGCGGGCTGTCGCCCACTCCCCCGGAGCCGGGGGCCGCGATCTCGCGCGGCGCCCGCGCGGGGGCGGTGCGGGCCCGCGCGGCCGTTCCCGTACCCGTTCCGGCGCGCGTCCCCGTACCCGGGACCGGTGCGGGCCCGTTCATCGCCCGACCTCCCGGTCGGCGGAGAAGCCCCGCTCGTCGGCCAGCCGGACGAGGCGGCGGTGCGCCTCGGCTCCGGCGCGGCCCAGCTCGTCCTGGGCGACGGTACGCAGCTCGTCGTCCTCGACGACGGTCCTGCCGCCCACCAGCAGCCGGGCCAGCTCCGGCTGCCGGGTGCCGAAGACCAGGGCGCAGACCGGGTCGTCGACCGCGGAGGCGAAGGCCCCGGTCCGCCACAGCGCGATGTCGGCCAGTTTCCCCGCCTCCAGGGAGCCGAGCTCCTCCTGCCGTCCCAGGTTCCTCGCCCCGCCGAGGGTGGCGAGCTCCAGAGCCTGGCGGGCGGTGAGCGCGGTCGGCCCGTACCGGGCCCGCTGGAACAGCAGGGCCTGGCGCATCTCCCCCGACAGCGAGGTCAGCTCGGCCGAGGCGCTGCCGTCCACCCCCAGGCCGACGTTCGCCCCCCGCCGCAGCATCTCGGAGACGCGGGCGATCCCGGCGCCGAGGCGGCCGTTGGAGCTGGGGCAGTGCGCCGAGCCGGTACCGGTCTGGGCGAAGACGTCGATGTCGTCGTCGCTGAGGTGGACGGCGTGCGCGAACCACACGTCCGGGCCGAGCCAGCCGAGCTTCTCCATGTACGCGACCGGACGCTGCCCGACCTGCTCCAGGCAGTGCTCCTCCTCGTCCAGGGTCTCGGCGAGGTGGGTGTGCAGGCGTACCCCCTTGGACCTGGCCAGCGCGGCGGACTCGACCATCAGGTCGGCGCTGACCGAGAACGGCGAGCAGGGGGCGACCGCGACGCGGAGCATGGAGGAGAAGGACGGGTCATGGTAGGTGTCGACGGCCTCGGCGGTCGCCTCCAGGATGTCGTCCAGCCGCTCGACCACCACGTCCGGCGGCAGGCCGCCCTGCGACCGTCCCCGGTCCATCGAGCCGCGGGCCGGGTGGAAGCGGACGCCGACCCGCCGGGCCGCCTCGATCTCGGCGGCGAACAGGTCCCCGCGCCCGGAGGGGAAGATGTAGTGGTGGTCGCTGGAGGTCGTGCAGCCCGACAGCGCCAGGTGCCCCAGCCCCGCGCCGGCCGCGCCCGCGACCACCTCGGCGTCCATCGCGGCCCACACCTGGTAGAGCGCGGTCAGCCACTCGAACAGGGTGGCGTCCTGGGCGAGCCCCTGGGAGGCCCACTGGTAGAGGTGGTGGTGGGTGTTGACCAGGCCCGGCGTGGCCAGGCAGCCGGTCCCGTCGATCCGGACGGCACCGTCCGCATCCGGGGCGGGCCCCGCGCCGAGGGCCGCGATCCGGTCGCCCTCGACGTGGAGGTACCCCGACGCGATCTCCGGGCCGACGACCGGGGCGATGTGGACGTTCTCGATCAGGACGGTGCTCATCGGCGCTCCTCGGGCGTGGGGGTGCCGCCGTACGGCACGGGATCGTCTCCGGCCCTGCGCGCCGCGGCGACGCGCACGGCGTCGAGGATCTTCTCGTACCCGGTGCAGCGGCACAGGTTGCCCGCCAGGGCCTCGCGGATCTCCGCATCGGACGGCCGCGGCACCCGTTCGATCAGGTCGTGCGCCTGCACGACGAGACCGGGGGTGCAGAAGCCGCACTGGACGGCACCGCACTCGGCGAACGCCTCCTGGACCGGGTCGAGCCGGTCGCCGTCGGCCAGCCCCTCGACCGTGCGGACCGACCGGCCCTCGGCCTGCCCGGCCGCGACCAGGCACGCGCAGACCGGCAGGCCGTCCAGGTAGACCGTGCACGAGCCGCACTCGCCCTGCTCGCAGGCGTTCTTGGAACCGGGCAGGCCGACCCGCTCGCGCAGCACGTACAGCAGGCTCTCGCCCTCCCAGACGTCGTCGGCGGTCTCACTGCGGCCGTTGACGGTGAAGGTGACGCGCATCAGCCGGCCCTCCTCTCGAAGTGCCCGGAGCGCAGCTCGTTCCACGCCCAGGTGAGGGTGCGCCGCGCCATCACCGCGACGGCGTGGCGCCGGTAGGAGGCGGTGCCGCGCACGTCGTCGATCGGCGAGGCGGCCTCGGCGGCCAGCTCGCCGAAGCGCGCGAGCACCCCGGGGTCGAGCCGGGCCTCCCAGTCGAGCTCGGCGGCCAGGAACTCCTCGGCGGCGACGGCGCGGCGCGGCGTCGGGGCGGCCGAGCCGATGCCCGTGCCGACCCGGCGCTCGCCGGGGTGCAGCGCGATCGCGAACGAGCAGACCGCGATCACCATCGCGTTGCGGGTGCCGACCTTGGAGAAGTACTGCGGGCCGGTCGCCGGAACGATCCAGAACGCCCGGATCAGCTCGTCGGCCTCCAGCGCGCTGCGCTTGACCCCCAGGTAGAAGCCGTCGGCCGTGATCATCCGGGTGCCCCGGGCCGCGGACTCGACCTCGACGACCGCTCCGGCGGCCAGCAGCGGCGGGTGGGAGTCCCCGGCGGGCGAGGCCGCGCCGAGGTTGCCTCCCACGGTGGCCCGGTTGCGGATCTGCGGAGAGCCGACCGTGCGGGAGGCCTGCGCCAGGCCGGGCAGCCGGTCGCCCAGCTCGGCGATGAGCCGCGCGTACGTCACGCCCGCCCCGACCCTGAGCCGGCCGTCGGGCTCCTCGCTCCAGTCGGCCAGACCGGCGACCCCGGTCAGGTCGAGCAGCCCCTCCGGGCGCCGCGTGTCGAAGTTGAGCTCGACCATCATGTCGGTGCCGCCCTGGACGGGCGCCAGCCCGGGCCGCTCCGCCTTGGCGGCCAGGGCCTCCGCCCACGTGGCGGGTCGCAGGAAGTCCATGCGTCACTCCCAGCTGAAGCGGGCCTCGGGGGCGTCGTCGCGCAGTACGGCCCCCTCGATCAGCCCGTAGGGACGGTCGGCGGCGTGGAACACCTCGTTGGGGTTGTCCATCCCGAACGGGGTGAGGTCCACCGTGAAGTGGTGCCTGTTCGGCAGGGCCAGGCGCACCTCGCAGATCTCGTCACGGGCGTTCAGCACCCGCTCGCCCATCGCGTAGAGCGTCTGCTGCAGCGACAGGCTGTAGGTCCCGGCGAACGCCTCGACCAGGTGGCGGCGCACCTCGTCGTACGACTCACCGTACGACGCCGCCCTTCCCGGCCCGGCGGGCAGGTGCCGCCAGCGGGCCGAGACCTCGGTGGCCAGGACGCGGTCCGCGGTGGGCCGCAGGGTGGTGTACTCGTCCTCGGCGAACCCGGAGAACTCCGAGTCGGTCGAGTTGAGCACCACCAGGTCCTTGAGCCCGGAGACGACCGTGGTCGTGCCGTCGGCGTCGTGGTGGACCAGGCAGGTGCGGGTCTCCCGTCCCGAGCGGACGAAGGAGTGGCGCCGGTCGCCCGCCCCCGGGCCCGCGGCCGAGGCCGGCACCGGGATGCGGTCCCAGAAGTGCTCCTCGACCGACACCCGGGCGTGGTGGACGGCCGGCTGGGACCCCACGTAGTGGCGGGCCAGCAGGATCGCGAAGTCCTCGATCTCGGCCACGCCGTGCTTCCTGGCGAAGGCGTACACGGTGTTCTTCTGGGTGTCGGTGGGCAGCACCGCGGTGTTGTCGCCGGTGAGGTGGACGGCCTCCATGTCGCCGGACAGGGCCGTGGAGACCGTGAGGTCCTTGAGGTGGTGGACCCCGCCGTCCCTGACGACGCGGACCAGGCGGACCTCGGCCTTGCCGTAGCGGTTGGGACCGAGAACGACGCGCACGCTAGCTCCCCCGGTACGTCGAGTAGGCGAACGGGCTGAGCAGCAGGGGCACGTGGTGGTGCTCCCCCGGGTCGGCCACGGTGAAGTCGATCGAGACCCGCGGGTAGAAGGCGTCCACCGCGCGGGAGGCGAAGTAGCCGCCGGTGTCGAAGACCAGCCGGTGGGCGCCCGCACCGCACGTCCACCCGGTGATCCGGCCGTCGGCGTCGGTGACCCCCTCGGCGAGCACCTCGCCGTCCCGTTCCAGCCGGACCGCGACCCCGGCCGCGGGCCTGCCGAGGGCGGCGTCCAGCACGTGCGTGGACAGGCTCACGCGGCCTCCCCGGAGAACAGGCCGCTCACGGGGTCTCCCCGATGGGACGGGGTCACGGGGTCCTCCCGCAAAGGCGGGTTCACGGGGTCTCCTCCGGAGCCGGGGTGGTCCCGAGGAGCCTGGCCAGCCTCAGGCGGGTGATCGCGGCGAGTTCGGTCCTGACCACGTCCTGCTCGGCCTCCTCGTCGTTGCCGAGCCGCCGCGTGAGGCGTTCCAGCATCTCCTCGGCCGACAGGCCGGTGGCGCAGACCAGGTAGACGTGGCCGAACCGCCGCTCGTAGGCGCGGTTGCCCTCGGCCAGGCCCTCCAGCAGCTCGGGCCCGGCCGCGCCGACCCCCGACTGTTCCCGGCGGGACCAGGCCGACTCCCGTCCGGTGTCCTGGGGGCCGGGCGCCTGCCCGATCCTGGGGTGGGCCGCCAGCGCCTCCAGCACGTCCGGCCAGTCCAGTTCCCGTACGGCGGCCTCTGCCGCGCCGGCCAGCCGGTCCGCGTCGGGGTAGGGGCGTGCCGCGGCCACCCGCCGGGCGAAGGCCCTGCTCGCGCAGCAGGCCAGCAGCTCGGCCTCGGCCTCGCCGGCGTCCAGCGCGTTGAACGCGGCGAGCCCGTCGGGCGGCGGGGCGGGGTTCACCGTGGGCATGTCAGCCAGTACACACACCGTGAGCGCCCGCGGTCCACCGGCAGGACGTCCGAACCGTGGCAAGGGTCCGCCATGAGTTTTCGTAACATGCTCCGAACCTGCCGGTGCCCGGGGCTCGGTTACCCTCACGACATGCGGCTGAGCGCACTGCTGGAGACGACCGGGCTGGGCCTGTCGCTGGTGTCCGGCCGCGACGAGCCCGACCCGGTGCTGCGCTGGGTCGTCACCACCGACCTGCTCGACCCCGGCCGCTACCTCGCCGGGGGCGAGCTGGTCCTCACCGGGCTGGTCTGGCGCCAGGACGCGGCCGACAGCGAGACGTTCGTCCGGTGCCTGGCCGAGGCCGGGGTGTCGGCGCTGGGGGCGGGCGACCCCGACCGCGACGAGCTCCCGCCCGACCTGGTGCGGGCCTGCCTGCGGCACCGGATCCCGCTGCTGCACGTACCGGCCGCGCTCTCCTTCGCCGAGCTGACCGAGCACGTCGTACGGCGCCTGTCGTCGGGCAGGGTCTCGGACATCAGCGCCGTCCTCGACCGGCACCGGCGGCTCGTCGCCGGGGTCACCGCGGGCGCGGGCCTGGGCCCGGTGCTCCGCCTGGTCGGCCACGACCTGGGCATGCCCTGCTGGGTGCTGACCCCGGCCGGGCGGGTGGTGGCGGGCTCGCACCCGCTCCCCGAGGGCGCGGCCAGGCCGCTGGCCAGGGGTTTCCTGACGGCCAAGCGGATGCCGTACGTCCCTCCCGGCGCGGAGCGCTACTCCGTGCTCGCGGTGGACGAGCAGTCGACGCCCCGGGTCGCCGACTGGTTCCTGGCCTTCGAGGGCGCCTGGCAGGACTGGTCGCCGGAACGGCGGGCGCTGGCCTCGGAGCTGGCCGCGGTGGTCGCGCTGGAGCGCGCCCGCCTGGACGACCGGCTGACCCCGGAGGGGCGGACGGCCCAGGAGCTGGTCGGGCTCGTCCTGTCCGGGGGCAGGCCGGACGACTTCCTGCCCCGGCTGCGGGCCACCGGCCTGCTGTCCGAGCGCGGCTACGTGGCGGTGTCGGCGACCGCGCGCGGAGACCTGCGGCCGGGCGAGCTCCGCGTCGTGGTCAAGGAGATCCTGCACCCGATGTGCGCCGTCCCCGCGGTCGGGGTGGCCGGGGGCGGCGGGGGCGCCGGGGACGAGATCATCGCGCTTCTTCCCGCCCCGGGACCGGGCGGCGCGGGAGAGGGCGCCGCGGGGACCGACGTCACCGCCGTGGTGCGCGAGGCCGTACGGGACCTCGCGCCCGGTCTCGGCAGCGGCGGGCTCACCGCCGGGGTCAGCGGCGTCGTCCCGGTGGAGGGGCTGCTCGGCGCGGTCGAGGAGGCCCGGCACGCCCGGCGGATGGCCGAGGACCGCCCGCAGCCGGACGCGGTCGTGGGCCACGACGAGCTGGCCACCCACCTGCTGCTGCTCGCCTCCGTCCCCGACGACGTGCGGCGGGTGTTCCGGGCCCGGCTGCTGGACCCGCTGCACGACTACGACCGCGCGCACCGCGCCGACCTGGTGGGCACGCTGGAGGCGTTCCTGCGGGTCTCGGGCTCGTGGACCCGGTGCGCCGAGATCCTGCACGTGCACGTCAACACGCTGCGTTACCGGATCCAGCGCATCGAGGAGCTGACCGGCCGCGACCTGTCCGGCCTGGAGGACCGCGTGGACTTCTTCCTGGCCCTGCGGCTGGGATGACCGCGTCCTCCGGCCCGGACGACTGACCGATGATCGCGCCCCCCGGCCGGGATGATCCGCCGATGACCGTGTCCCCGGGTCCGGACGATCCGCCGATGACCGTGTCTCGGCGGCCCGGACGACCCGCCGGAGGTCGTCCCCGGACGGGAGACCGCGGACGGGCACGGCGCGGGAACGGTGCCCCGGTGGGGAGAGCGCCTAAAATGGCCTCACCATGACTCCTCTCTCCCCCATCGGCGGACACGTCTCCGTCACCGGCGGCCTCGCCAAGGGCGGGCTGAAGTACGCGGCCGACATCGGCGCCGAGATGATCCAGGTGTTCGTCACCAACCCCCGGGGCTGGGCGCTCGCCGCGGGCGATCCCGCCCAGGACGCCAAGCTGCGCGACTCGGGCGTGCTCTCCTTCGTGCACGCGCCGTACCTCGTCAACCTGGGGTCCCCCAGCCCGGACACCCTGGACAAGTCCCTGGCCACGGTGCGGCACGGCCTGCTGCGCGCCCACGCGATCGGTGCGAAGGGGCTGGTCGTCCACACCGGGTCGGCGGTGAGCCAGTCCCGCGACGACGCCATGCGCCAGCTGCACGAGCGGGTCCTGCCGCTCCTGGAGGAGATCCCCGACGACGGGCCCGATCTGCTGCTGGAGTCGATGGCCGGACAGGCCGGGATGCTCTGCAGGACCGTCCAGGATCTGGAGCCCTACCTGGAGGCCCTCGAATGGCACCCCAAGGCGGGCGTCTGCTTCGACACCTGTCACTCCTTCTCCGCCGGTCACGACCTGTCGACGTCCGAGGGCGTCAAGGAGACCCTCGACGCCCTGCAGGCGATCGCCCCCGGGCGGCTCAAGCTGATCCACGCCAACGACTCCAAGGACGAGTGCGGCTCCTCGCGGGACCGGCACACGAACTTCGGCGCCGGTCACATCGGCGTCCTGCCCTTCATGGACATGCTGCGCCATCCGGTGGCCGCGGGGGTGCCGTTCTGCATCGAGACCCCGGGAGGGGCCGAGAAGCACCGCGCGGACATCGAGGTGCTCAAGAAGCTGCGTGAGGGCGAGATCCCCGACCTCACGACCGTCACCGTCGAGGTCGACAGCGTCGAGGTCAGCAGCGTCGAGGTGGAGGAGACCGAGGTCCGCCAGACCCCGGCACGGAAGACCAGGGTCCGCAAGACCAAGGTGCGGAAGACCGAGGTCCACAGCGTCGAGATCCGCGAGACCGAGGTCGGCGGTGCCGAGGTCCGCGAGACCGAGGTCACCGAGGTCCGCGGTGCCGAGGTGAGCAGCGTCGAGGTGCACGACGTCGAGGTCGAAGCCGTCGAGATCCCGGCCTCCCGCCCCGAGGCGTCGATCCCCCAGCCGTCGACGCCGGCCCGCTGAGATCGCACCCGGCTCCCCGGAACCGCGTGCGATGCCGGTGGCCGGGTGAAGGCCACGGGGCCGGACGGCGGGCCCGTCCCCGGCGAAGACCGCAGGATCGAGCGGGACGCCCGTCCCCGGACGAAGGTCATCGAGCAGGACGGCGGGCCCGTCCCCGGCGAAGAGCGTGGAATCGGACGGGACGCCCGTCCCCGTGATCCGGCCGCCCCCGTGTGGCCGGATCACGGACAGGTCCCCTGCGCGGGCGTCCCGTCGTATCGGAGATCGGCGGCCCCTTCCCCCCGGTAAGGACCCGGCGGCCGATGACCGGACCTCGCCGGTTACCGGCGATCGCCCGGTGCCCGCGCATCAGGTCTTGTGCGAGCCTCGCGGCTCTGTCCCCCCTGATGCGGCGGGTCTCGCTCTCCGATGAGGGAACACTAAAGGCGCGTCCGGACGGACGAGATGCGCTTGACGCCCAGCGCGATTAACGGCGTGTAGTTGTCGATGTGCGGAGGGCACCGGCACGACGAGCGGCGGACGGCGGACGACGAGCGGTCGATCCGGGGCCCATGGGGCCGGTGGGGACCCGCCGGGGCGTGGAATCGCCGTCGCGGTGCGACCGGCTCACGGCACGCTCGACCGGCCGGTACGCGATCGCCGCAAGGGCACGCCGGACGGTCCCGGGGCGGCCCGGGACGAAGACCCGAAGGAAATGGCGAAGGGCGAGCCCGGGCGGCCGGAGTCCTGCGAACGACGCCGGACCACGGCCACGACCTCCTACGAGGGGCAGGAGCGGCCCGAGAACGCCGTCAACGGCTCCGCGGGCGGCCGCGGAGCCTTCAGACGGTCACCGCAGGGCGGCGGAGGGCACGGGCCTGTTCTGGACCGCGCGCGACGCGGCGGCCATCCCCGGCGCGCTCGAAGCCCTCGGAGCACTCGAAGAACCGGAGGTGCTCGAAGAACCGGAGGTGCTCGAAGAACCGGAAGCAGCCGGAGCACCGGAGACCCTCCGGGAGCCCGGAGCATCCGAGACGTCCAGGGCGCTCGAAGCCACCGGGGCACCCAGCACACCCGGCGTACCCGACGGGCCCCGCACACCCGACGGGCCCGAAACACCCGACGGGCCTCGCACACCCGATGCCCCCGAAACACCCGGCGGGCCCGAGACACCCGGCGGGCCCGAGACACCCGACGCCCCCGGGGCGCCCGGCACCGCGGGCCCCCCGGGCTCGCCCGCCGTGTCGCCCATGTCCGGCATCCCGGCGGCGACACCGGTGATGCCCGGCACGTCCGGCCGGTCGCGGAACTGGCGGACGAGCCGCTCGCGGACCTGGCGGGTGTGGCGGCGGCTGACCGGGAGCGTCTCGGTGCCCACCCGGAGCGTCACCCGGCCGGCGTCGAAGCGCAGCTCGCTCACGTGCCGTACCGAGACCAGCGTGCTGCGGTGCACCCGGATGAACCCCGAGCCGGCCCAGCGCCGTTCCAGGGCGGCCAGCGACATGCGCACCAGGTAGCCGCCCTCCTCGGTGTGCAGGCGGACGTAGTCGCCCTTGGCCTCGGCGTACCAGACCGCCTGCTGGGGGACGAACCTCGTCCGCCCGGCCAGCTCCACCGGGATGACGTCCTCGGGCACCGGCTCCGTGGCCGCGGAGGACGCGTACTCCAGGCGCCGTACGGCCTCGGCCAGCCGGTCGGCCCTGACCGGCTTGAGGAGGTAGTCGACCGCCTCCAGCTCGAACGCCTGCACCGCGCAGTTCTCGTGGGCGGTGACGAAGACCAGCCGGGGCGGGTTCGGGAAGCCCGCGATGAGCCTGGCCAGGTCCAGGCCGTCGAGGCCGGGCATCCGGATGTCGAGGAAGACCCCGTCCAGCCGCTCGCCCGTGCCGATCATCTGGACCATGTCCTGGAGTGCGGTGACGCCGCCGACCGCCGTGGAGACATGCTCGATCCGGGGGTCCTGGCGGAGAAGATATGCGATCTCCTCAAGGGCGGGGACCTCGTCGTCAACGGCCAGGACTCGCAACATGACCCTACGCTGTCCCTTCCAGCACACTCACCGCAACCCGCATGGCAACTTCGGGTAATAGTTTGACTACAAATAGCTATCACCGGAGGGGGGCTTGGGGACGCGCAGCCGCACCCGGGTGCCCGCTCCCGGAGCGCTCTGCACGGCCAGCCCGTAGTCCTCCCCGTACAGCTGGCGCAGCCGCACGTCGACGCCCGCCAGCCCGCCCCCCTCGTCCTCCCCGGGCGCCGCGGAGCCGCCGAGCAGGAGGCGGACCTGCTCGGCGGGCATGCCGGGGCCGTCGTCCTCCACGCTGATGTGCGCCTCGGACCCGGCGTCGGAGACCACCACGCGCACCTCGCACGAGCGGCCGGTGGCGGCCACGCCGTGCTTGACGGCGTTCTCCACCAGCGGCTGGAGGCACAGGAACGGCACCGAGAGCGAGAGCACCTCGGGCGCGACCCGCAGGGCGAAGCCGAGCCGGTCGCCGAACCTGGCACGTTCCAGGAGCAGGTAGCGGTCCACGCAGTGCAGCTCCTCGGCGAGGGTGGCAAGGTCGCGGGCCCGGCGCAGCGCGTACCGGTTGAAGTCGGCGAACTCCACCAGCAGCTCCCTGGCCCGGTCAGGGTCGGTGCGGACGAACGAGGCGATGGTGGTGAGCGCGTTGTACACGAAGTGCGGGGACATCTGGGCGCGCAGCGAACGCATCTCGACCTCCATGGCGCGCCGCCGCGAGGAGTCCAGCTCGGCCAGTTCCAGCTGGCCCGAGGCCCAGCGGGCGACCTCGGTGACGGTCCGCACCAGCCCCGCCCCCACCACGGTGTCGTACGCGGCCAGCGCCCCGACCGCCCGCCCGTCGACGGTGAGCGGCACCACGATCCCGTCCCCGGCCGCGGCGCACCCCGGTGTGTCGCAGCCGGAGGCGTCCCGGGAGACCAGGTGCGGGCGCGCCGAGGCCAGGACGGGCCGGGCGTGCTCGCGGGCGTGGTCGTACCTGCAGGCCGGTGCGCCGTCCCAGGCGAGCAGTCCCTCGGGGCCGGTGACCGCGACCGCGCCGGTGCCCAGCAGCGCGCGCAGGTGGCCGACGGCCTTGCGGGCGGAGTCACGGGTGAGGCCGGACCGCAGCGAGGGGGCCGCCATGGCCGCGATGTGCAGGGTGACGAAGGTGGCCTCCTCAGTCGGCCCGCCCGCCCGGCCCGGGGACCGCCGCCGGCGCGGGAGGACGAATCCGATGAGGACGCTCAAGGCGCAGAGAAGCACCCAGCCGGTGGTCGACATGCGGGAAACCGTAGTCAACCCGCCCCTGTGATCAGGGGCGAACGCCGATCACGGCGGGCCTTCGCCCGCTTCCTCCTGGTACGAGTACCGCTGCTCACGCCAGGGGTCGGCGATGTTGTGGTAACCGCGCTCCTCCCAGAAGCCGCGTTTGTCCTCCAGCAGGTACTCCACGGCGCGCACCCACTTGACGCTCTTCCAGGCGTACAGGTGCGGGACGACCATCCGCACCGGGAACCCCCGCTCCGGGGAGATGGGCTTCTCGTCGAGCTCCAGCGCGAACATGGTCTGGGCGCGGGTGAAGTCGCCCAGCCGCACGTTGGCGCTGTAGCCGTACTCGCCCCAGATCATGACGTGCCGCACGCCGGGTGCGGGCGGGACGAGCTCCATGAGCGTCGCCGTGGAGACCCCGCTCCACTCGTTGCCCATGATCGAGAACTTGGTGACGCAGTGGAAGTCGGCCAGGACCGTGGTGCGCGGCAGCCCGGAGAACTCCGGCCAGCTGAAGCCGTGCTGCTCCCCCGAGGCGGTCGCCCCCATGACGTGCAATCGCCAGGTCTCCGGGCGGAACGTGGGCACCCGGCCGTAGTGCATCACCGGCCGACCCCGGGGGACGTACTGCCCCGGTGGCAGGCGGGGCTCCTCGGGCGGTTCGGGCTGCTCCACCATCACTCCCCTCGCCGTTTCCCCGATGGCACGGGGTAATCCTGCCATCGAGGGTTTTCCACCGGCTCGGCGGCCACCGGATAACGCCCCCGGGACGCGGGAGCCGCCGATCCGCCCCGGGCCCGGGGCGCGGGGCGTCAGGCGTCGAGCCGGTACTCCTGCAGGGACCCGGCCAGCCGGGTGGCGAGCTCCTCGACGTCGAGCCGCCGCTCGATCTTCTTCAGGTCGGCGATCCTCGCGGCCGTCTCGGCCTTGCGGGGGGCCAGCAGCGTGCAGCAGTCCTCGTCCGGCAGCTCGGAGATCGTCAGGGTGCCGATGCGGCGGGCCTCGGCCATGATCTCGGTCTTGTCCAGGCCGATCAGGGGACGCAGGATCGGCATGTCGACCGCGTCGTCCTGGGCGGTGATGTTCTGCAGGGTCTGGGAGGAGACCTGGCCCAGGGAGTCACCGGTGACCAGGGCCCCGGCGCGCAGCCGCCGGGCGACCTCCTCGCCGGTCTTGAGCATCAGGCGGCGCTGGGTGATGACCGCCAGGCGGTCCTGGCCGGAGGCCTTGATGGACTGCTGGGCCTTGCCGAAGGGCACGACCCACAGCCGGGACCCGCCCTGGAACCTGTCCAGCGCCCGGACCAGCGCGTACGCCTTGTAGATGGACTCGGAGGTGGTGAAGGGGATGCCGGAGAAGTGCAGGAAGTCCACGCGCAGGCCGCGGCGCATCATCCGGTAGGCGGCCACCGGGGAGTCGATGCCGCCGGACATCAGGACCAGGCCCCGGCCGCTGGTGCCGACCGGCAGCCCGCCCTGGCCCGGCTGCCCGCCGGTGAAGACGAACGCCTCGTCGCGGTCGACCTCGATGGAGACCACCAGCTCGGGCCTCTTGAGGTCGACGGGCAGGCCGTAGATGTCGTTGAGCTCGCCGCCGACCGAGCGGTCCAGCTGCATCGAGGTGAGCGGGAAGCGCTTGTCGCGGCGGCGGGAGCGGACCGCGAAGGAGACGCCGCGCCTGACGTCCTCGCGGTCGGCCAGCAGCTCGATCGCGGCCTTGGTGATCGCCGAGGGGTCCTTGGCCACCCGCCAGGCGCGGTGGACCCAGACCAGCCCGGGGACGTAGGAGACGCGCTCGGCGACCGCGTCGGCGACCGCGGCGTCGCTGCCGTCGGGCAGGAAGAGCGCGATCACGCCGTGGCGCTGCCGCACGTCGACCTTGACGCCGACGTCCTTGAGGGCGGCCTTGATGTTGGCCTGCAACCTGCGCTCGAAGAGCTCGCGGTTGTTGCCCTTGAGGACGACCTCGCCCAGTTTGAGCAGAACGCAGGGCTCGCCCAAGGCGGACATGGTCATGGTGCGACCTCCGGTGGAGCTTCGAGGGGAACGGGGGTTACGGGGGGTGCGGGGGCGACGGGGATGCGGGGAAGTGCACGGGCTTCGGGACGTGCGGGGGCTCACGGGCCGGCGCGGGGCCCGGCGGGACCCACGCGACCCCGCCGGGCTCCGACGAGACCCTGCCGGGACTCACGCGGACCCCGCCGTGAGCCTCCGGGGAGGCTCGGCGGGCCCGGCCACGAGACGCCGCGTTTTTCGGGAGGTTTCAGGGGGATGGGGGAAGTTTAACGGCGAACGAACGATGGGGCTTCGTCAAGTCTCTCGCGCGTCCGCGTAAAGGCAACCTCTCGACCTTGTCACCTTAGTCGTGCCTATGACTCGTCGAGTCCTTGCTCGATGGCGTACCGGACGAGCTCCACCCGGTTGTGGAGCTGGAGCTTGTTCAGGGTGTTCTGGACGTGGTTCTGCACGGTCCGGTGGGAGAGCACCAGCCGCTCGGCGATCTGCCGGTACGACAGGCCCTTGGCGACCAGGCGGAGCACCTCGGTCTCGCGGTCGGTCAGGCGCGGGGTCGCCTCGGGCGCGGGCCGGGCGGCCAGCCTGCGGTACTCCCCCAGCACGAGCCCGGCCAGGCCGGGGGTGAACACGGCGTCGCCCTCGGCGGTACGCCGGACCGCGTCGAGGAACTCCTCCTTGCTCGCGGACTTCAGCAGGTATCCCGAGGCACCGGCCTTGACGGCCTCCAGGACGTCCTCCTGCTCGCCGCTGGCCGAGAGGACCAGCACCCGGGGCGGCGGCTGCGCGGCGGCCAGCCCCCTGGCCACCTCGACCCCGGCCAGGTCGGGCAGGCGCAGGTCCAGCACGACCAGCTCGGGCCTGACCGCAGCGGCCACCCGGAGGGCCTGGCGCCCCTCCCCGACCGTGGCCACGACCTCGTACCCGGCCTCGGCCAGGTCCCTGGCCACCCCGTCCCTCCACATCGGGTGGTCGTCCACCACCATCACGCGCATCCGCCCACCATAGAGCGCGCGACGGTACGGGGCCCCTCCGCTCCCGCCGTACGGGCCGTCCGGCCGGGGGACGGCGGGCACGGACCAGAGCACGGGTGACCGGCCGTCCGGCCCGGGACGGCGGCACGCGACCGTGTCCCGGGGCGAAGGGCGAGGGGCACGGCGCGTCGGCCGTCCGGCCGGGGGGTGACGGGCACGCGACCGCACCCCCGGACCGGAGGGACACCGGCTATCCGGCCGGGACCGACATCTCGATCTCGGTGCCCCCGCCAGGGGCGGAGATCACGGTGACCGTGCCGCCGACGTCGGCGATGCGGCCCCGGATGGACTGCGCGACACCGAGCCGGCCGTCGGCGGCGGCCTCCTCCAGGCGTCCGGGCGCGATGCCCGGCCCCTCGTCCCTGACGGTCACGGTGACCAGCCCGTCGTCGGCCTCGGCGAAGACCCACGCGGGCGCGCGTGCCCCGCAGTGCCGGGCGACGTTGTCCAGGGCGGCCCCGACGGCGGCGGAGACCTCCGTGGCGGTGGCCGCGGGCAGGGTCAGCGGGGTCGCCGGTGCCGAGACCGTGACCGTGGCCGAGCCGTACCGGTGCAGCAGGGCGCCCAGGTCGGCGGTGCCCGCGGCGGGCGGCTCGGGCCGGAGCCTGACCAGCTCGCGCAGGGCGGCCTCCTGCTCGCCCGCCAGCCTGCCCAGTTCGGCCGCCTCGCCGCCGATCTCCTGGCCCCGCCGCTGGACCAGCGCGAGCACCTGGAGCACCGAGTCGTGGATGCCGCGGGCGAGCCGTTCGCGCTCGCGGCCCGCGGCCTCCATCTCGATCGCCCGCTGCATGCGCTCCTCGGCCGTCCTGGCCAGCCGGGCGACGTGCCCGACGACCACGCCCGCGAGGAAGAGCAGGACGGTGCCGTTGATGGGCAGCGTCTCGAACCCGCCGGGGGCGGCGCGCAGCCACAGGTCGGCCGACGAGACCACCAGCGCGGCCACGGCCCCTGCGCGCCGGCCGCCGTACACGGCCCAGGCGAGCACCGCGCCGCCGATCCAGGTGCCGGTGACCGGCAGGTCACCGGGCCGGTAGGCGCCCTGTACGCCCGGGGAGGCGAGCAGGCAGCCCACGGTCACGAGCATGTCGGCGGCGAGCAGCGGCCGGCCGCGGAACTCCTCGACGGAGTAGGCGAAGATCGTCGCCGCGGTCCAGAGCGCCATGACGCCGATCACCAGCCCGCCGACGGCCGGGTGGGCGTATCCCCCCGCGCGGGCGAACAGGGCCACCGCGTACGCCAGGGAGGCGACCCGGAACACCGCGACCGCGCGCCAGAACGGCCCCTCGATTCCCGCCACCCGCCGACCATACCCTTCGCCGGAAAGGCGGTGAACTGCGCTGTTCGTCCCTGAGGCGGCGGGCATCCGGGGACGGCGCGGGACGGGCACGGGGAACGCCCGGGACGACACCGGGGTACACCGGGTGGACGCATGGGAGGGGCCCGGACGCGTACGCGTCCGGGCCCCTCCCATGGCATCGCGGGCGACGTGGGCCTTCGGCGACCGGGCCGTGGGCGGCCCGGTCGCGGGTCACCTCGGTCGCGGGCGACCCGGTCCGAACGGTCAGAGCCGAACGGTCAGGGCCGAACGGTCCGGACCGGGGTGGACCGGCCGGTGGGCCGATGCCCGGGACCCGTCGCGGGCGGCTCAGCCGAAGAAGACCTCGGCCTCCTCGTAGCGGCTGACCGGAACGGTCTTGAGCTCCTTGGTGGCCTCGTCGAGACCGACCCGCACGATGTCGGTGCCCTGCAGGGCGACCATCGTGCCGAAGTCCCCGTCCTGCACCGCGTCGATGGCCTGCAGGCCGAAGCGGGTGGCCAGCACCCGGTCGAAGGCCGTGGGCGTGCCACCGCGCTGGATGTGGCCGAGCACGGTGGTGCGGGCCTCCTTGCCGGTGCGCTTCTCGATCTCCTTGGCGAGGGTCTCGCCGATGCCGCCGAGGCGGACGTGGCCGAAGGCGTCGAGCTCGCCCGCCTGCAGCGCCATCTGGCCCTCCACCGGGTGCGCGCCCTCGGCCACCACGATGATCGGCGCGTAGCGCGTCTTGAAGCGGGACTCGACGTAGGCGCAGACCCGGTCGATGTCGAAGGGCTTCTCCGGGATCAGGATGACGTTGGCCCCACCGGCCATGCCCGCGTGCAGGGCGATCCAGCCGGCGTGACGGCCCATGACCTCGCAGATCAGCGCGCGGTGGTGGGACTCGGCCGTGGTGTGCAGGCGGTCGATCGCCTCCACGGCGATGTTGACGGCGGTGTCGAAACCGAAGGTGTAGTCGGTCGCGTTGAGGTCGTTGTCGATCGTCTTGGGCACGCCGACGACCTTCACGCCCTTGTCGAAGAGCTGCTTGGCCACCCCGAGGGTGTCCTCGCCGCCGATCGCGATCAGCGCGTCGACCCCGCCCGACGCGAGGTTCTCCTTGATCTTCTCGACGCCACCCTCGATCTTGATGGGGTTGGTCCGCGACGAGCCCAGGATCGTTCCGCCGCGCGGCAGGATCCCGCGTACGGCCTGGACGTCCAGGGGCATGGTGTCGCCCTCGAGCGGCCCGCGCCAGCCGTCGCGGAAGCCGACGAACTCGTGTCCGTGGACGGTCACGCCCTTGCGCACGACGGCGCGGATAACGGCGTTCAGGCCGGGGCAGTCGCCGCCTCCGGTGAGCACTCCGATACGCATGACATCCTCCGGTGTGGGGTGCGGGACAGGTCCGAGACGGTGGCCTGATCAGGCGGCATGGTGCGGGCGGCGACGGGTCGTGCGTCACCGCCGCAACGCATTCTGCCCTCAGAAGCCTCAGTGGTCTAGACCAAATGGTACTAGTCCTCGGGTGCCGCCTCGCGCGCCCGACAGGCGAGGACCCGGCCGAAGGCCCTCGTCCCCGCTCCCGGCGGGGGTGCACCGCCACAGGGACCGGCCGGGCCGGTCCTGGCCGTCGCCGTCATCCCCGAGCGTACGCCCGGGGCGACGAGCGCCCACGCCCGGGCGCGGTGGACGCTCACGCCCGGGCACGACGGGCGCCCCGCGCACGACCCCCGCGCGGACAGGTCCCGCGACACCTCTCGGGACGGACGGTCCTCAGGACAGCGGCAGCACGCAGGAGGGGCTGCCCACCGCGAAGACCTCCGCCGCGGCACCCGGCACGCCGCCGTCGAGCGGGAGCACGGCGACGCCGTCCGAGCGCTGGTTGGCCACGTACATGCGGCCGTCGGCGAGGGCGAAGTGCCGGGGCCAGACGCCGCCGCAGGCCACCTCCGCGACCGCCTCCAGCTCCGGCCCGGAGAAGACGGAGATCGTGTCGGGCCCGCGGTTGGCGACGTAGACGAATCCGCCGGAGACCTCCAGGTGCGAGGGCTCGTTGTGCCGTCCGGTGCCGGTGGCCGGGACGGCCCGCAGCTCGCGCCAGTCGGCGTCGTAGACGCGGACGGTGCCGTCCAGCTCCCCGGCCACGTACCAGTGGTCGCCGGACCGGGCCATGTGCCGGGGGCCCATGCCCGGGGCGAGCCGCACCGGGCCGTCCGGGTGCGGCACCACGGCCTCCCCGACCAGGTAGCGGCGGATCTCGCAGGCGCCCAGATCGCTCACGTACAGCACGCCGTCGGGGCCGAAGACGGCCTGGTGGGCGTGGGACCCCTCACGGTAGGGGAAGATCCACACCTGTTCCGGCAGGCCGGAGGCGTCCAGGCCGTGCACGCTCACCGTGCCGTCCCCGTAGTTGGCCACCGCCAGCCGGGTGCCGGTGGGGTCCACCGCCAGGTGGCAGGGGGCCGAGCCCTCGCTGGAGCGCTGCGCGAGCGGGCTGAGCACGCCGTTCTCACCCCGGCCGAACGTGGCGACCGTACCGCGCTCGGCCTCCCCGACCGCGTAGAGCACCGGCAGCTCGGGGTGGACGGCGAGGAACGAGGGGCCGGAGGCCACCGTCTCCCCCAGCCTGGCCAGGCTTCCCAGCTCGACCAGGGTGATCCCCGGCCCGGATCCCCCGGTGTCGGGGGTGTACCCGCCGATGTACGCGACCTCAGCCATCATGCTCCCGCCCCGGGCGCGGCGTCCGCGCCTCAGATCGTCATCCGTTCCCGGCCAGGTGCGAAGGTAGCGCAGCGGGCCGACACCCTGACAGGGACCCACCACGGAAAGCCCTTCCCGATTGATTGACTTCGTCAAAGAATTGGTTGACGATGTCAAGCATGGAGAGACACGTGGCGGAGATCCGCTCCTTCAACCGCTTCTACACCCGGCTCATCGGCGTGCTGGAGCAGCGGGTCCTGGGCACCCCGTACTCGCTCACCGAGATGAGGGTGCTGTTCGAGCTCGACCACCGGGGCCGGACCGAGGCGGGCGAGCTGCGCCGGCTGCTCGGGATCGACGCCGGGTACCTCAGCAGGATGCTCGGCGGGTTCGAGAGCGAGGGCCTGGTCGTGCGGAGCAGGTCGGCCACGGACGCGCGGCGGCAGGTGGTCGAGCTGACCGAGAAGGGCAGGGCGAGCTTCGCCGACTTCGACGAGCGCGCGGCCGAGGAGGTGCGCGAGCTGCTGGCCGACGTGAGCGACGAGGACCGCGAGCGGCTGGTCGCGAGCATGGCGACCATCGAGAGGATCCTCACCCGCGAGCCGGGGGCCGCCCGGTCGTACGTCATCCGCCCGCCGCGCACCGGCGACATGAGCTGGGTGGTGTACCGGCACGGCGTCCTCTACAGCCAGGAACAGGGCTGGGGCATGGACTTCGAGGCGCTGGTGGCCAGGATCACCGCCGACTACATGGACGGCTACGACCCCCGCTACGACGCGGGCTGGATCGCCGAGGTGGACGGCGAGCGTGCCGGGTGCGTGTTCTGCGCCCGCAAGGACGACGAGACCGCGCAGCTGCGGATGCTGCTCGTGGAGCCGTCCGCGCGCGGCATGGGGATCGGCACCCGGCTGGTGGACGAGTGCGTGCGCTTCGCCCGGGAGGCCGGCTACCGGCGGATGGTGCTGTGGACCAGGGACGTGCTGGTGGGGGCCAGGCGCATCTACCAGGCGGCGGGCTTCGAGCTGGTCGAGAAGCGGCCCGCCGGGGACGTCGTCGAGGAGGTCTGGGCCCGCGACCTCTGACCTGACGGCGGCACGGCCGTCCGGGCCGTTCGGTCCGTCCGACCGGACAGGCCGGCTCGGACGGACCGGCCCGGACGGGTGCGGGAGAACGGACCCGGCCGACCAGGCGCGGACGGACGATCAGCCGGACAGGCCGATGCGGGCGTGCAGGCGGCGCAGCGGTCCCGGGGCCCACCAGTTGGCCTCGCCGGCCAGGCGCATCGCGGCAGGGACCAGGACCGCGCGGATCACCGTCGCGTCCACGATGATCGCCACCGCCGTCCCCACGCCCAGCATCTGCACGAACACCACCTGCGCGGTGCCGTAGACCGCGAACGACACCGCCAGGATCCCGCCCGCCGCGGTGATGAGCGGACCTCCGTGCCGGAGCCCGGCCACCACGGCGCCCGGGGTGTCGCCGGTCAGGTCGTACTCCTCCTTGATCCGCGAGAGCAGGAAGACCTCGTAGTCCATCGAGAGCCCGTACGCGACGCAGAACATCAGGATCGGGATGCTCGGGTCGAGGGTCCCGGTGGGGGTGAAGCCGAGCGGGCCCGAGAGGTTGCCGTCCTGGTAGATCCAGACCAGGGCCCCGAACATCACCGACAGGCTGAGCAGGTTGAGCACCGTCGCCTTGAGCGGGATCAGGACGCTGCCCGTCATCAGGAACAGCACCGCGAAGGTGATCGCCAGGATCAGCGCGAGCAGCGGCGGCAGCCGGTCGACCACCGCCCGCCGGTAGTCGGCCAGCTCGGCCGGGTAGCCGCCGACCAGCACCTCGAACGGCGCCCGCAGCGCCCTGACGTCGCCGACCAGCCGGACGGGGTCGTCCTCCATCAGCTCCGCGGACGGGATCACCGACAGCCAGGTGCCCCCGGCGCCCGCGAACCGTGACGGGTCCCCCGCCGAGACCCGCGCTCCGGCCGCGTACGACCCGGCGGCGGAGTCGACCTGCGCGACGCCGGGCAGGCGGGACAGGGCGGCGGCGTAGCCGGGAACGGCGCGGGAGAGATCTCCCGACGTGCCCGCCGAGACGATCTGCAGGGCGTCGGTCTCCTCGGCCGGGAACTCGGCGCGGATCACCTCCGAGGTCTGCCTGGCGGGCGCGGACGCGGGCAGCACGCGGTCGTCGGCCACGCCGAGGCGCAGGCCGAGGAAGGGCGAGCCGAGCAGCAGCAGCACGGCCGCGGCCGCCCCGCCGTACAGGAGCGGCCTGCCCATGACGCGCGTCGCCAGTCCTGGCCAGAACGTCCCCCGCGCCCGGCCGGGGCGGCGGGGCAGCACCCGGTCGCCGACGGCGGCGAGGACGGCGGGCAGGACGAGCACGGCGCCGACCACTCCCCCGGCGACGACCGCGATCCCGGCGTAGGCGAAGGAGCGGAAGAAGTCGAAGGGCATGAGCAGCAGCACACTCAGCGAGGCGGCCACCGTCACGCCACTGAAGATCACCGTACGACCGGCCCGCTCGACGGCGCGGGCGACCGCCTCGTGCCGGTCGCGGCCGAGCGCCACCTCCTCCCGGAAGCGGGCGATCATGAACAGCGCGTAGTCGACGCCCAGCCCGAGCCCCATGGCCAGGACGAGGTTCAGCGCGAACGTCGACACGTCGGCGTACAGCAGCGGTATCCGCAGCAGCGCCAGCCCGATCACCATGGCCAGCGCGCCGAGCACGACCGCCAGCACGGCGGCGAGCAGGCGCCTGAGGTACAGCCACAGCAGCACGAGCACGAGCGGGACGACCACCAGCTCGGCCCGGACGAAGTCCTGCCGGGCCAGCGGCACGAGCTGGCGGAAGACCTCCTCCCCGCCGCCCGCCCTGACGGTGATCGCGGCGTCGCCCCGCAGGACCTCGGGAACGATCTTCGGCAGGATCTCGGAGCGGACCCGCCCGGCGTCGCCGGGGATGCGGGCGACCACGAGCGCGTGCCTGCCGTCCCGGCTGCGCATCGTGGCCGGTGCGCCCCGCGTCCAGTAGGACGCCGCCTCGGCCACGCCCTCCAGGCCGGCCAGGCGCGCGGTGAGCTCCCGTCCCGAGGCCGCGGCGGCCGGGCCGTCCACGTCGCCGTCCACGGCGGTGACGAGGAGAACCAGGTCGGCGCTCCCGGTGCCGAAGCGCTCGGCCAGCTCCACCCGCGCGCGGTCGGACTCCGAGCCGGGCGCCTCGTACCTGGCCAGGGAGAGCCCGGAGACCGTGCCCGCGGCCGGTACGCCCAGCGCGACGACGCCGAGCAGGGTGAGGACCATCACCAGGCGGCGGCGCCGTGCCAGCAGGTGGCCGAGCCGTCTCAGCGGCGGGACGGGAGGGGCCGCGGCCGGGCGCGGAACTGCTTTCATGATCATCCCCGAACTCGGTAAACTGCTCGTGTTTTTGCGGTTCGAGAGAGAAATACAAGTGAATGCTCGTATTTGTCAACGAGGGGACGGGATGACGCATGCCCGAGGAACGTCCGGCGACCGGCGCGGCGACCGGCTCCACCGGCCCGGACCGCGCGGCCACCGGCCCCGCGAACGCCCCCGCGAACGCCCCGGCGAACGGCCCCGCGAGCGGTACGACGACCGGCGACCGGCCCGGGGCTCCGCGGCGGCCGGTCAGGCGGCAGGCGCGCGGCCTCAGGCGGATGGAGGAGATCCTCGACGCCGCCGAGGAGGTGGTCGCCGAGGTCGGCTACCCCGACCTGACGACCAACGCGGTGGCCGAACGGGCGGGGATGTCCCCCGGCTCGCTGTACCAGTTCTTCCGCAACAAGGAGGAGATCCTGGACGGCCTGCTCGACCGGTTCACCGACGGGCGGAGCGCGCACTGGGAGGCCCGCCTCACCGAGGACGTCGTGCGGATGCCCGCGGCCGAGCTGATCGACCGGGTGGTGGACGAGATCGTCGCCTACAAGGCCGCCCGCCCGGCCTACTGGGCCCTGCTGCACGGCTCGGCCACCGGCGACCGGCTGGCCGAGGCGTCCGAGCGGCTCCACCGGGACGTCGCCCGGCACATCGCCGGCCTTCTCGCCATACGCGCACCCCACCTGGGCGAGGAGCGGCGCCTGACGGTCGCCACGATGATGCTGGCCACCGTCAGGGCGGTCCTGCCGCTGGTCGCGGCCGGGCCGGGGGAACGCGCCGCGGAGCTGACCGCCGAGCTCAAGACCCTGCTCACCGGTTACCTGACGGCCTCCACGGCCCCGGACCGGCCCGGCGCGGACCGGCCCCCGGCGGGCGACCCCACCCCGCCCTAATACCCTATTTGCAGATAGGTATTATGCGTTTATCGTCGGGGTGCCGTCCCCGTTCCGTACGAGCCCCCGGATGAGGCGAAGATGCGCTTGCACTGGTTCCTGCCGACCACCGGCGACGGCCACCACGTCAGGCCCGCCACGACCACCGTCGCGGCGGGAGGCGACGCGGCCAGGCCGGCGACGCTCGACTACCTCTCCCAGGTGGCCCGCGCGGCGGAGGCGGCCGGGTTCGAGTCCGCGCTGACCCCCGTCGGGGCCGGGTGCCCCGACCCGCTGGTGGCGTGCAGCGCGGTCGCGGCGCGGACCGAGCGGCTCAGGCTGCTGGTGGCCTTCAGGCCGGGCTTCACCCTGCCCACGCTCCTCGCCCAGCAGGCGCAGACCTTCCAGGAGATCAGCGGGGGACGGCTGCTGCTCAACGTGGTCACCGGCGGCGACCCGCAGGAGCAGCGCGCGTACGGCGACTTCCTCGACCACGACGCCCGCTACGAGCGCACCGGCGAGTTCATCGAGGTGCTCAGGCGCACCTGGGCGGGCGAGCCGTTCGAGCACCGCGGCGCCCACTACCGGGTCTCCGGGGGCGGGCTGGCCACGCCCCTGCTCGACACCCCCGACATCTACTTCGGCGGGGCCTCCCCCGCCGCGGAACGGGTGGCCGCCGCCGGGGCGGACGTCTACCTGATGTGGGGCGAGCCCCCGGCGATGATCGCCGAACGGGTCGCCCGGATGCGCCGGCTGGCCGCCGAGGCCGGTCGTGAGCTGCGCTTCGGCATCCGGCTCCACATCATCGCCCGCGACACCTCCGAGGAGGCGTGGGCGCACGCCCGCCGCCTGCTCGACGGCATGGACCCCGGCAGGATCGCCGCCGCACAGGCCCGGTTCGCCCGGATGGACTCCGTGGGGCAGCGTCGCATGGCCGATCTGCACGGGGGGTCGGCGGACGCGCTGGAGATCTCGCCCAACCTGTGGGCCGGGGTCGGCCTGGTCCGCGAGGGAGCCGGCACCGCGCTGGTCGGCGGCTACGACGAGGTCGCCGAGCGGATGCGCGAGTACGCCGAGCTGGGCCTGTCGGAGTTCGTGCTGTCCGGCTGGCCGCACCTGGAGGAGGCCTGGCGGGTGGGCGACTTCGTCCGTCCCCGGCTGGCGGCTCCCTCGCTCGCCGCGTGACGGCCCCCGGGACCTCCGCTTCACCGCCCCGGCGAATCCGGCCGGAACCGGCGCGGGGTCAGGGACACCACCATCCCTTCAGGCGCGACACGAACAGCCCCGAGACCGGGGCGTCGGTCAGACCGGCCGTCTCCCCGCCGCAGAAATAGGTCCTGCCACCGTCGCTGTGGACGACGTACCCCGACCAGCTTCCCGCCCTCACCTCGTACGCCCGCCTGGGAGGGGTGATGGTCCGTGACCCCGGCGCGTTCACGGAGGTCTTGGTGCCGTCCTCGAACGCGAGGATGACGGGGCTCGTCAAAGCGGTCCGGGCGTCCGCCGACACCGCGGCCGGGGCGAGGAGAAGCGCGACGGCCACTCCGAGCGCAGCGAGCATTCCAGAGGATTTCACCGTTCGATTCATCGGCGATGCCTTTCTCGTCATCGCCCGCCTCGACCGGAATACGCGGGCGCCTGACCGGATGGTGGCACGCGTGAACACGCGTCCTGTTGACCATCCCCGCCGACCACTTGCCGATTCCCGCCACGATTCCCGGTCCCGGCGGCCTCCCCGGGCGTGAACACCGACGTCTCCCCGGACGTGAACACGCGCGGGACGTTCACAGCGGGACGTTCACACCGGCCGGGATCGCGCGACGGCGTCACCCGGCAGGGGCCCGTGACGCGGGCACCCGCCCCTGTCGCGCCCGTCCGGGAACGCAGGGCCACCGGAGACCGGACCCGCCGGGCCGCCCCGTACCCCCGGATCGCGGATTTCACCGGAACGGGAAGAATGAACAGCAGTGAACGAACGCGCATGCCGATCGTACGGAAGGCACGTCTGAATGACCGTTTCACCGGCCGGAACCCTTCTCGCCCGTCACCTGCAGGAACTTCGGGCCCTCACCGGTAAGAGCCTGAAGGAGCTCGAACGGGTCACCGCGGCGAGCGATTCCTCGCTCTCCCGTTACTTCTCGGGGGCCGCGTGCCCTCCGTGGTCCGTGGTCGAGGCGTTGTCCCGTGCCGCCGGTCGTGACGCGGAGGAACTGCGTGAGCCGTGGGAGGCCGCCCGGCGGGCCAGGCTGCAGCGCTACCGTCCCTCGTCGCAGGAGACGGCCGGGCCGGGTGACCCGGTGGGACCGCCGGAGCCGCACGAGCCCCCGGAACCGTCCGAGCCGGCCGATTCGCCGGAGCCGCCGGAGCCGTCGGAGCCTTCGAGGTCTTCGGAGCCGTCGGAGCCGGAGAACGCGGGAGGGCCCGACGACCGGAAGGTCCCGCGACACCCGGAAGCCCCGGAAGACCCGGAAGACCCCGGAGCCCCGGAGAGGCCGGGCGCCCCCGAAGGCTCGGTGGGCGCGGCGGGACCGGACGGCCCCGGGGAGACGGCGGGACCGGAGACGGCCGGTCCCCGACGCAGGCGGATCGTGCCGATCCTGGTGACGGCGCTCGGCCTCGGCGGGCTGGCCGGAGCGGGCTACCTGTGGAGCGGCATCGGCGAGGAACGGCCGCCGAAGCGGTACTGCCCGTGGCACTACGTGGTGACCGACGGGGATCCCGCACCGGTGCGGATCGCCGACCGGTCCGGCGCCAACCGGAGGCACCTTCCCAAGACGTACCTGCCGAACGAGGTCTTCTACGTCGCCGAGCCGCCCGTGGTGCGGGACGCGATGATGCAGACGGTCGACGGCTGGGTCACCCAGGGCGACTGGATCCGGCGTGCCCAGGGGCCGTGCGTCGCCGAAGCGGGCAAGGGGACGTAGACGCAGGTCAGGACGTACGGGATGGATGTGGGACGAATCCGGGACGCCGTCGCCGCACCTCGTCGCGCCCGGCTGGCTAACGTTCGGTCCAGAACGCGCCGGCCGTTCCGCGAGCTCGGCCGGCGCCGTGCGCCGGGTCCGGCCCGCAGGCCCGTCCCCCCGTCGCCCACGGTCTGCGCACCGCCCCACGTGGCGGTGCGAGCACACCGGTACGTGGCGGGAGGTCCCTCGGATCCCGCTGTGCGCCGCGCCCGTCTCCGGGCGGTTCTCCCCTCGCGGAACAACGGATGACCAGCACAGGTACGGTCGACCGGTGCCGCCGGCGACCTCCTGACGGGAGGCAGAGGTCAGTGGAGACAGTGGTTCGCACAGAGGATCCGCCCGTGAGGGAACGGTTCGGCTCCTGGCTTTCCTACCTGCCGCGCGCACGACCGGCCGGGGGGACCGGCAGCCCTGCGGGCACGCGGAAAGGAACGGGCACCCCGGAGGACACGCGGGACGAGCCCCAGAGCGACATCGTGGACACGCGGGACGAAACCGGCGGTCCCGCGGATCCGTACGCCCCGGGAGGTCCGCACACCCTGGGGGAGCCGCACGCCCCGGAGGATCCGGGGAACCCGGCCGTCCCGGGAGACCCGGGAGAGCCCGCCGGCCACGTCCCCCCTCCGGCGGCCCCCGTGGCACCCCCCGCCCGCCACCGGCACCCCCTGCTGGCGAGGATCCACGCCTTCGTCGACAGGCACCTGGCCGATCCCCGGCTCTCCCCGGACCTGATCGCCACGGCGCACAACATCTCCAGCCGCTCCCTGTACCGGCTCTTCCAGGCCGAGAACACCACCGTGGCGCGGCTGATCCACGACCGGCGGCTGGAGCGGTGCAGGGACGACCTGACGGATCCCGCCAAGCGTGACCGGCCGATCCACGCCATCGCGGCCCGGTGGGGCTTCGGCACCGCCGCGCACTTCACCCGCGCCTTCCGCACCGCCTACGGGCTCAGCCCCCGGGAGTACCGGCGCCGGCACGGCCGGTGGCCGGCGACCGAGGCCTGACGGGAGGACGGCCCGCGCGCGGGTCCCGGGAGGACGTCACCTCCTGTCAGGGACCGGCGCGGGCCGGACGGGGACGTCCCGCGCCGGTCCCTGACAGGGGGCGGCGCGGAGCGCGGGCGTGGCGAAGGGGGTGACGGCCGCCCGCTCGCCGGGTCCGTCGGACACCGGCTAGACCTGCCAGAGGACGGCGAGCCGCCGGGTGGCCCGGGACGGCACGGTGGGCGCGGCCCGAGCGGCGTCGCGGCCCGCGTTGATCGGCGGATCCCGGCGCCGGCGCACGACCGCGCCACCGGCCGGCCCGTCACCCGATCACTGATCTCCTGCGACCACCGGCCGGGCGTCGGACCCACCTGTCCGGCGGAGGAAAGGGCCGGTGACCTCGTAGGTGACGCCGCCGATCCCGGTGGCGTCACCCCGGGGGCCGCGCCAGGTCCCCCGCCGGTTTCCACGCCGGGATTCATGGCGGGATTCATGGCGGGATTCATGGCGGGCCCCGTGCGGGGAGGAGAAGTAGAGGCGGTCACCGGCCGGGGAGAAGGCGAGGCCGGTGATCTCCGCCCCGGGGTGTCCCACGACCCGTACGAGCGGGACCACGCCCCGGCCGGAGACGATGGCCTTGATCTCTGTGTCGTCGCCGTCGTCGCCGTCGTCGCGGGCGACGCGGAGGCCGCCCGAGGCGGTGCCGGTGACGATGCCGGCCCCGGCCGGCGGAGCACCGGTGTCGTGAACGACGCGCAGGGTCTCGTTCTCCGCGTCGTAGGCCCACACGCGGCCGTCGCCGCCGGTGGTGAACAGGCACACACCGTCGGCGTAGTGGCAGCCCTGCCCCCCGGAGAAGCGCCGGGCGTCCTCGACCTGGTGACGGGTGGCCACCGGCAGCGCCCCGGGATCGGGCACCCGGCGCCAGATCACCCGCTCGCCGCTCCGGCCGGCACTCCGATCGGCATCCCGGCCGACGTCCCGGCCGGTGTCACGGTCGACGGCCCGATCGTGGGAACGGTCGAGGGACCGGCCGGGGGAACGGTCGGCGCAGAGCACCTCCAGCCTGCCCGAGGTCAGGTCTCCCCGGTGGGCCGGACGGAACCGGTAGAAGCAGCCGTCCGGCTCGCCCTCGGTCAGGTAGACCACGTCCCGGACCGGGTCGCAGGCCGTGGCCCCGTGCCTGAAGCGGCCCATGGCCAGGCGCGGCATCGCGGCCCGCGAGCCGTACGGATCGCACTCGAAGACCCTGCCCCGGCCGGTCTCCTCGCACGACAGCCAGGAGTCCCACGGGGTGCGTCCGCCCGCGTGGTTGAGGTCGGTGCCCGACAGGATGCGGTAGGCGCCGGTCACGTCCCCGCCGGGCGCGAACCTGACGGCCGACGCCCCGCCGAGCAGCGGGACCCGCGAGTTGGACACGTAGATCCAGCCGTCGCCGTCCGGGAAGCACGCGCCGCCGTCCGGAGCCGGATGCCAGCGCGTCCCGCCGATCCGGTGCCCGCTGCGGGCGACGACCCTGGCGGTGAACCCCTCCGGCAGCGCCAGCCCGTGAGCGTCCGGCGGGCACAGCGGCCCGTACGGCCCGTACGTTCCGGCCGGGCGTCGCGCGGTGGCGTCCGTCACCGTCACGGCGTCCGTGGCGCCCTGCCGGAGGGAGCCGGCCGGAGCCGCACCGGGCGCCGGAGCCCCGGTGCGCACGAGCGTACGGCGAAGCATGGCTCCTCCTCGTGGTTCCTCGCGGTATGCCACAAGCCGATCGAACCGACATGAACGCCGACACCACAGGCGCAAACTTTGCGTCACCCATCGGGCAAACATCCGCCAAAACAGGTCGACCTATCGCCAAGATCGCCATCAACCCCGGTCCGCGCCCTCACAGTGGGATCACCGTCATCAGACCGGGGAGGACCGTTGACCGAGGGACTCACGTTCGCGAACCTGGTTTCCGAGACCGCGCCACGGGTGCGGACCCGCCGCGCCCTGGTCTTCCTGGACGCTCCCCCGGTCCCCTTCGCCGTCCCCGCCACGACCGCGGCCCGGACGCCCGCCCCGCCCCCGTCGCGGCCCGACCTGCGGCTGGCGAGCGCCCTGCGCGCCGAGGGGTTCACCGTCGACGCCGGGACCAGCGAGGGGCCGGACGCGGACGGCGAGCGCGTGTGGGAGCTGCTGCGCTCGGCGCGCGAGGGCGACCTGCTCGTCGTCCGGCTGCCCGCCGACGGCGGCTGGACCTCGGGACGGCTGGGGGCGATGATCGGCTCGTTCGGCCGCCAGGTCGGCGGGTCGCTCGCCGCCGCCGTGGTGCTGATCGTGGACTTCGGGTGGAGCGCCCTGGGCGGGTCCGCCGGTCCGGTCCGGCAGCTCGCCGTGGCCGGGGAGCCGAAGGTGGCCGCGGCGACGCTGACCCTGACGCTGCGGCTGGACGAGGCGGTGCCGGGCCCGGCCCGGACGCTGACCGACGTCATCGCCGAGGGGCTGGCCACCCGGGCCGCCGACCTCGACGGGGACGGCGCGGTCAGCGTCGGGGACCTGCACGCCTACGCGCTCGCCCGCTACGCGGCGGTCTCGGCCGCCCGTACCCCGATCCTGATCGCCTACGGGGACGTCGCCGGCGTCCCGCTGACCCCGGTGCGGGACGCCTCGGCCGAGCCGCACGCCGCCTTCGCCGTCGCCCTGGCCCGGCTCGGCGAGCCCGTCCCGCCCACGGCCGGGACGGAGATCGTGCGAAGGGTCTACGAGCTGCACCTGAGCGAGCCCGCCAGGGAGATGCTGCGCAGGGCGGCCCTGCTCGACGAGGACGAGCCGATCGACGAGATCCTCGGGGACGCCGGCGAGCTGCGGCAGTGGGGCCTGCTGGGCGAGACGACCACGTTCGCCCATCCGGACGTGCGGGCCTTCGGCCACTCGCGGCTGTCGGCGGCCGAGCGGGCGCAGACCTCGGCGCTGCTGCGCCGTCGCCGCGCCGGGATGCGGACCGTACGGCCCCGGGCCAGGCTCACCGCGGACCGGTGGACCACCGAGGACCAGCTCGGGCACCGGGTCTACGCCGAGGCCATCGCCGCGTTCGTCCGCCACCCCGAGACCCGGCCGCCGCTCACCATCGGCCTCAAGGGGCCGTGGGGCACCGGCAAGACCTCGCTGATGCGGATGATCCAGGACGTCCTGGACCCGGGAGCCGCCGGGGACGCGGCCGTCCCGATCCACCTGCCGGGCACCCGCGCGGAACGGACGCTGACCAACGCCGAGGTGCTGGCCAGGGCGGGGCGCCGGGGCCGGGAGAGCGCCGGGCAGGCCGAGCCGGACCCGCTCCCGCTGCGGCCTGCGGACTGGCGGCCCACGGTCTGGTTCAACCCGTGGATGTACCAGAGCGGCGAGCAGGTCTGGGCCGGGCTGGCACACGAGATCATCAGCCAGGTCACCCGGCGGCTGCCCCGCGCCGAACGGGAGCGGTTCTGGCTGGAGCTGAACCTGTCCAGGATCGACCGGGAGGCGGTCCGCAGGCGCGCCTACCGGCTGGCGATGACCCGCCTGGCGCCGGTGGCCCTCGGCCTGGTGGCCACGCTCGTGGTCACCGGGGCGCTGATGGCGGCCACCGCGCTGCTGCCCGCCTTCGGCGTGCTGCTGGGCAACGCCGCCGCCGCCGTGGGCGCGACGGGCTCCGCGGTGGTGGTGGGGGTGGGCGCGCTGCGGCTGGCGCGGTTCTTCGGCGAGGCCGCGGACAACGCCTTCCGCGGCCTGGTCACCCAGCCGGACCTGCTGGGCTCCGGCGGCCTGGCCGACGGGGCGCTCCCGGACGCCGTGACCGTGCCGGGGTACCGCTCCAGGACCGGCTTCCTGCACCTGGTCCAGACCGACATGCGGCAGGTCCTCGACCTGGTCGCCACCGAGGGGCGCCCGCTGGTGGTCTTCGTGGACGACCTGGACCGCTGCTCGCCGGGAACGGTGGCGCAGGTGATCGAGGCGATCAACCTCTTCCTCGCCGGGGAGTTCCCCAACTGCGTCTTCGTCCTGGCCATGGAGCCGGAGGTGGTCGTCGCGCACATCGAGGCCGCCTACCCCGAGCTGGCCGGGACCCTGCCCGGTGGCGGCCGGGCCGGGCTGGGCTGGCGGTTCCTGGAGAAGATCGTGCAGCTGCCGCTGAGCGTGCCGCTGCTGGACGACGCCGACCGGCTGCCCGCCTTCGTGCGGGCACTGCTGGGCGTGCCCGATGTCACACCGAATCCGGCCGGACCGTGTCCGGCGGGTCCCCCAGCCGCCCTGGAACGGCTCGACCCGCCACCGGATCCGGCCGGACCGCGTTCACGCGGTCCCCTGTCTCCCGCACGGCCCTTCCCGGACGACGCGGCCGGACCGGGTTCGCCCGGCGCCGGCGCGCCGGCGGGAACGGCCGTGCCGGGGCGGCGGGCACCGGTGTGGGCACCGGGAACGTGGGCCTCGGCGAACGTGCCGGGGTCGCGGACGTCGATGGAGACGCTGGGGGCACGGGCGCCGGTGAAGGAGGCGGCACCGCGGACCGCGGTGGACGTGCCGCCCGTGCCCGGCCCGTGGGCGAGCGACCCGCCCGACCCGGTCCAGGTGAGCCGGCTGCAGGACGCCATCTGGGCGCTGCGGCCGACCACGACCACCATCGACGAGGCCGCCCGGCTGGCGCAGGACGCGCTCGGCATCGAGTGCTCCGACGCGGTCGGCGGCCTCTGCGCGGCCACCCGCGAGGCCGCCGACCGGGTCTTCGACGACCTCTACAGCGACGAGAACGCCTACCGGGCCATCGAGTTCGTGCTGCCGGCCCTGACGTTCTTCAACCCGCGCGAGATCAAGCGGTACGTCAACGTCTTCCGTTTCTACTCGTTCCTGACCTACCGCCGCGCCCTCGCCGGAGCGGCCCCGGCCTCGGACGGCGAGGTCGCCAAGCTCGCGGCACTGGCCGTG
This sequence comes from Streptosporangium sp. NPDC050855, assembly GCF_044456585.1. Lineage (NCBI taxonomy): Bacteria > Bacillati > Actinomycetota > Actinomycetes > Streptosporangiales > Streptosporangiaceae > Streptosporangium > Streptosporangium sp. NPDC050855. The sequence continues at coordinate 60,426 of NZ_JBITFY010000015.1, forward strand.
CAGTGGCCGCACCTGCTGACGCTGCTGGTCAGGGAGATCGACGGGGTGAGCGTGCTGCGGCGGCTGGAGGGGGCCGCGGGCGACGCCGAGAGCTGGCGGCGCACCCTGCGCGACACCGGCCTGACCACCCCCGACCTTCCCGGGTTCGCCCACCTGGACTCGCTGCGGGACCTGCTCGCCCGCCCCCATCCCATCGCCGAGCTGGCCCGCTACCTGCTGTGACCCTCCCGGTGGAGGGAGGGCTCGCCCCAGTCCCACAGCGCCTGCAGCACGGGGCCGAGGCGGCGGCCCCGCTCGGTGAGGGTGTAGCGGACCCGGGGCGGCCACCCCGGCATCCGGTGGCGGTCGAGCACGCCGGCCCCGGTCAGGTGTGCCAGCCGGTCGGACAGCACCTTGTCCGACAGGCCGGGAAGGGCCCGGCGCAGCTCGCTGAACGTGTGGTCGTCCCGCAGGAACTCCCGGACGACCAGGGTCGTCCAGCGGCCGTGCAGGGCCGCGAGGGTGATCTCCACCGGGCAGGACGGGGTGGGCTCGGTGACGTCCGCGCGCGGGTCGTCGGGCAGGCCGGGCCGGACCGGGGCCGGGTGGCCGACCGTTTGGTGAGTCACGAGGGCGCCTCCTAGCGTTGCCGCGTTCCCCCGATTCCTACCTCCTACCGGGAAGGACGTGCGTGATGCGACGACTCGCCGAGATCCCCCAGGACGTTCCGGCGGTGTTCGCCGAGCGTTTCAACAGCGGTGACCCCGAGGCGCTGGCGGAGATCTACGAGGACGGCACGGTGTTCGTCGCCGAACCGGGCTCGCCGCTGACCGGCCGGGAGGCGTACGAGGCCAACGCCGCCTTCATGGCCCTCGGCCTCCCGATCACGGTGCGGCCGCGCCAGGTCTACAGCACCGGCGACCTCGCCCTGCTGATCGTCGACTGGGTCATCGAGGGCACCGGCCCCGACGGCGCGCCCGCGCACATCGAGGGCACCGCCACCGACGTCGCCCGGCGCGGACCGGACGGACGCTGGCGGTACGCCATCGACAACGTGTTCGGCGTACGGGCGACGGCCGGGTGAACCCGGGCCTTCCGCCCCGCCGGGATCGTCCTGCCCACGGGTGAAGGATCCCGGCGGTGACGGGAGGCACCGTGCCCGGTGCGGAGGGCGCCCCGGCCCGCGGGGACGGGGCGCCCGGCAGACGACCTAGCGCTGGGCCTCGATCATCCAGTGGTACTTCTCCAGGTCCTGGGTGATCTCGATGAGCAGGTCCTGGGTCATCGGGTCGGCCTTCTCGGTGGCGGTGACGCGTTCGCGCATCCGGCGGACGATGGAGCCGAGGATGTCCGTCATCGCGGCGACGACCTTGCCGTCGTTGAGATAACCCGGCTCCAGCTGCGGCACCTCGGTGCTCTTCGCGAGCGTGGAACCCCGGCCGTCGGGGTTGCACCCCATGGCCACCGCTCGCTCGGCGACGGTGTCCGCGTGCTTCCTGGCAGCCGAGACGATCTTGTCGAGCTGCAGGTGCAGGGAGCGGAAGTTGTGACCGATCACGTTCCAGTGGGCCTGCTTGGTCAGCAGTGACAGGTCGAGCAGGTCGACGAGCGAGCCCTGGAGCGCGGTGGCGATGACCTTCTTGTCTTCCGGATTGAGCGGGCTGGTGATCGCGGACATAGAGCGTCCCCCCTGTTTTCGCCTTAATCTCCGGTTTCGTACTGAATGTCCGTACCCACACATCCGGCTTCTTATGTTGACACTGTCATGATTACAGTGTCACTATCTCCGTATGGAATGGACCATCGGTGAACTGGCCGAGCAGGCGTCGGCGGCGCTGGCCCCCACCGCCCGGCCCAACGGGCGGGTCAGGGACGTGCCCAACGAGCGCGTGATCCGGTGGTACTCCACGATCGGCCTCCTCGACCCGCCCTCGGCCCGCCGGGGACGGGTGGCCGTGTACGGCAGGCGGCACCTGCTCCAGCTGATCGCCGTCAAGCGGCGCCAGGCCGACGGGCGGAGCATCGCCGAGATCCAGGTCGAGCTGGCCGGGGCCACCGACCGGACCCTGGAGGCCATCGCCCGCCTCCCCGAGGCGCCACCGGAGCACAGACCCGAGCGGGCACCGGGCCGGGGAACCGGCCGGGGACCGGTTCCGGACCAGGGGCCGGCGCCGGAGCGGGGACCGGCTCCGGACGACGGGTCGAACCACGAGCCGGACCGGGGATCGGCCCGGCGGGGACACGCGGCCGGGGCCCCCTCCCCCGCGACGGCACGGCCGCGCTTCTGGACCGGCGCCCCGGCGTCGGCCCCCTCCCGGCCGGCGCCCGCCCCGGCCGCACGACCCGTTCCCCCGGCCCCTCCCACCGCCTCGGGCGCGCCGGAGATGCCGACCGTGCCACCCGTGCCACCCGTGCCACCCGCGCCGTACGCCCGTCCCGCCCTCCCCGCCGTCCCGGCAGCCGTGGCCGTACACGGTGTACGGCTGGCGGACGGCGTGACGCTGCTGCTCGACGGCGGGCAGGGTGGCGGGCGCGCCCCGTCGCCCGACGAACTCGCCGAGATCGCCGCCGCCTCGCGGGAGCTCCTGTCGCTCCTGCGCGAACGCGGCCTCACACCTCCGGAAGGACCGCACCCATGACCGTTTCCATCACCACTCTGCGACCGGAGGAGTGCCTGCCCGTCCCGGACGCCGGGCTGGGGGCGCTGACCACCGAACGCGGCAACCTGCCGCTGGAGAGCGTGGACGTGACCGCCGCCGTGTCCGGCCTGACGGCCGGGGTCGAGGTGGTCCAAGGGTTCCGCAACCCCTACGACGTGGCCCTGGAGGCGACCTACGTCTTCCCGCTGCCCGACCGGGCCGCCGTGACCGCGTTCCGGATGGAGGCCGACGGCCGGGTCGTCGAGGGCGTGCTGAAGGAGCGCGGCCAGGCCAGGGCCGACTACGACCAGGCGATCTCCCAGGGCAGGCGGGCCGCGATCGCCGAGGAGGACCGGCCGGACGTCTTCACCATCAGGGTCGGCAACATCGTGCCGGGCGAGCGGGTCACCGTGCACCTGACGCTGGACCAGCCGCTCCCGTACGAGGACGGCGCGGCCACCTTCCGGTTCCCGCTGGTCGTGGCCCCGCGCTACATCCCCGGCACCCCGCTGGACGGCGAGCCGGCCGGTGACGGCTGGGCCCCGGACACCGACGCGGTCCCGGACGCCTCCCGGATCACCCCGCCGGTGCTGCTGCCGGGCTTTCCCGACCCGGTCCGGCTCTCGCTGGCCGTCTCCGTCGACCCGGCCGGCCTGGAACTGCGCGAGATGCGCTCCAGCCTGCACGTGGTCCGCGAGGAGGGCGGCACCGTACGCCTCCAGCCGGGCGAGCGCCTGGACCGCGACTTCATCCTGCGGCTGGCCTTCGACGCCTCCACCTCGCTCGCCCTCGCCCCCGACGCCCGTCCCGGCGACGGCTCAGGGGCCGGGACCGGCTCAGGGGCCGGGACCGGCTCAGGGGCCGGGACCGGCTCAGGGGCCGGCGGGACCGATGAGGCCGGGGGCACGTTCACGCTGACCGTCGTCCCCGGCGCCGAGTCCGCCGGGGGCGAGATCCGGAGCAAGGACGTGGTGCTGGTCCTCGACCGCTCGGGCAGCATGACCGGCTGGAAGATGGTGGCCGCCCGGCGCGCCGCCGCCCGCATCGTCGACACGCTCACCTCGCGCGACCGGTTCGCGGTGCTCTCCTTCGACACCGAGGTGGAGCACCCCGACGGGCTCGGCGAGGGCCTGTCGGTTGCGTCCGACCGCAACCGCTACCGGGCCGTGGAGCACCTGGCCAGGCTGGAGGCGCGCGGCGGCACCGAGATGCTGACCCCGCTGGAGCGGGCCGTCACGCTGCTCGGCGACTCGGCCGGGGACCGGGTGCTGGTGCTCGTCACCGACGGCCAGGTCGGCAACGAGGACCAGATCCTGGAGCGGATCGGCCGTCGGCTCACCGGGGTGCGGGTGCACACGGTCGGCATCGACCAGGCGGTCAACGCCGGTTTCCTGGGCAGGCTGGCCGGGCTGGGAGGCGGCCGGTGCGAGCTGGTCGAGTCCGAGGACCGGCTGGACGAGGCCATGGAGCACATCCACCGCCGGATCGGCGCGCCCCTGGTGACCGACCTGTCCCTCAAGGCCGACGGGCTCGACCTGGTCACCGAGACCGTCAGTCACCTCGGTTCGATCTATCCGGGCGTCCCGCTCACCGTGTTCGGCCGCTACCGCGGCACGGCGGCCGGGACGATCACCGTGAAAGGGCTGGACGCGGCGGGCCGTCCGTGGGAGCGCCGGGTCGGCGCGACGACGGTGGACGCCCCGGCGATGCGCTCGATCTGGGCGCGGGCCCGGCTGCGGATCCTGGAGGACCGGTACGCGGCCGGTGACCGGTCGCTGGAGGCCGAGATCGTCGAGACCTCGCTCAGGTACGGGGTGCTCTGCCGGTTCACCGCCTTCGTCGCGGTCGACAGCCAGGTGGTCGCCGAGGGCGGCCCCGGGCACCGGGTGATCCAGCCGGTGGAGCTGCCCGGTGGCTGGGCGAGCCCGGCCCCGTCGGCACCGATGATGCCCATGATGCTGTCCACGGCGGCCTACACGGGCGCGGCCCCGCCCTCGCCGGCCCCGATGGGCCCGCCCGGGATGGCCGCCCCCGGCTCCCCTCCGGCGTTCGGGGCCAGTCAGGCCGTGGCCGGTATGCCGCAGGAGGCGGCGGCGGGCGGTTTCGACGACCGCGCGCGGATGCTGCCCCGTTCCGCCCCGAAGGCGGCGGCCCCCCGGCGGGGTGGTGCGGTGCAGGAGCCGCCGAGGGAGCAGCTCGCCCAGGAGCTGAAGCTGCTGCGCGCCGCGGAGTCCCTGCCCGACGCCGAACGGCTGCGCGTCCTGGAGGACCTGGGCAGCCGGCTCGCGGCCCTGGCCGTCTACCTGGGCGGCCACCCGGAGCTGACCGCCCTGGCCGAGGACCTGCAGGCGGGCGGTGACCTGGACGCGCTCTGGCGCCGGGCCGTGGAGGGTCTGGAGGCGCTCACCGGCCCCGCCAGGCGCCGGCCGTTCTGGAAGCGCTGACCCTCGTCCCCGGGGCCGGGAACCCTGGCGTGAACCCGGGTGCGAGAACCCGGGTGTGAACCCGGGCCCGTTCCCGGACCCCGCGAACGGGTCCGGGAACGGGACGGGTCCGGAGACGGGGCCAGGAACGGGAACGGCTCCGGAGACGGTCCGCGAACGGCCCCGGGAACGGGCCACGAGCCCCCGGCGTCCGCGACAGGAGGACCTCCGGCACCGGATCGTGGCCGCGACCGGGGCGGGAAGGCGGGAAAAGGGGGCTTTCAGGCCAGGCCGCTCCACATAAGGTGGCGGGATGGTGATTCTGGACGGCGGCCTGGCCACGCACCTGGAGGAGCTGGGCGCGGACCTGCGAGACGACCTGTGGTCGGCGAGACTCCTGCTGGAGAACCCCTCCGTGATCCGGCAGGCGCATCTCGACTACTTCGCTGCGGGCGCCGAGGTGGCGATAACCGCGAGCTACCAGGCGAGCATTCCGGCCTTCATGCGCCGGGGGCTGAACGCCGCCGAGGCCGAGGATCTGATCATGTTGTCCGTGCACCTGGCCGCCCAGGCCAGGGACGCCCACGGCTCCGGCACGGTGGCCGCCAGCGTCGGCCCGTACGGCGCCTACCTGGCGAACGGCGCCGAGTACACCGGCGACTACGACCTCGACGAGGACGGCCTGACCGACTGGCACCGCGACCGCTGGCAGATCCTGGCCGACAGCGAGGCCGACCTGCTGGCCTGCGAGACCATCCCGTCCTACGCCGAGGCCAGGGCGCTGCGGCGGCTGCTCGCCGAGACGCCGGAGATGCGGGCGTGGGTGAGCTTCTCCTGCCGCGACGGCGAGCACATCAACGACGGCACCCCGCTCAGGACGGCGGCCGCGCTCTTCGCGGGCAACCCCCAGGTGATCGCGATCGGGGTCAACTGCACGGCACCGCGCCACGTGCTCAGCCTGATCTCACAGGTCAAGGGGAAGCCCAGCATGGCCTACCCCAACTCGGGCGAGGTCTGGGACTCGGAGAACCGGCGCTGGCTGGGGCTGGCCGACCCGGTGGAGTTCGGCGAGGCCGCGGCCCGCTGGAACGCCGAGGGGGCGGCCTTCGTGGGCGGCTGCTGCCGTACCACCCCGGAGCACATCCGCCAGATCCGCGCCCACCTCACCTGATCACCCGCTGCCCTCAGGAAGCACGGCCGGTCCGGCGCGCGGCCCACCGGGGACGGGGTCCCGGCGACGGCCCCCGCAGAACCGCGGGACCGCGCCACCGGCACCCCGGGACCCCGGGACCCCGGGACGTCACCTGGCGGGCCAGCCGAACCTCTCCGCGGGCGGTACCTCGGCCCCCGGGCGCGGCTCGTGGCGTTCCAGCGGCTGGCCGCGCCGGATCAGGGCGCGCAGGTCGGCCAGGGTGCCGGAGACGGCCCCGTCGGCCCTGGCCTGGACGAGGACGTTGCCGATCGAGGTGGCCTCGACCGGGCCGGCGACCACGGGAAGGCCGCAGGCGTCGGCGGTGAGCCGGCAGAGCAGGGCGTTGCGCGAGCCTCCGCCGACGATGTGCACGGTGTCCACCGCCTGCCCGGTGAGCCGCCGGGCGTCCTGGATCGCGGCCCGGTGGGCCAGGGCCAGGGAGTCGACCACGCAGCGGACCGTCCGCGCCCGGGTGTCCGGGACGGGCTGGCCGGTACGGCGGCAGAAGTCGGCGATGCGCGCGGGCATGTCGCCGGGAGCGTGGAAGACCGGGTCGTCGGCGTCCACCGCGGACCGGAACGGCTCCTCGCGCGCGGCCGCCTCCAGCAGCGCCTCCAGGTCCACGCGCCCGCCCGGTCCGGCGCCCCGCCCGGCACCGGACGCTCCCGGTACGTCCGCGCCGGACGCGTCCGCCGGGTCATGGCCGGCGGCCGAGTCGTCCGCGAGGCCGTCCCCGGCCACCGACCAGGTGCGGAGGCACTCCTGCAGGAGCCACAGGCCGGTGACGTTGCGCAGGTAGCGCACGGTGCCGTCGATGCCCGCCTCGTTGGTGAAGTTGGCCCGCCGCCCCTCCTCGCTGATCATGGGCTGGTCCAGCTCGACGCCGACCAGCGACCAGGTGCCGCAGGAGATGTAGGCGAACCGCTCGTCCGCCGCCGGGACCCCGGCCACCGCGGAGGCGGTGTCGTGGGAGCCGACCGCGATGACCCGGGTGGCCGCCGGCAGCCCGACCTCGGCCGCGACCTCGGGAAGCAGCGGGCCGATCACCTCTCCGGGGCGCCGGATCGGCGGCAGGATCCCGGCCGCGGGGCCGAGGCCGCCGGCCAGCACCGGGTCCCACTCGCGGGTCCTGGCGTCGAGCAGCTGGGTGGTGGAGGCGTTGGTCAGCTCCGCGCCGATCCGGCCGGTCAGCCAGTACGCGATCAGGTCGGGGATGAGCAGCAGCGTCGCGGCCGAGGCCAGCCGGGGCTCGGCGGCGAGCTGGTGGATCGTGTTGAACGGCTGGCGGGCGATGCCGGTGCGGGCGTACAGCTCCTCGAAGGGGACGTCGCTCGTCCGGTGCTCGGTGCGCGCGTCGCGGTAGTGCACCGGGTTGCCGAGCAGCGCGCCGCGCTCGTCCAGCAGCCCGTAGTCGACGGCCCAGGAGTCGATCCCGATGCCGTCCACCGGACCGGCCGCGCGCAGGCCGTCCAGCACGCCCCGGTGGATCCGCAGGATGTCCCAGTACAGGGTGCCGCCGGCCCGGACGGGCACGTTCGCGAAACGGTGCACCTCGCGCAGGTCGAGGGTGTCGGGCCCGATCTCGGCGACCACCACCCGGCCGCTCGACGCGCCGAGGTCGACCGCGGCGTACCGCCGGGTCCCCGGTGCCGACTGCATGCAAGCTCCTCTCGGGGGACGTCCGCCGCGCCCGACCGGCGGGGCGACGGGACGGAAGGGATCGGCGGGGGTCAGCGCAGGAACGCGGCCGCGACGCCCGCGTCGACCGGGACGTGCAGGCCCGTGGTCTGGGTCAGCTGGGTCAGCTGGAAGACCGCCCCGGCCACGTGCTCGGGCAGCACCTCGCGCTTGAGCAGGGTGCGCTGCGCGTAGAACTCGCCCAGCTTCTCCTCCTCCACCCCGTAGACCGCCGCCCGGTTGGCGCCCCAGCCGGAGGCGAAGATGCCCGAGCCGCGCACCACCCCGTCGGGGTTGACGCCGTTGACCCGGATGCCGTGCCCGCCCAGCTCTGCCGCGAGCAGCCGTACCTGGTGGGCCTGGTCGGCCTTGGCCGCGCCGTAGGCCACGTTGTTCGGCCCGGCGAACACCGCGTTCTTCGAGGAGATGTACACGATCTCCCCGCCCATCCCCTGGGCGATCATGACGCGGGCGCTCTCCCGGGAGACCAGGAACGAGCCCCGGGCCATCACGTCGTGCTGCAGGTCCCAGTCGGCCACCGTGGTCTCCAGCAGCGAGCGCGAGAGTGACAGCCCGGCGTTGTTGACCACCAGGTCCACCCCGCCGAACGCCAGCACGGCCTCCCGGAGCGCGGCGCGCACCTGCTCCTCGTCGGTGACGTCCACCCGGACCGCGACCGCGACGTCCTCGGGCCGGTACGCCTTCGCGCCCAGCTCTCCGGCCACCTTCCTGGCGGCGTCCAGGTCGCGGTCGGCCACCACCACGCAGGCCCCCTCGGCGGCCAGCCTGCGCGCGGTCGCCGCGCCGATGCCGGACCCGCCGCCGGTCACCAGCGCGACCCGGGTGGCCAGCGGCCGGGCCGGGGGCATCCGGCGCAGCTTGGCCTCCTCCAGCTCCCAGTACTCGATCCGGAACTTCTCGCTCTCCTCGATCGGCGCGTACGAGGAGATCGCCTCGGCGCCGCGCATCACGTTGATCGCGTTGACGTAGAACTCCCCGGCCACCCGCGCGGTCTGCTTGTCCCTGCCGAAGGAGAACATGCCGACCCCGGGGACGAGCACGATCGCCGGGTCGGCCCCGCGCATCGCGGGCGAGCCCTCCGTGGCGTGGCGCCGGTAGTAGGCCGCGTACCGCTCGCGGTAGGCGGCGTGCAGCTCCCGCAGCCGGGCGACCACGTCCTCCAGGGGCGCTCCGGCGGGCAGGTCCACCACCAGCGGGGCCACCTTGGTGCGCAGGAAGTGGTCGGGGCAGGAGGTGCCCAGCGCCGCCAGCGCGGGGTGGCGTTCGCGCGACAGGAAGTCCAGCACCTCGTCGGTGGCGGTGTGGTGGCCGACCTGCGGGGCGTCGGTCGAGGCCAGGCCGCGGACCACCGGCAGCAGCGCCGCCGCCCGCTCGGCCCGCGCCGCCGCCTCCAGCGGCTCGTACCCTTCGAGCACCGGCCCGAACGGCTCGGCGCGGCCGTGCTCGGCGATGTACGCCTCCGCGGTACGGATGATCTCCAGTGAGCTGGCCTCGCACTCGGCCGAGGTGTCGCCCCAGGCGGTGATGCCGTGCCCGCCCAGGATGCAGCCGATCGCCGCGGGGTTGCCGGCCTTGATGGCCGCGATGTCCAGGCCGAGCTGGAAGCCGGGACGCCGCCAGGGCACCCACACGACCCGCTCGCCGAAGATCCGCGCGGTCAGGTCCTCGCCGTCGGCCGCGGTGGCGATCGCGATGCCCGCGTCGGGGTGCAGGTGGTCCACGTGCGCGGCGTCCACCAGGCCGTGCATCGCGGTGTCGATCGACGGGGCCGCGCCCCCGGGGCCGAAGGCGCAGAAGCCGAAGGCCGCGACCATCTCGTCCTCGCGCTCGACCCCCGGGTACACCCCGGTCAGTGCCCGCAGCCGGTCCAGCCGGAGCACCGCCAGGCCCCGCTCGGTCAGCGTGCCCAGGTCTCCCCCGGAGCCCTTCACCCACATGACCTCGGCGGGCTCCCCGGTCACCGGGTCGGTCACCGCCCCCTTGGCCGAGGTGTTCCCGCCCGCGAAGTTCGTGTTCCGCGGGTCGGCTCCCAGCGTGTGCGACCGCTGCAGGAGCTCCTCAACCGGCGACGTCATGGCCTCTCCCCACTCGTGTGCCCACCGCCCGCCCGGCCGCGTGCCGGAACGCGGGTACACCGCTGCGCGCATGGTTTAAAAACGTTTTAATAGTGATGACGAAGCTACGCGGCAGGTCCGGCACTGTCAACGCCGACCCACAGGATTACTGAATTGATACGTTTTTACCATTGGTGCCCGCGCTGACAAGTGCGGGGGCCGCGCCCTACCGTGGTCACCGGCCGACCACCGTCCGGCCACCGGCCGGCCGGTCCACCGCCGGCCACCGCGCGCCGTTCCGACCCCGGGGAGATGCCTTGTTCGTCGACATGCCGCTGGACCAGCTCAGGCGGTACCGGCCCGAGCGCCGGGAACCGGACGGGTTCGACGCCTTCTGGGCCGCGACGCTGGCCGAGACCCGCGAGCACGACCTGAACGCCGTCTTCACCGAGATCGAGACGGACCTGTCCCTGGTGCGCTGCTTCGACGTCCGCTACGCGGGGTTCGGCGGGCACGAGATCAGGGGCTGGCTGCTGGTGCCCGCCTCGGCCACCGGGCCGCTGCCGTGCGTGGTGCAGTACATCGGCTACAACGGCGGGCGCGGCCTGCCGCACGACTGGCTCACCTGGCCCGTGGCCGGATGGGCGATCCTGGTCATGGACTCCCGCGGGCAGGGCGGCGGCTGGCGGACCGGCGACACCCCCGACCCGGTGGGCGGCACCGGGCCGCAGGTCGGCGGCAAGCTCACCCAGGGCGTCCTCTCCCCCGGCGACTACTACTACCGGCGCCTGTACACCGACGGGGTCCGGGCGGTCGAGGCCGCCCGCGCGCACCCGCTGGTGGACGCCTCCCGCGTCGTGGTCTCCGGCGGCAGCCAGGGCGGCGCCCTGGCCATGGCGGTGAGCGCGCTGGTCGGCGACCTGATGTTCGCCTTCATCGACGTGCCGTTCATGTCGCACATCCGGCACGCCGCCGAGATAACCGACGAGGACCCGTACGGCGAGCTCGGCAGGTTCCTCAAGAGCCACCGTCACCGGGTCGAGGAGGTCTTCGCCACCCTCGACCACTTCGACGGCGTGAACTTCGCGGCCCGCAACACCACCCCCGCGCTCTTCTCGGTCGGCCTGCGCGACGGCGTCACCCCCGCGTCCACGGTCTTCGCCGCCTACAACCACTACGCCGGGCCCAAGGACATCCGGGTGTGGGCCTTCAACGGCCACGAGGGAGGCGAGTCCGAGCAGGTCGCCGAGCACCTCCGGACCGCCAGGAAGCTCCTGGCGGGCTGAGCACCCCTCCGCCCCGGCCGGTCCCCACCCGGTCGGCGGACCGGTCCGGCTCCGTTACGGTCCCGGGCCGGTCCGCCGACCGTCACGGGGAACGGGACTCCCCCATACCATAAAAACGTTTTACAGAAAAGAGGCGGACAGGTCTGGAATACCGTCTTTACTGGCGTCGACAACGTTGTTACGTTTTAATGATTGCTCATGAGTTCGGTGAGCATCAAGGAAGTCGCGGCGCGGGCCGGAGTGTCCCCCGGGACCGTCTCCAACGTGCTCAACCGCCCGGAGAAGGTGGCCGCCGCCACCCGGGAACGGGTCGAGGAGGCCATCCGCGAGCTCGGCTTCGTCCGGCACGGTTCGGCCTCCAGCCTGCGCGCAGGGCACAGCCGCACCGTCGGCCTGTCGGTCATCGACATCGGCAACCCGTTCTTCACCGACGTGGCCGCGGGCGTCGAGGAGGTCGCCAGCGAGCGCGGGTACGCGGTGATCCTGGGCAACTCCTCGGGCGACCGCCTCAAGGAGGAGCGCAACCTGCTGGTCTTCGCCGAGCAGCGGGTCCGCGGGGTGCTCATCACCCCCTCCGGCCCGGACCTCACCAGGCTCGGGCAGCTCAAGGAGCGCGGGATCAACGTGGTCCTGGTGGACCACCCGGCCGAGCGCGCCGACCAGTGCTCGGTGGCGGTCAACGACGTCGTCGGCGGCTCGATGGCGGTCGCCCACCTGCTGGAGGCGGACCCCGGCCGGATCGCCTACGTCACCGGCCCCCTCGCCATCCGCCAGTGCGCCGACCGCCTGATCGGCGCCGGGCAGGCGCTGGCCGCCGCGGGCCGCGACCCCGCGCGGGCGCTGGAGGAGATCGAGATGAGCGCGATGAACGCCCGGTCGGGCCAGCAGGCGGCGGAGAAGCTGATCGCCGAGGGGCGGCTGCCCGACGCCGTGTTCTGCGCCAACGACCTGCTGGCCCTGGGCATGCTGCGCGGCCTGCTCCAGGCGGGCGTGCGGGTCCCCGAGGACGTCTCCCTCATCGGCTACGACGACATCGACTTCGCCTCGGCGTCGGCGGTGTCGCTCACCTCGATCCGGCAGCCGACCCACCGGCTCGGCCGGGTCGCCACCGAACTGCTGCTGGACGAGTGCGACAACCCCGCCTCCCACGCCCACCAGCAGATCATGTTCCAGCCCGAGCTGATCGTCCGCGAGTCCACCCGCTGACCTCGGGGCTTGCGTCGTACGGGACCCCCGGCACGGGCCACGGAGCCCGGTCGGAACGGTCTCAGCCGCGCTTGCGGGCCTTCCTGACGGCCTCCCTGGCCGCCTCCTTGGCGGCCTCCCTGACCTCGCGCCTCGCGGTCTCCCTGGCCTCCTTGGCCGCGCGGGCGGCCTCGGCCTTGGCGTCGGCGGCGTACTGGTCGACGTACTCCTGGCCGGAGAGCTCCATCAGCGCGTACATGATCTCGTCGGTGACGGCGCGCAGGACGAGGCGGTCCTCCTCCATCCCGTAGTAGCGGGAGAAGTCGAGCGGCTTGCCGAACTTCACCCCCGGGCGGTGGCCCAGCTTGGGCAGGACGCTGCCGGGGGGCATCATCTCGAAGGTGTTGACCATCGCCCACGGGATGACCGGCACCCGCGCCTCCAGGGCCATCCTGGCCACCCCGGTCTTGCCCTTGTAGAGGCGGCCGTCGTGAGAGCGGGTCCCCTCGGGGTAGATACCGAGCACCTGGCCCTCGGCGAGGATGCGCTTGCCCGTACGCAGCGCCGCCTCGCTGGCCTTCCCGCCGGAACGGTCGATCGGGACGGTACCGACACCGCTGAAGAAGGCCCTGCTCATCAGTCCCTTGACGCCGGAGCCGGTGAAGTAGTCGGACTTACCGAGGGAGATCACCTTGCGCTTGAGGAAGAGCGCGCCGAAGAAGTGGTCGGCGAACGAGAGGTGGTTCCCGGCGAGGATCACGGGACCCTCCCTCGGCACGTGGTCCACGCCCTCCGCCCACGGGCGGAAGATGAGATGGAGCAGGGGCCCGACGACGGCCTTCACCACCCAGTACAACACTCGACACTCCTTCGGTTGCAGGCGGGGACCTGGAGTTATCCTCCCACTTCCGATCGCAGCCACCTACCCCACCGAACCGCCCGAAACGGCCTCTCGCAAAACACGTCCCGGTCGTGCGACGATCGGGCGAACCTCACAAGGAGCCACGATGCCAGTCATGCCCGGTGCGGAGGCGTACCACCATGCGGGAGGACGGATCGGCGTCCTGCTCTGCCACGGATTCACCGGGTCCCCGCAGTCGCTGCGCCCCTGGGGCGAGTACCTGGCGGCGGCGGGCATGACGGTGGCCCTGCCGCGGCTGCCCGGACACGGCACGACCTGGCAGGAGATGAACCGCACCCGCTGGGAGGACTGGTACGCCGAGCTGGACAAGTCCCTGGCGGACCTGCGCGGACGCTGCGACGAGGTCTTCGTCATGGGGCTGTCCCTGGGAGGGTGCATGGCGCTGCGCCTGGCCGAGGTGCACGGGGACGGGATCAAGGGGGTGGTGGTCGTCAATCCCTCGGTGGTCAACGACGTGCCGCTGCTGTGGCTCTCTCCCGTGCTCAAGTTCGTCGTCAACTCGGTACCGGGCGTCGCCGGGGACATCAAGAAGGAGGGGGCGACCGAGCTCGGGTACACGCGCACCCCCGTCAAGGCCGCCGCCGGTCTGCTCCGGCTCTGGAGGCTGACCCGTTCGGAACTCGGCAAGGTCACGCAACCGGTCCTGATTTTTCATAGTCCGCAGGACCATGTTGTGAAACCGGCAAGTGTGCGTATTCTGCGGGAGAGGCTGACCGGAGGGAACCTGAATGTGGTGGAGCTCCCCGACAGCTATCACGTCGCGACCCTCGACAACGATGCGGATCGGATCTTTGCAGGGAGCCTGGAGTTCATCACGACGAACGCGTCTGTACCCTTGCAGAGAGACTGATCGTGAGCGGGGGATGGCGCGGTCTCCGGGAGAAAGTGATCGGCCGATGAACAACGGGCCCAGCTAAGTGACACCTCAAAGCGATGAGGACGAGGTCTGGCGTCAGATCGTCGCGTCCTTCAACGACACCGCCGAGCACGACTCGGCACATCAGCCGTGGCCGGACAGCGAGAACCTGCCGGCAGAGCCTCCGCGACGGGTGATCAGACAGTCGGACGAGGAAGACCTCCTGCGCGAGGACGACCCGGCCGACGGCTCCCCGGGCAGGGCGGGCGAGCCGGCCGGATCGGACGCGCCGGACGACCCCGGTGCCGACGATTCCGCCGGTGAGGACGAGGAGGGCCACTACGTGCCCCCGCCCCCTCCCCCGCTGCCCAAGACCGACGCCACCACCAAGATCGCTTGGCTGGCCCTGTTCGGCGGTCCCGCCTACCTGCTGCTCAGCGCCGCCCTCAGCTGGAACCTCAAGGGCTGGATGCTCTTCACCGCGGTCGCCGCGTTCATCGGCGGGTTCGTGGCCCTGGTGGTCCGCATGGGCGACGGGCCGCCCAACGACTCGGGCTGGGACGACGGCGCGGTCATCTGAGACCGGGCCGGTACGGCCGTCCGGGCGCGGGCCCGCGGGTCAGGACTTGGTGCGCTCCGGGTCGCCGAACCGTTCGATCACGTCGGTGTAGGTGCCGGAGCCGTCGACCACGTGACCGACGGTCCACACGGTGCGGGTGCCCGGCAGGTAGGCCACGGACTGGAGCCTGACCGTCCGGGGAGCGGCGCTCTCGGGACCGCGCAGCGCCTTGACCCGGTGCCCGTCGTAGCGGAGCAGGAACGGCTCCCGCGGACGCTCCAGGTCGACCCCGGACATCCAGAAGTGCCCCTTGCGGTCGCCCGTCACCCCGTACAGCCGGACGTCCCCCTCGGGAAGGGGCACCCGCGACCACTTCCTGCCGTTCCACGACAGGGCCAGCGGGACGGTCCCGCCCGTCTCCCGGGAGACCCCGCCGACCGCCAGGGCCCGCTTCGGCCCGTCGAGGTGGACGTCCCGCAGGTAGCCGCCGGGGATGTCGGGGATCTTGGACGGCTTCCATCGTCCGCCGGACTGCCTCATGACGAGCGGCTCGCCCTCGGCGTCGCCCACCGCCCACCCGTCGCTCTTGCCCGACAGCGCCACCCCGTAGAGCGTCCCCCGGTCGGTGAGCCGGGTGAGCCTCCACTTCGAGGGGGTGCCGGTCACGATCAACGGCGTCCCGTCGCGCCGGCCGACGGCCACCACCCGCCCGGGGACGGCCGCCACCCCGCCCAGCCAGTCGCCCGCGTGCAGCCTGTCGGGGGTGACCCTGTCGAAGGTCCCCCCGTCGCCCTTCGCCACGTACGGCTGGCCGTCGTGCCCCTCGCCGACGGCCCACAGCTCGGTGGCCGAGGCCGCGGCGACGGAACGGAGCAGCCCGGCGCCGGTCGGGTCGTTGCGGATGCCGACCTCGTTCCAGGACGAGCCGTCCCAGTGGGTGATCGCCCCGCGGCTCTGCCAGATGTCCCAGACGCTCTGCTGGCCGACGGCCCACACGCTGGTGGACGAGACACCCGCCACGTCCGAGAGGGAGCCGTCACTGCTCAGGCCCGCGCTGACCGGAGCCTGCCAGGCTTCGGCCTCGGGCGGGCTGACGGGATCGGCGTGTACCGGGAACGTGTGCGAGAACAGCAGGAGCAGGCCTCCCGCGCCGAGAACCAGCGCACGCCGCGGAAGGCGACGGGTCATGTTTCAAATGGTACGGCGCCCGTCCCCTTCCGTGTGCCGGTCTCGGCAGTTGACAGGCCCCGATCCGCGGGCACGTCCCGCCGCCTGCCGGGGAGGTCCCGCTCGCGCACCCCCGAGCTCCGGCGGAAACGCCCTGCTCCGGCGCCTCTCCCGGACTTCTCCGGGCTTCTCCGGGGCTTTCCGGGCGTGGCCGGGAGTGTCCGTCCGGGGCTTCTCCGAGCGTGGCCTGGACCTTCTCTCCGGAGCTTCCCGGGCGTGGCCGGGGCCTCCTGTCCAGGGCTTCCCGGGCGCGGCCGGAGTTCCTGTCCGGAGCCTTCCGGGCGTGGCAGGGGCCTCCTCAGGGAGTCCGGTCCGCCGGGCCTCCCTCGCCCGCCCCGGTGTCCGCCCGGCCCTTCTCCCCCGGCCCGGACGACGTGGCGTCACCGGCCTCGGGTCGCAGCGGGTCCAGCTCGGCGACCACCGGAAGGTGGTCGGTGGCGGCGGCCAGGTCGGCCGGGGCCGCGTCCACCACGCCGCAGGAGAGCACGGACAGGCCCTCCATCGCGAAGATCGCGTCGATCCGCTTGTGCGGGCCCTTGGCCGGGAACGTGAAGCCGTTCCCGCGGGGCGAGACCGGATAGCAGTCGGTCAGCCGCTCGGCCAGGTGGTCCCAGCTGGGCTGGCCGGACTGCTCGTTGATGTCCCCGGCCAGCACCGGGAGCGCGTCGAACCGGTCGGCCACCTCCTGCACGACGGCGACCGCCTCGGCCGCGTGCCGGCGACGGGCCTTCTCGTCGAGGTCCAGGTGGATGGAACCGACCGCGAGCCGCCGTCCCTCCGCCTCGACCACGGCGACGGCGACGGCGCGCCGCTCCAGCGGGAAGAAGGACTCCAGCAGGCGTCCCTCCCCGTGCAGCAGGCGCACCCGCGGTCCGGTCAGCACGGCGACCCCGCCCCGGCGGCGCCCGCAGGCCACGGTCAGCCCGCCGAAGGCCGCCAGCCGCCTGCGCTTGCGGCGCCACAGCAGGAAGCGGGGAGCCTCCTGCACACAGAGCACGTCGGCGTCGAGCGCGGAGACCACACGCTCCAGCGCCGCCAGATCGTCCTTCATGGAACGCACGTTGTAGCTGGCGATCCTCAGCACCACGGTCACCTCACCTCAGGACCCGCCGCGACCCCACGACCTCACGACGGGTACCCCCACGAGGCGCCCCTATACCCACGAACGACGCGAACCTCGCGATTCCACCGGACATGCCCGCGTGCGTCGGCGGGCATGTCCGGCGGAGGTGGCGTCAGCGTCTGCGGGCCAGGTCCGCGGCACCCACCAGGCCGGCCGAGGCGCCGAGCTCGGCGGGGCGGATGTCGGCCAGCGGCCGGTGCCCCCGGCCGCTCAGCTGGGTGGCGAAGGAGTCCCGGGCCTCGTCGATCCACAGGTCCGAGGCGCGCGAGACACCGCCGCCGAGGATGAAGCACCCCGGGTCGAGGACGGCCGCGAGGTCGGCCAGGCCCTGCCCGATCCACCGGCCGATCGAGGCGAACGCGGCCAGCGCGGCCGAATCCCCCTGCCTGGCGGCGTCGGTGATCTCCTGGCCCTCGATCTGGTCGGGGGTCCCGGCGATCTTCAGGAGCGTGGCGGCCCGGCCGGGATCGGCCTCGGCGATGATCCTGGCCTCGTTGACCAGGGCGCTGCCGCTGGCGTACTGCTCCCAGCAGCCGAGGTTGCCGCAGCCGCACGGACGTCCCTCGGGGACCACCTGCATGTGACCGAGCTCGGCGCCCATGCCCCAGCGGCCCCGGTAGAGCGAGCCCTCGAACACCAGGCCGCCGCCGATGCCGGTACCGACGGTCACGCACACCAGGTGGGTCTCACCCCGGCCGGCACCGAACCTGGCCTCCCCCCACGCCATGGCGTTGGCGTCGTTCTCCACGACCACCGGCAGGCCGACCAGGTCGGAGACCTTCTTCTGCAGGGGCTCCTCGCGCCAGGCGAGGTTGGGGGCGAACCGGACGATGGACCGGGTCTCGTCGACGAACCCGGCGGCACCGAGGCCGACGGCCTCGATCTCCCGGTCCTTGGCGAGCTCCAGGACCGCCTCACCGATCGTGTGAGCGACCTGGTCCGGGTTCTCTGCCGGGGTGGGCCGCAGCAGATGCGCGACGATCTGGCCGTCCTCGTCGACCACTCCCGCCGCGATCTTCGTACCGCCGATGTCCACGCCGATGGTCAGCGCCATTGTCCGTTCATCCTCTCCCCCTGGGCTCACCCCAGGTCGATGTGCTCCACGGGGGTTTCCTCGCGTTCGCGCTCCCGTGCCCGATCTCCGGACGCGGGCCTGCTGCCGATCCCGTCGACGGCCGACTTGAAGGCCGCGAACAGCTCGGTCCCGGCCTGCAGGAGGTGGTCGGTGACCGCCCCGCCGGACTCACGCTGCGCCGCCATCGCACGGCAGACCGGGCAGGCGCGGCAGATGTACTCCTCGTGATCGGAGACCGCCTCCTCCCACACGTCCCGCTCCCTGCCTCGGCCGCCCCCGGAGATGGCGCCGCCGATGCCGGTCATCGTGCCCTTGATCAGGTTCTTGCGCAGTTCCCTGGCCGCCTTCTGCCGCAGGGTCTCGAAGAGCTTGAACGCCTCCTCGGCCGCGGCGCCCAGCGGGTCCTTGCCGCCGTCCCCGGCGCGCTCCTCGGTGGCACGTTCGTTCCCGGCGTGCTCGCCCCCGGCCCCGCGGGCATGGACCCGGTCGGCACGATCGGCGCGGTCGGCGCGCACGCGCTCGTCCTCGTTCCGGTCGGCCCGCGTCGGCTCGGCCCGCGTCGACTCGGTACGGGCCGGCTCGGTACGGGCCGGCTCGTCGCGTCCGGCAGGCTCGTCCGAGCCTGGACGGTCGGAGCGCCGGCCGGGCCAGCTCCACGGGATCTGCGCGGCACGCTGCTCCTCGCGGCGGGCCCGCTCGGCGCGCTCGAACCACTCGGCGCGCGCGTCACGCCCGGCCCGCCCGGTCTCCCCGGCTTCCTCGTCCCGCGTGGCTCCCTCGGCCTGCGCGGACTCCTCGGCCTGCGCGTCCTGTTGGGCCTCCTCGGGCCGCCCGGCGCTCTCGGCCTGCCCTCCGGCGTCCTTCACGGCCCGTACGGACTGCCCGGTGCCCTCGACGGCCTCGGCGGTCCCGGGGCTCTCGGCGGTCCCGGGGCTCTCGATGCTCCCGGCGGCCTCGGTGCTCGTGTCCGGGCCGGTGGCCTTGGTCCGGCCCGTGCTCCTGGCCGTTCCGGAGCCCTTGGTTCCGGAAGCCTTGCCCCGCGCGGTGCTCTTCTTCGCCTGCTCGGTGCCGTCGGCCTGCCCCGCGTCCTTCCCGGCCCGCGCGTCCTTCCCGGCCCCCTCGGCCTTTCCGGTGCTCTCGGCCTTTCCGGTGCTCTCGGCCTTTCCGGTGCTCTCGGCCTTTCCGGCGCCTTCAGCGCTCTCGGCCGAGGCGGCGGCCTTGGCCCGCCCGCCGCTCTTGGCCGATCCGGAGCCCTTGCCCCGCCCGGCGCTCTTGGACTGCCCGGTGCTCTTGGACTGCGCGCTGCTCTTGGACTGCGCGGCCTCCTCGGCGGTGCCCTCGGTCCCCTCGGAACCGGCGTCCGGGGTCTTCCCGGCCGGTTCGGCACGCTCGCCCCGCTTGGTGCGCGGATTGGCGCGCGGAGTCTTCCCGGAGCCCTTCGTCCCCGGGGCCGTGTCGGCCCGGACGGCGGGTTCGGGCGTCTCCCCCGTCTCCACCGCCTTCACCGGCGCCTCGGCTCCGGCCGTCCCGGCCTCCCGGGCGTCCGGAGTCGCGGGGGCGGCGGTCGTGCCCCGCTTCCTCGGCGCACGCGGCTTTGCGGGCTTACCAGGTGTAGGCGACGTAGGGGTCTTCTCTTCGTCATTCGTGTTATCGGTCATCAGGCCCTCCCGATTCGAACCGTACCCGGAGAAAGCCATCCCGGAGCGCGGCCTCCCGCACCGGCCTGCGGGCCAGTGCGGCGGGAAGGGCCAGGACGCGGCGGTAGGAACCGGCGTTGACGATCAGCTCGTCGCCCTTGCGCGACAGGTCGACGTCGTCCTTGTCCGCCAGCGGCAGGGCCAGGATCAGCTCGCCCTCGTCGGTGATCCGCAGCGGCGGGTCGACGGTGGGCGGGGCGAAGGGGTCGCTCTCGCCGTACATGGCCTCGGCCACGCCCGCGAGCGCGTCGAGGCCCACCGGCTCGGCCTCCAGGTACGGGACGATCCGCACGGGCAGCGGCGCGAAGGACTCCTCGACCTCGGTCAGGTGGCGGGCCTGGGCGTCCACCCATCGCCGCCGCCACGGATCGGCGCCCTCGGAGGGGAAGACCCGGTTGGCGATCACCGCGTCCACCCGGTAGCCGTACAGGCTGAGGGAGGTGAGGGTACGGCGGGCCTCGGCCAGCACGACGGCCTCGGGGGTGAGCACCAGCCGGACGCTCGCGCCGGGCCCGGTGAGCAGCTCGCGCACCTCCATCAGGCCCCGGTGAAGCCTTTCCCCGGCCCCGATCACGTGGTCCTCGGGCACGCTGACCTGCGCCAGGCGGCGGACCAGCGGGGACAGGGTGCGCAGCAGCCGCCTGCCGACGGGCAGCAGCCGGTTCACGTGCCAGTCGAGGGCCTCGGGCAGGGCGAGCAGCCGCAGCGTCTCCGCGGTCGGGGCGCAGTCGATGACGATGACGTCCCACAGCCCGGTCCGCGCCTGCTCGCGCAGCTCCAGCAGCGCGATGACCTCCTCGGCGCCGGGCAGCACCGTGATCTCCTCGGCGGTCACCTCGTCGAGGCCGAGCTCCGCGAACAGGCCCCTGGCGTAGTCGCGCAGCTCGCCCCACTGGCGCTCCAGCGCCCGCTGGGTGTCGACCTGGTGCAGGGACAGGCCGGGCGCGATCTCGGTGGGCTCCCCGCCGACCCGCACGCCGAGGGCGTCGGCCAGCGAGTGGGCGGTGTCGGTTGAGACCACCAGCGTCTTGAGGCCGGACCGGGCCGCGAGGGTGGCCGTGGCCGCGGCGGCGGTCGTCTTGCCGACCCCGCCCTTGCCGGTGAAGAGCAGGATCCGGCTCACGGCGCCTCCCGCACCCGCGGCACCGGAGGGACCTGCCGGCCCGTCGCCGGTGACGCCGGAACCCGTCCCGGGCCCGTGACCGGCGGGACCGAACCGGTGACCGGCGGGACCGGGCCCGTCCCGGAGCCCGCCGCCGGTGCCGCGCCTGGCCCGGTCATGGGGTCTCGACGCGCTTCTTCAGCCCCTTCAGGGCGGTGTCGATGATGACCTTCTCGGCCTTCCGCTTGATCATGCCGATCATCGGGACCTTGAGGTCGACGGCGAGCTCGTAGGTCACCTCGGTGCCGCCGCCCACCTCGGCGAGGCGGTAGCTCCCGGTGAGCCCGGAGACCATCTTCCCGGCCTCGGCGATGATCCAGTCGACGGACTCGTCCCCGTGCCAGGTGTAGCGGAGGGTGTACTCGTCGTTTATCACGCCCGCGTCGAGGACGAAGCGGACCGTGGCCGGCCGTCCGTCCTCCCCCTCGGACAGGACCCTGGCGGCCTTCACCTGGCCCGCCCATTCGGGGTAGGAGGGGAAGTCGGCGATGACCGCCATGACGGTCGACCGGTCCGCGCCGATCGTGATGCTGGAGGTGGTGCGATCAGCCATGGGCCAACCGTACTGCCTCACGATCGTCCGCGTACGTCCCCGCGACGCCGGGCGCGCCTACCACTCCAGGACGAACGGCGTCCCGCGGCCGCGGAAGTGCCCGACGTTGAGGCACTCGGTCCTGCCGACGCGGACGCGGGAGGCGAGCGGCTGGTGCACGTGGCCGAAGAGGGCGTAGCGCGGCTGGGTCCGCCTGATCGCCTCCAGGGTGGCCTCGCTGCCCCGCTCGAAGCGCCGCGCCACCACGTCGTAGAGCAACTGGGGAACGGCCGGCGGGATGTGGCAGCAGAGCACGTCCACCTCGCCGACGGCCTCGACCTTGCGCGCGTACTCCTCGTCGTCGATCTCGTAGGGGGTGCGGTACCGCGTGCGCAGGCCGCCGCCGACGAAGCCGAAGCGCAGGCCGCCGATCTCCACGGTCTCGCCGTCGAGGACCCGGTGGCCCTCGCGGACGTACTCGGGCCACAGCAGCGGCAGGTCCACGTTGCCGTAGGTCATGTAGGCGGGCACCGGCATCGCGGCGAAGATCTCGTCGTACTGGCGGCGGACGGAGCGCTCGATGTGCTCGCGCGGGTCGCCCTCCAGCGACGCCCACAGCTCCGAGGACATCGCCCGTGCCTCGTCGAACCGTTTGGCCGTCCGCAGCCCGATGAACTCCGCGGCCCGCTCGGCCCCGAACAGCTCGGCGAAGATGCCCTTGGAGTGGTCCTGGTAGTCGACGAACAGGATCAGGTCGCCCAGGCAGATCAGCGCGTCGGCGCCGTCCCCGGCGCGGGCCAGCGCGTCGGCTCTTCCGTGCACGTCGCTGACGACATGAACCCGCATGCCCGCCATCCTAACTACCGCCAAATACCGACACGCCTGGCGAACACCACCGTTCCGGGGCCGCGGTGCGGCCCTCTTCCGGGAGTCCGGGGGCTTGGTACGGTGAAATTCCTGTGATAACGCCTGGATGACGAATTTACCGGTGCGTAACTTATCGCGATAACTTCCAGGCAGCCCATCGATCCGTGCGTCCCCGGGAGTGATCCGTGCGCGAGTACAGCGTCCCCGTGCTGGTGGATGTCCCCTCCTCCGCCAACCTGACCGACACGGTGTTCCGTCGCGCCGAACAGGAGCCGGGCGCGGTCGTGCTGCGCCGCAAGCTCGGTGAAGACTGGTCCGCCGTCACCGCCGGAGAGTTCCGCGACCAGGTCGCCGGGGTGGCCAAGGGCCTGATCGCGGCCGGTGTCGAGCCCGGCGACCGCGTCGCCCTGATGTCGCGCACCCGCTACGAGTGGACCGTCGTCGACTACGCGATCTGGTCCGCGGGCGCGGTCAGCGTGCCGATCTACGAGTCCTCCTCGGCCGACCAGGTCTCCTGGATCATCTCCGACAGCGGCGCGAAGGCCGTCTTCGTGGAGCTGGACGCGCACGAGGCGACCGTCCGCGAGGGCGCGTCCGAGCTGCCGGGCCTCAAGGACGTCTGGCTCATCGAGGGCGGCGCGCTGGAGGAGCTCACCGCGCGCGGCGCCGAGGTCTCCGACGACACGCTCACCGAGCGCAGGACCGCGCGCCAGGGCGCCGACCTGGCCACCGTCGTCTACACCTCGGGCACCACCGGCAGGCCGAAGGGCTGCCGGCTGACCCACGACAACCTGCTGTTCACCGCCAGGAACGTCGCAGGCGGCCCGCTGGAACGGCTCTTCACCGTGGACGGCAGGTCGGCGCTGCTCTTCCTGCCCCTGGCGCACGTCTTCGCCCGCATCATCGAGGTCGTGCTGGTCGAGACGGGCACGCTGCTGGCGCACACCCCCACGATGAAGAACGTCGGCCCCGACCTGCAGGGCTTCCGGCCCACCTTCCTGCTGGGCGTGCCCCGCGTGTTCGAGAAGGTCTACAACACGGCCGAGCAGAAGGCCACCGCCGAGGGCAAGGCGAAGATCTTCCGCGCCGCGGCCGACACGGCCGTCGCCTGGAGCAGGGCGGAGTCCACCGGCGGCGCGGGGCTGGCCCTGCGGCTGAGGCACCGGGTGTTCGACAGGCTCGTCTACCGCAAGCTCCGCGCCGCCACCGGGGGCAGCCTCTGGGCCGCGGTGTCCGGCGGCTCGGCCCTGGGAGAGCGGCTGGGCCACTTCTTCCGCGGTGTGGGCATCGAGGTCCTGGAGGGCTGGGGCCTGACCGAGACCTCCGCGCCGTCCTCGGTCAACATCCCGGGGGCCAACAAGATCGGTACGGTCGGCAAGCCCTTCCCCGGGGTCACCATCGGCATCGGCGAGGACGGCGAGGTGCTGGTCAAGGGCCGGCACGTCTTCGACGGCTACTGGAACAACGACGAGGCCACCGCCGAGGTGATCGACGAGGCCGGCTGGTTCCACACCGGTGACATCGGCGAGCTCGACCCGGACGGCTACCTCAGCATCACCGGCCGCAAGAAGGAGCTCATCGTCACCGCCGCGGGCAAGAACGTGGCGCCGGGCCCGCTGGAGGACCGCATCCGAGCCCACCCGCTGGTCAGCCAGGCGATGGTGGTGGGCGACGACCGGCCGTTCGTCGCGGCGCTCGTCACGCTCGACGTCGAGGCCCTGGAGCAGTGGAAGACCGCCAACGGCAGGACCGGCGCGGACCTCGCCGCCCTCAGCTCCGACCCGGAGATCGTCGCCGAGGTGCAGAAGGCCGTGGACGACGCCAACAGGACGGTCTCCAGGGCCGAGCAGATCAAGAAGTTCACCGTGCTCGACGTCGACATCAGCGAGGAGAGCGGGCACCTCACCCCGACCCTGAAGGTCAAGCGCGGCGTGGTCATGCGCGACTTCGCCGAGCGGGTGAACGCCCTCTACCGCTAGCACGTGCCGTCCGCCCGTCCGTCCGAGGGGCGGGGAACACCGGGGCGGGGCACGCGGAACGCGGGGAAGGCGAAAGCGGACGCGGGGAACGGCCGGGGGCGGTGGCCCGCGGGCACGGTCCCCGCGGGCACCGCTGTTACGTTCGCACCGTGAGCGACAACGAACTGGGACTGTTCCTGCGCGTCCGCCGCGAAGCGGTGTCACCCTCCGAGATCGGGCTGCCGACCGGCCCCCGGCGCCGCACGCCGGGCCTGCGCCGGGCCGAGCTGGCCACGCTGTCCGGGGTCAGCGTCGAGTACCTGACCCGCCTGGAGCAGGGACGCGACCGGCGGCCGTCCGTGCAGGTGCTCTCCGCCCTCGCCGACGCGCTGCGGCTGACCACGATCGAACGCGTCCACCTGCACCGTCTCGGCAAGACGGCCGAGGGCGGCTTCGGCTGCGTGGACGCGCCGGTGCCGCCCCGCGTGACGCGCCCCGCCGTACGGGCGCTGCTCGACCGCCTGGAACCGGCCCCCGCGGTGCTGCTCAACCGGCTGAGCGAGGTCCTGGCCTGCACGGCCGGGTACCGGCGGCTGGCCGGACCGGCCGGGCTGCTGGACGGCGATCCGCCGAACCTCGCCCGCTTCGTGTTCACCGACGAGCGGGCGCGGGCCGTCTACCCCGACTGGGACGAGGTCGCCGACGAGCAGGTCGCCGCCCTCAAGCAGGGGGCGTTCCGGACGGACCCGCACCTGGTGCTGCTCGCCGACGAGCTGGCCGTCACCGCCGGGACCGCCTTCACCGGGCGCGTGGAGACCCTGCCCGGCCTGCCCCGGGCGAGCGGCGTGCTGCGGATGCTCCACCCCGAGACGGGCGAGCTGCGCCTGGCGTACGAGACCCTGGAGCTGCCCGCCGACGACGACCAGCGCCTCGTCGTCCACCTGCCCGCCGACGACGCCACCTCCGCGGCGCTCGACCGTCTCACCGGCCACCCCGTCGGTGACCCCGTCGGTGACCCCGGGGACGCCCGTCCCGGCGGCCCGGCCGCGTCCCGCGCCGGTCGCCCCGCCGGTCTTTCGGAGGGCGCGGAGCGGGGTTAGGGGGTCTGCGCGGGCTCCAGCAGGCGGGCGAAGCGGGCCGCGGCACGTTCCCAGCTCCACTCGCGCGCGACCCACTCGCGCCCCCGTTCCCCCATGGCCCGCGCGCCGGCCGGGTCCTTGAGCAGGCCGGTCAGGGCCGCGGCGACCTCGTCCGGACGGGTCCCGTCGACCACCAGCCCGGTCTCCCCGTTCAGCACGGCGTCGGGGGCGCCGCCCGAGGAGCCCGCCACCACCGGCAGCCCGGTGGCGGACGCCTCCAGGTAGACGATGCCGAGCCCTTCGACGTCCACGCCGCCCAGGCGGGTGCGGCACGGCATGGCGAACACGTCTCCCGCGGCGAGGTGGCCGGGCAGCGCGGACTCCGGCACCGGGCCGACGATCCGGACCGCGCCGCCCAGCGGCCGGGCGAGCCGTTCCAGCGTCCTGCGGTACGGGCCGCCACCGATGATCAGGAGCACCGCGTCGGGGACGTCCCGCAGCACCGTGGGCCAGGCCCGCAGGAGCGTGTCCTGGCCCTTGCGCGGCACCAGCCTGGACAGGCAGACCACCGTCGGCCGGTCCCCCAGGCCCAGTTCGGCGCGGATCCGCTCCCCCCCGGCGCCGGGGTGGAACGTCCCGGTGTCGACGCCGGGCGCCAGCCGCACCAGCCTGCCCTCGGGGACCAGCCCGGCCAGCCGGCGCCGGGTGTACTCCCCCAGGTAGGTGACCGCGTCGGCCTCCGCGCCGATCCTGGCGAGGATCCCGCGGGCCAGCGGGATCCCGGCCCATCCCGCCTCGTGGCCGTGGGTGAGCATGACCACGCGGCGTGCCCCGGCCTCGCGCATCCTCGGCGCGAGCAGGCCCAGCGGCGCCGCCGCCCCGAAGACCACGGTGTCGCAGCCGAACCGGGCGACCAGGGCGGCGGCCCGGCGGGCCACCGCGGGCGAGGGCAGCATCAGCGACCCCGGGTGCCGCACCACCGGGTACGGCCGGCGCCGGTCGAAGGCGTCACCGCCG
Organism: Streptosporangium sp. NPDC050855; assembly: GCF_044456585.1. Classification (NCBI taxonomy): domain Bacteria; kingdom Bacillati; phylum Actinomycetota; class Actinomycetes; order Streptosporangiales; family Streptosporangiaceae; genus Streptosporangium; species Streptosporangium sp. NPDC050855. Next base: position 86,956 of record NZ_JBITFY010000015.1, read on the forward strand.
GGCCAGGCCGGGGCGTACACGACGACCGAGCCGGGCGGGCGGCGGGCCACGAGGCCGTGCACGAAGGACTGGATCCCTCCCGCGCGGGGCGGGAAGTCGTTCGTGACGACCAGGGTCCGGCTCACGGCTCGGGGAGACCGTTCAGCCGGGCCCAGGAGCGGGCCGCGGCGATGCGCTGCGGCGCCGCGGGGTGCGAGGCGTAGAGCAGGTGTTCGAGGGGGTCGGGCGACAGGTCCGAGACGTTGGTGGCGGCCAGGCGCCGCTGCATGGCGACGAACGTCGCCGGGTCGCGGGTCAGGTCCAGCGCGTGCACGTCGGCGCGGGCCTCGACCTGCCTGCTCACCACGTTCTGGGCCGGTCCCGACAGGACCGTGGCCAGGCTCACCAGCCCCATGATCAGGCCCGTGGCCCGCGGGTCGCCGAGGGCGGGCACCCCGGCCCGCCGCCGCAGGCCCGGCGCCGAGGCGACCGCGTACAGCAGGCACGCCCCGCAGGCCGCGCCCAGGCCGCCGACGAGCGTTCCCCAGAGCACGTCGCCCGCCTCGGCGTGGCCCAGCTCGTGCGCGACCACCAGCTCGACCTCGTCGGCGGGGGCCCGCAGCAGCGTGTCGTAGACGACGATCCTGCGGGTGGCGCCGAAGCCGGAGACGTAGGCGTTGAGCGCGGTGGTCCGCCGCGAGGCGTCGGCGACGAGCACGTCCTCCACGGGCACGCCGTCCCTGGCGGCCATGGCGAGCAGGTCGTCGCGCAGCTTCCCGGCCTCCATCGGCCTGAAGTCGTTGAAGATCGGCTCGATGAGCACCGGGTAGGCGAAGGACGCGCCCAGCGTCAGCGCGAACACCCCGGCCGAGGCCGGGATCCACCAGCGCCGGTAGCGCCGCGCCAGCGCGACCACCGCCAGGACCATGATCGCGGTCAGTGCCGTGCCGACGCCCGCGCTCTTGACCCGGTCGGCCGACCACGCGGGCCACTGCTGGGTGGACAGCCCGTACTCGCGCAGGTAGGTCTCCGACCACATCCCCAGCGGCCAGCGCAGGGCCGCCACCGCGGCCGAGATCACCAGCACGCCGAGCAGCACGCGCAGCCACCAGGGGCCCCGCAGCCGGTCGGCCAGCCGGGCGCCCAGCGGCGTGGCCACCAGCACCCCGGCCACGACCAGCGTCAGGCCCAGCGACAGGTACGCGGGAACGCTGACCAGCGCGTCGAACGCCTGGGAGCGGGCGATCTGCTCGGCGGTGAAGTCCCGCTCCGGGGAGGGGGCGACCTCGGGCGCCGCCGCGGGCAGGGCCCGCCAGGGCGTGGTGAACGCCACGACCGCCAGGGTGAGCGCGCCCAGGGCGGCCAGCGCCCACCCCGCCGACCGCGTGCCCGAGGGCGCGTCCGTCGTGCTCAGCGTCATCGCAGTTCCCTCCGGAGGTACTCGCGCCAGGCCCGGGTGAACTCGGCCGCCGACAGGCCGAGCGTGCTCCCGACATCGCTACCGTAGAGCCTCACCAACGCCTTCTCCCCGAAGCGCTCCGCGACGAGGCGGCAGGCAAGCCACGCCTCCTCGTAGGCCTGCGCGAGCCTCGGGGCGCCCGGGGCGAAATCGGCCGGTCCGGGGAGGCGGGCGGGCAGGGTCCCGGCGCGCACCTCCGCGGCCAGCTCGGCGGCGACCGTCCGCACGGCGATCCCGGCGTCGCGGTACCCGGCGTAGTCCGCGAAACCCTCCGAGAGCCACATCGGCACCCGGCCGCCGCGGGTGGCGCCGGTGGCCACGTGGGTGAGCTCGTGCGTGATCACCACGTCCCTGCCGGTCGCGGTGAGCCGGGCGTAGCCGGACGGCAGGACGATCACCCGGTCCGCGGTGGCCAGGGCGGCCAGGCCGCGGGTGCTTCCCGCCCCGGCGAGGGCGGCGGCCTCGGCGTCGGTGGCGGGGTGGAGGACCAGGGCCCGGACCGGTCCCCAGATCTCCGCGACGGTGCGCCGGGCCCGGTCGGCCGTGGCCGCCAGGTCCCGCAGGGCGGCGTGCGGCACGCGGTGGCCGACCACCACGGAGTGCCGGCCCCGCACGACGGTCGCGCCGTCCGGCCAGAGGCCGGCGGGGACATCGGGAACATCGGGAACATCGGGGACGCCGGGAACACCGGAGACCCCGGGAGGTCCGGGGACGGCGGGAGTGCGGCGGCCGGCGAGGGTGCCGAGGGAGTCCGGGACGCCGGGGAGGCCGTGCCGGCCGGCCGGGAGGGGTCCGGCCCCGGTGAGCGGGCCGGCGCTCAGCAGCGCCAGCATCCCGGCGAGCACGGCGCGGCGGCCTCGCGGGACGGATCCGCCCGGGTGGGACCCGTTCGGGACGGACATGTGAGCCGATGGTAGCCGACCGGACGGCAGCGGTCCCGTCCCCGCGGTGCGGGGACGGGACCGCTGTCACCGTTCGGGTTCAGGCTCCGGGCCGGGCCGCTCCCGCGAAGGAGGACCGGTAGTGCCCCTTCAGCTTCACGATCCGGACGGACTTGCCGCTGCTCGGCGAGTGGACCATCCTGCCCTTGCCGACGTACATGCCGACGTGGCCCTTTCCGCTGAAGAACAGCAGGTCACCGGGGAGCAGCTTGCTCCAAGGGACCTTCTTCTTGAGCGACCTGTACTGGCTGTGCGTGATCCTGGGAAGGGACACGCCGGCCGTGCGCCAGGCGTAGCGGACGAGCCCCGAGCAGTCGAAGGCTCCGGGACCGGAGGCTCCCCACCGGTACGGATCGCCGATCTGCTTCTTGGCCGCCGCGACGGCCTTGCCGGCCCGAACCTTCTGCAGTGCCGCCCTGCTCATCGTGGTCTTGGCCTTGGCCTTGGACTTCGTGGCGGTCCTGGCCTTGGTCCTGGCCTTGACCGTGCCCTTCGTCGTGGCCCGCCCGGTCTCCGTGCTCTCGGTCTGCTCGGAGACGCCGGTCGCGCTGCTGACCAGGATCTCAGGGGGATTGTCCGTCATCGCCTGCGCCGCCGTGGGTCCCAGGGTGACCGCTCCGGCTGAGGCGGTCAACGTGAGGGCGACGCCGCCTAGAGAAAGGCGGAAAAAGCGTGACAAACGGGGGTTGTACGGGGTGGTAGACAGGATTTCTCCTTGGTGCTTCCACTGATGCCTACCGGGTTAGCTGACGGATTCGGGCTTGGAAGATGCCCTACGGCACAAATGTGCCGATTCACCCCTGGCCACGGTGTGTCGGGCCTTTTGGGTCCCCGGTTCCATGCCTCCTGGCTGCACGGATTCGGCGGGCCGCCACGATGACGTCCGCCCCTTGCGGGGGCGCGGCGGCCGGCTGGATTTCTATGGACGAAGACGGCCCGGAGACCGTCGTTCACCGCGGCGGCATGGCTTGCACGTCGCGCAGCCAGAAGTTACTCCGATCGCCACGTTTCGGCAAAGGGTTCCCAGAAACGGAGGATCGAGAGGGCTTCTTGATCCTCCCGTTACCGCTGCGTGATGCCTATTTATGCGATCGAGATATGACTCTCGTCACATCGCCCTCCAAGCCCTGTGAATCGCGAGTTTTGTTATCTTCGTCACATCGTTCCGGCCCTCGCGGTGAGCGCGGGGGACGCCGTGGCCCGGGTCGCCGCGAGCGGCGTTCCCGGGCCCGCGGGCGACGGTTCAGCTCAGCCGCCGCTCGAGGTGGAACGTCACCTCGGCCCCGGCCTCGTGCTTGCCGATCAGCCTGCACAGCTCCGCCCGCAGCGGCAGCCAGTGCGGGCCGGCGCCCGAGGGCATCAGCGTGGCGGCGAACGGGTGACCGTCGACCGTCCCGGTGACCTTCACGGCCCGCCTCGTGCCGAGGAGCTCGGCCGAGCCCGGCACGGTCACGAAGGTGGCGAAGGCGCCGTCCTTCTCGATGGGGGCGGTGAAGGTGTGGCCGAGCGGCTGCGGGGTCGCGGGGGTGGGCATCGTCGTCTCCCTGGTCCTGTGTCGCGGCACGCCTCCGGGGGCCGGAGGAGGCCGATGGTCCGTCCGGAGAGAGGACTCCCGCGAGGGCGCGGAATCGTCGCCCGCGCGCGAGACGTCTTCACGGACCCCCACGGGCGCCGGTGGGCGGCCCGTCCGGGGGGCGAGCGGCCCAGACGGACCGGAGCCCCCTCGGGAGAGGGCGGCCCCGGGCACACGGGCCCTCAGGAGCGGACAGGCCCTCAGGAGCACGACGGGGCCCTCAGGGGCACACGAACCGCCCTGAGGGACGGACGGGCCCTCAAAAGCGACGGGCCCTCAGGGGCGGGCCCCCAGAAGCGACGGGCCCTCAGGGGCGGACGGCCCCGACGAGGCGGCGGCCGTAGGCCGACAGCGGGACGACCTTGACCACGTCGCCGGTCTGCGGGGCGTGCACGATCTTGCCGTCGCCCGCGTACATGCTGACGTGCCCCAGGCCCTCGCTGAAGATGAGGTCCCCCGGCTGCAGGTCGTTCAGCGAGACCTTGCGGCTCGCGCCCCAGCTCCACTGCTGCCAGGTCGTCCGGGGGATGCTGACCCCGCCGGTGCGCCAGGAGGCCTGCACCAGGCCCGAGCAGTCCCAGCCGCCGGGGCCGGTGCCGCCGTACTGGTAGGGCTTGCCCACCTGGGCGAAGGCGAACTGCAGGGCGGCACGGGCGTTGCCCGAGGCGGCGCCGGTGTACTGGATCCCGGCGCTGTCGGGGTCGCCCTGGCGGAAGGCGCCGAGCTCGCGCAGGAGCTTGGTCTGGACCTTGACCATCCTGTCGGCCTTGGCCTTCTCCTCGGCGAGCTCGTCGCGGGTCTCGTCGGCCTCGGCCAGCACCTCCTTGGCCTTGTCCCGGTTGGTCCGCAGCTCCTTGGTGGCCTGGTCGAAGGCGCTGAGGGAGCGGGCCCGGGAGGCGGCCATCTGGTCGGCGGCGGCCAGGCCGCTGAGCAGCGCGGCGGGGTCGGGCTGGACGACCATGCTCTCCCAGCCGGTGATCGCACCGGACTGGTAGCTGCTGACGGCCATCGAGACGAGCTCCTCGCGCAACCCGGCGACCCGCTCGCTCTGGCGGGCCAGGTCGCCGTTGAGCGTCCGGTACTTCTTCCTGGCCCGCTTCCACTTCTCGGCGGCCTGGTTGTACTTCTCCACGACCTGGTCGGCCTGCTCGTTCAGCTTGGCCAGCTTCTTCCTGGCCTGGGCGAGGGTGGGCTTGGGCTCCGCGACCGCTCCGCTCACCGGCACCATCAGCAGTGCGAGGGCGAGACCGGCCGCCACCGGTATCCGACTCAGTCCAACCGGCATGCCCGCCACGGCCACGTCAACGCCTCCCAGATACACAGACCTGCGGCGAATAGTACAGAAGAAGTAATGATTGGCTCACCTTTTCGTCGGGTTTGCCCCAAACAGGTGGCCGTTCCTTCCGCCGCAGGTCATGTCCGCCGGACGGCGGCCCGCCGCTACCGGCAGATGGCGACGGAGCAGACCTTGGCGGTCATCCTCCTGGCGTCGCGCAGCTGGACGGCCCAGTCGCTCGCGACGGGCCTGGAGTACTCCCCGGCCCACTGGTAGATCAGGACCGCGCTGCCCTTCCTGACCAGCACGCTCCGGTCGCCGCCCACCCCGGCCTTGCCGCGGTAGTACACCTGGCCGGAGACCCTCAGCGCCTCGTCGCCGATCCCGGCCTGCCGCGCGTGGGCGTAGCGGTAGGTGGAGCCGGACCGGGTGTCGGACCGGCACGCGACCAGGGCCGCGCGGACCTGGGAGACCGCCCTGGCCGCGTCGGCCGGTGAGCGGTACAGCACGACCTGCTCGACCTTCATGAAGTCCGGCACCGCGGTGTAGGTCACCGTCCGCGCGGCCAGGCGGCCGGTCCGGGCCGGCGTGCTCCGGTCGCAGGGGTTCACCGCCAGCGGGGTCTTCACCGAGCCGCTGACCTTCCAGGTCGTCTCGGGGTCGTCGTCCTTCTTGGCGGCCTCCTTCTCGTACAGCAGGAAGCCCTTGGGGATCGTGGCCGTCCCGGTGGACGCGGTGCCGCCGGTGGGGACGGTGGGGACGGTGGCCGCGCCGGCGGGTGCGGCGGTGGCCGCGCCGGCGGCCAGGACGGTGAGGGCGAGCGCTATGATCTTCTTCATCGGGTAATCCTCCTGGATCATTCGATGCGCGAACCACCCGAAAGGTTCACGCACGACCCAGGCGGCGCAGCAGGAGGACCGCGGGCACCGGGCGGGCCCCCATCCTGCGCACCGAGTCGGCCACCTCCCGGTCGGAGGAGACCACCGCGACGGCCCGTCCTGCGGGCTCGGCGCGGACCAGCTGGCGGATCAGGTCGTCGGCGATCTGCCCGGGGGCGCTGAACATCACGCGCACCCCGCGCGGCGCCGACACCGGGACCGGACCGTTCAGCTCCGCGCCGTCGAAGACGCAGGTCAGCTCGGTACGGGTCTGCGCGTAGAGCGCCCCCAGGCCGGTGAGCAGGCGGCTGCGCTGGTCGGCGAGGGTGAAGGTGCCGTAGCCGGACTTGGTCACGTTGTAGCCGTCCACGATGAGGTGGATCTGCGGCAGCGCGAGCAGCTGGTCGAGCAGGGCGGGGTCGTCGTCGGCCAGCGCCCGAGCCGGGACCGCCTGGACGCCCTGGCTTCCCGGGGCCACCGCGGCCACCGAGTCGGCGGGGCGGTGGATGCCCGAGGGCAGCGCCAGCTCCCTGCGCAGCCCGGCCGCGGCGTCCTGGAGGGCGTCCAGCAGCATGCGCACCTTGGTGTCCTCCACGCTGCGGCCCTCGCGGGCGGCCCTGCGGGTGGCCTCCAGCTGGCGCTCGGCGTCGGCCAGGCGCTCGCGCAGGCGGCGCAGCTCGCCCTCGGTCGCGCTTCCGGCCGAGACCGCGGTCGCCTTGACCTCGGCCGCGGCCTCCTCGGCCGCGACGGCGCGCGCCTCGGCGGCCCTGGCCCGCTCCCGGGCGTCGTGCAGCCGGTGGCGCAGGTCGGACACCTCCGAGCGGGAGGACCGCAGCTGCTCGCGCAATCGCTCGGCCTCGTCCTTGGCCGCGGCCTTCTGCGCGGCGAGCTGCTCGCGCAGCCGGGTGACCGTCTGCTCCTGCGCCGACCCCTCGGCGGCCACGGCCGACCGCTCCAGGTCCTCCCGGGCCGTCTCCACCATCTCCGCCCAGCCCGGCGGCCGGGTCAGGTAGGCGGCGGCGGCCACCATCACCGGCTCGGCGGCCGGCGGGACGGTGCCCTCGGCCAGGCTGGCGACCAGCTCGGGCCAGCCGGCGGTCAGGGTCTCGGCGACCAGCTCGCGGAACTTCTTGTCGGTCTCCAGCTGCGCAGCGATGGGCGTGCCGCCGAGCTTGGCGCGCTTGCGCGGGTCGAACCTGGCGATCCCCTTCAGGGGCGCGGGGACCGAGGCGGCGGGCATCGACCCGAGGATCTGGGAGGCCAGCTCCACGACGTGTGAACGGACCTGCTCGGGTAACGGACGAGACAGGCCCTCTCCGGCTGAACTCATCACGGCCCCTACTCGGATCGGCATTCACGTCAAGGGTACGGCTAGCGCACCCTGACCCCGACCTGACCGAAGACGACCGGCGCCCGGCCCGCCGGTGAACCCTTTATGGACAAGCGATTGCTCATAGGTTACGACTGTGCGGATCACTTTGTGACCTACGCCACGGGAGAGCGATGGAAGAGCGGCGCGAACGGGCCGAGGGGATGCGGACCTCCACCCGTGACCTTGCCGAGGTACGCGAGCGGTTGCGCTCCTGGCTCACCGGCAGGGTCGGGGCACCCGTCACGATCCCCAGGGTCGACCATCCGTCGGGGAACGGGCTGTCCAGCGAGACCCTGATCTTCGACGCGCGATGGACCTCCGGCGGCGAGGGCCACGAGGTCGACGGGGTCGGCGGGGTCGACGGGGTCGACGGGGTCGGCGGGGTCGGCGAGGTCCACGAGGTGCGGTGCGTGGCCAGGATGGCGCCGGCGAGCGAGGCGGTGCCGGTCTTCCCCGACTACGACCTGGGCAGGCAGTTCGAGGTCATGCGGCTGGCCAGGGAACGCGCGGGCGTGCCCGCCCCGGCGACCCTGTGGTACGAGCCCGACCCCGGCCCGCTGGGCACCCCGTTCTTCGTGATGGAGCGCCTGGAGGGGGACGTGCCGCCGGACCTGCCGCCGTACACCTTCGCGGGCTGGCTGCCGGAGGCCTCCCCGGCCGACCGCGACCGGCTGCAGCGGCACAGCGTGGAGATCCTGGCCAGGCTGCACGGCACCGCGCTCACCGCCGGGGAGACGGCGGCGCTGGAGCCCGCCGGGACGGGCGGGCCGGCGCTGCGCAGGCACGTCGACGAGCAGCGCGCCTACTACGCGTGGGCGCACGGCGCGAGGCCGGTCCCGCTGCTGGAGCGGGCGTTTCGCTGGCTGGAGGAGCACTGGCCGGACGATCCCGGCCCCGACGTGCTGAGCTGGGGGGACGCCCGCATCGGGAACGTGATGTACCGGGACTTCACCCCGGTGGGGGTGCTGGACTGGGAGATGGCCACGATCGCCCCCCGGGAACTGGACCTCGCCTGGATGATCTTCCTGCACCGGTTCTTCCAGGACGTCGCCGAGTCCATGGGCCTGCCGGGCCTGCCGGACTTCATGCGCTCCGAGGACGTGTGCCGCACCTACCGGGAGCTGACCGGGTACACCCCCCGGGACATGGGGTTCTACGAGACCTACGCCGCGCTGCGGCACGGGGTCATCATGGCCCGCGTCTGGCAGCGCCGCGTCCACTTCGGCGAGCTGCCCGTGCCCGCCGACCCCGACGACCTGGTGCTGCACCGGCACCGGCTGGAGCGGATGATCGCGGGGGATCGCCGCAGCTGAGCGGCGCCCGCCCGCGGGGCTGCGGGGTCGTCCCGCGGGGACCCCCGAGGGGGAGGCGGCGCGCTAAATGTCGGTCGGGGCTTCTAGGGTCGGGGATCGTGGACTACGCCGTACAGGGAACGCTCGACGAGCTGGGCACGCCGCTCAGCGAGGTCACCTTCGTCGTTTTCGACCTGGAGACCACCGGCGTCTCGGCGGCCGAGCACGCCATCACCGAGATCGGGGCGGTCAAGGTCAGGGGCGGCGAGGTGCTCGGCGAGTTCGGCACCCTCGTCGACCCCGGCTCGCCGATCCCGCCGTTCATCTCGGTGCTGACCGGCATCACCGACGGCATGGTGGTGGCGGCACCCAGGATCGAGGCGGTGCTCCCTTCGTTCCTGGAGTTCGCCGCGGGCTCCACCCTGGTGGCGCACAACGCCGGGTTCGACATGGGCTTCCTCAAGGCGGCCTGCGCCGCCCACGACTACCCCCCGCCCGGCCATCCGGTGGTCGACACCGTGGACCTGGCGCGGCGGCTGCTGACCCGCGACGAGGCGCCCAACGCCAAGCTCGCCACCCTGGCGAAGATGTTCAGCCGCACCGAGCCCTGCCACCGGGCCCTCGCCGACGCGCGGGCCACCGCCGACGTGCTGCACGCGCTGCTGGAACGGGCCGGCTCGTTCGGGGTGCACACGCTGGAGGAGCTCAAGGGCTTCGTCCGCGCGCCCACGCCCGAGCAGCGCCGCAAGCGCCACCTGGCCGACTCCGTGCCCTCCGGCCCGGGCGTGTACGTGTTCGAGGACGAGGGCGGCGACCCGCTCTACGTCGGCAAGAGCGTCGATCTGCGCAACCGCGTGCGCAGCTACTTCACCGCGGGCGAGACCCGGCCCCGCATCCGCGAGATGGTCGGCATCGCCGCGCGGGTCAGGTCCATCTCCTGCGCGACCCCGCTGGAGGCGGAGGTCAGGGAGCTGCGGCTGATCGGCTCGGCCAAGCCCCGCTACAACCGCAGGTCGCGCTTCCCGGAGAAGATGTTCTGGCTGAAGCTGACCGACGAGCCGTTCCCCCGACTGTCGGTGGTCCGCGAGATCAAGGACGACGACGCCTCCTACCTGGGCCCGTTCTCCAGCACCCGCGCCGCCGAGGACGCCCGCGCGGCGCTGCACGAGACGATCCCGCTGCGCCAGTGCACCGAGCGGATCACCCTGCGCTCGCGGCGGTCGGCCTGCGCGCTCGCCGAGATCGGCCGGTGCGGGGCGCCGTGCGAGGGCCGCCAGAGCCCCGAGGAGTACGCCGTGCACGTGGTCGCGGCCCGCCGGGCGCTGGAGCTGGACGCGGCCCCGGTCTTCTCGGCCATCGAGGCCCGGATGGAGCGCCTGGCGCTCGACCAGCGCTACGAGGAGGCCGCGGCCGACCGCGACCGGCTGGCCGCCTACGTGCGCACCTCGGCCCGGATGCAGCGGCTGCGGTCGCTGACCGCGATCCCCCAGCTGGTCGCCGCCGCCCCGCTCCCCGGCGGCCGGTGGGAGATCCACGTGGTGCGCTACGGCCGCCTCGCCTCGGCCGGGGTGATGCCCTCCGGGGCCCATCCCACCCCGTTCGTCGACGCGCTGACGGCCACCGCGGAGACCGTGTCCCCGGGGGCCGGGCCGGTCCACGCGGCCAGTGCCGAGGAGACCGAGTGCGTGCTGCGCTGGCTGGAGTCACCCGGGATCCGGCTGGTGCAGGTGGAGGGCACCTGGAGCCTTCCCGTCTCGGGCGCCGGGAGGCTCAAGGCGCGCATCGACCGCGCCTACCAGGGGGGCGAGCCGCGCCGGGCGCGCGAGGGCCGCCCGCTGCGCTGAGCGCCGCGCGGGACGGCACTGGTAGCTTCTGAGGCGGCAGGCAGCACTCAACGAGGAGGAAGCTCGTGGTCACCGCGATCGTGCACATCAACGCCGAGGTGGACCGGATCCCCGAGGTCGCCCAGACGATCGCCGAGATCGACGGGGTGAGCGAGGTCTACTCGATAACCGGCGAGTACGACCTGATGGCCATGGTCCGGGTGAGCGCCTACGAGGAGATCGCCGAGGTGATCCCCGGGCGGATCAACAAGGTGGCCGGGGTGCTGCACACCGAGACGCACATCGCCTTCCGGGCCTACTCCCGGCACGACCTCGACGCCGCCTTCTCGATCGGCCTGGGCGAGTCCGACTAGCCCCCGCGCCCGCCCCCCCGGCTCGCCGGTGCGGCCGGGGTTCACCTCACCGGCGGTGGGCAGCCTGGCCCGTACCTCGAAGCCCCCGCCGCGCAGCACGCCGGCCTCCAGCGTCCCGCCGAACAGGACGGCGCGCTCGCGCATGCCGAGCAGGCCGGCCCCGGCGGCCCCCGGCGGGCCGGAGCGCCCGTCGTCGCGGACGGACACCTCCAGCAGGCCCGGCCGCCAGCGCAGCGTGACGCGGGCCGAATCCGCCCCGGCGTGCCGCAGGGTGTTGGCGAGCGCCTCCTGGACGATGCGGTAGGCCACCAGCTCCAGGGCGAGCCCGACCTCGGCGGGGCGGCCGTCCTCGACCACCTCCACCCGCAGCCCCCTCGCCCGGATCCCGGCGAGCAGGTCGCCCAGGTCCGACAGCCTGGGCTGGGGCGTCCTGCCGGTGGAGGGACCGTCGAGGTCCAGCAGGGACAGGGCACGCTGGAGCTCGACCAGCGCCTGGCGGCCGGACTCCTCGGCCACCCTGAGGGTCTCCCTGGCCCGTTCGGGATCCTTGCTCATGATCATCCGCCCGGCGCCCACGCCGAGCGTCATCATGCTGATCCCCTGCGCGACGATGTCGTGCAGCTCCCGGGCGATGCGCGCCCGGCGCTCGGCGAACCGGGCGCGGGCCAGCTCCCGCCGCCGGTCGGCGTCCCCGGCCTCCCAGGATCTCAGCCTGAGCAGCAGCAGCCTGCGCTCGCGCGCCAGGACCGCGACGGCCAGGCAGAGACCCGGCGTCACGCACGCCAGCAGGAGGGGGAGCATCTGCCCGATCAAGGAGTCGGCACGCCACATGGACGCAATCTAGAGCGCTCCCAGCGAGGGTCACATCCCCTCGTGGGCGGATCTGCGGTCCGTCCACGAGGGGAGGGCCGACGTCAGGAGCGCGGCCGGCTGACCTCGATCCAGCGCTCCAGGGTGGCGGCGGCGGCACCGGAGTCGACGGCCCGCACGGCGCGCTCGTACCCGGCGGCCATCGCGGCGTCCAGGTCCTCGACGGCGCCGCTCGCGTCGCCGGAGGCGCCGTCGAGGGCGACCAGCGCGGCGGCGGCGTTCAGCAGCACGGCGTCGCGGACCGGGCCGGTGCGGCCGGCGAGGAGGTCGTGGACGGCCTGGGCGTTGAAGGCCACGTCCCCGCCGCGCAGCGCGTCCGGCTCTGCCCTGGTGATGTCCAGGACGGCCGGGTCGAACACGGTCCGCTCGGCCTGGCCGGCGCGCACCACCCAGACCGTGGAGGTCGTGGAGATGGTCAGCTCGTCCAGCCCGTCGTCGCCCCTGAAGACGAGCGCGGAGACGCCGCGCTCGGCGAACACGCCGGCCACCACGGGGAGCATGCGCTCGTCGAAGATGCCGACCGCCTGGGCGGCGGGCCTGGCCGGGTTGGTCATCGGGCCCAGGAAGTTGAAGACCGTGGGGATGCCCAGCTCCTTGCGGGGCGGGCCCGCGAAGCGCAGCGCCGGGTGGTAGACGGGCGCGAAGCAGAAGGCGATCCCGGCCTCCACCGCGACCCTGGCGGTCTCGGCCGGGGGCAGGTCGAGCATGATCCCCAGGTGCTCCAGGACGTCGGCGGCGCCGCAGGAGGAGGAGGCGGCCCGGTTGCCGTGCTTGACGACCCTGGCCCCGGCGGCGGCGGCCACGATCGCGGCCATGGTCGAGACGTTGACGGTGTGCGCCCGGTCTCCCCCGGTGCCGACGACGTCGACGACGTGGCCCTCGACCGACAGCGGCACGGCCCGCTCCAGCATGATGCGCGCCAGGCCGGCCACCTCTGCGACCGTCTCGCCCTTGGCCCGCAGCGCCACGGCGAAGCCGGCGATCTGGGCGGGGGTGGCCGAGCCGGACATGATCTGGTCCATCGCCCAGGCGGTCTCGTCGGCCGTCAGGTGCTCACCCGCGAGCAGGGCGGACAACAGCGCGGGCCAGGTGGTACGCGCGTCCATGAAGGTCTCCAGGGGGGTCTTCGCCGGGGTTCTCTACCGGGCGGGCAGGCGGGTGGACAGGCGGCGGCGCATCAGGTCGGCGACGGTCTCGGCGAGCACGACCGGGTCGATCGGGTGCCCCAGCACGGCCTCGGCGCGCGACCACTCGGCCAGCCAGCGGTCGGCGCTGCGGGCGATCAGCAGGCAGATCGGCGGGCAGTCGTGCACCTCGTCCTTGGCCTGGCGGGCCACGCCCATGCCCCCGGCCGGCTTGGCCTCGGCGTCGAGCACGGCGACGTCGATCTCACCGGAGTCGAAGTACTGGACGACCTTGGCGTGGGTGGCGCACTCCACGATCTCCACGAAGGGCACGTCGGCGGCGGGGCGGCGGCCGACGGCCTGGCGGACTCTCTCGCGGGTGCTCGCGTCGTCGCTGTAGACGAGGATCCTCATCGTCGTGTCGTCGGTGCTCACGGTCGCGCTCACTGTCCCTCGTCCGTCGATGTATGGTCACCTGGGATGCTACCGGTCTGCCGCCCCCGGCTCCCAGACCGGAGCCATTGCCGGGCGAATTGCCCTGTACGTCCACTTCGAGAGGGCGTATGCGCTCCCTATCGGGGGGGCGTGCGGCGACCCGAGCAGGAGAGCCGCAATAATGCTGCCCGTGGCGACAGCATCCGCAATCTCAACGACGACGACAGCACATTCGTCCCGCCGGCCCGATCTGGTCAGCGTGGGGACGATCGTCTGGCTGTCCTCCGAGCTCATGTTCTTCGCGGCGCTGTTCGCGATGTACTTCACCATCCGGTCGGTGACCATCGGCCAGGGGCAACCCTGGCCCGAGGCTCACCTGAACGTCCCGTTCTCCCTGGCCAACACGGTCATCCTGGTCCTGTCGAGTGTGACCTGCCAGCTGGGCGTGTGGGCTGCCGAGAAGGGCCAGGTCGCCAAGCTGCGCTTCTGGTACATCGTCAGCTTCCTGATGGGCGCCGTCTTCGTCGCCGGCCAGCTGTACGAGTACAGCGAGCTGGTCCACGAGGGGCACACGCTGTCGCACTCCGCGTACGACTCGGTGTTCTATCTGACCACGGGCTTCCACGGCCTGCACGTGACCGGTGGGCTGATCGCGTTCCTGCTCATGCTGGGACGCACGTACGCCGCGAAGCGCTTCACCCGTGAGCAGGCGACCAGCGCGATCGTCGTGTCCTACTACTGGCACTTCGTGGACGTGGTCTGGATCGGCCTTTTCGTGACCATCTACGGAATTCAATAAGGAATCGGGGATCTCTGTGAATAGGATCACCGCTGGGCGGCGGCATCCCCTCGCGAGATACGCCGTCCTGCTCCTGGCCCTGGGGCTGATCGGCGGGTTCTATACCGTCGCCCTGGCGGCCTCCACCCCCCGGCAGGCCGACGCGGCGATCGCGTCCGGCAGGGCCGACGACGTGGCCGAGGGCAAGAAGCTCTTCGAGCGCAGCTGCTCCAGCTGTCACGGGCGCAACGCCGAGGGCACCGGCCAGGGGCCGACCCTGATCGGCGTCGGCTCGGCCTCCGTCGACTTCCAGGTCGGCAGCGGGCGCATGCCCCTGGCCAACCCGTCGTCGCAGGCCCCGCGCAAGCCCGTGGCCCCCTGGGTCACCCGGGACACGCTGCGCCAGCTCGGCGCCTACATCCAGTCCCTGGGCGGTGGCCCGGTCACGCCGGACGACGACATGGTCGACGCCAGCAAGGGCGACGCGGTCAAGGGCGGTGAACTGTTCCGGGCGAACTGCATCCAGTGCCACAACTTCGTCGGCGCGGGCGGCGCCCTGACCCAGGGCAAGTACGCCCCGCCGCTGCACCAGGCCACCGAGCGGCAGATCTACGAGGCCATGGTCACCGGCCCGCAGGCGATGCCGGTGTTCAACGACAGCATCATCACCCCCGAGCAGAAGCGGGACATGATCGCCTACATCGTGGGCGTGCGCAACGAGCCCGACCCGGGCGGCGCCGGTCTCGGCCGCATCGGCCCGGTCACCGAGGGTCTGGTGGCCTGGATCGTCGGTCTGAGCCTGCTCTCCCTGGCCGCCATCTGGATCACCGCGAAGAGGCGACAGGCCAAATGACTGAGAACAACCACGGCACAGAACAGCCCGAGGAGCGCGCGCCCAAGCGCGTCATCGGCACCCCCTCGCCCGCGGCGAGCACCTCGATGCTCGGCACCGGGCAGGCCGCCCGGCCCGCGGACGTCCAGGTCCCCGGGGTCGTTCCGCAGGACGAGGCGACCGCGAAGAAGGGCGAGCGTTACGCCGCCCTCTGCTTCGCCGTCGCCTTCCTGGCCGGGATCGCCTTCGTCGCGTCGTACGTGATCTTCCAGGTGGGCGACGTCGCGAAGACGCAGACCTCCAACTTCGCGCTGGGCGGCACGCTCACCCTGGCGCTGCTCGCGCTGGCCGCGGGCATGGTGACCTGGGTCCGCATGGTGATGCCGAAGTACAGCCTGGTCCAGGAACGCCACCCGATGGCCTCCGACCCCGCGACCAGGGCCTACGTCGGCGAGACCTTCATGCAGGGCGCGGCCGAGAGCGGGATCACCAAGCGCCCGCTGCTGCGGCGCACCCTGCTGGCCGCAGCCGCCCCGCTGGGCCTGGCCCCGCTGGTGCTGCTGCGCGACCTCGGCCCGACCTACAACGACTTCCCCGAGAAGCTGCGGCACACCGTCTGGGGAGAGAAGACCAAGGACGGCAAGCCCCGCAAGCTGCTCGTCGAGGGAAGCGGCTCGCCCATCCGGGCGGCCGACTTCAACTCCCCCGGCGGTATCCTGTCGGTGGTCCCCGAGGGCTACGAGCACGACCTGAACGCGCTGGCCAAGGCCACGCTGATCCTGATCAAGTTCCGTCCCGAGGAGCTCAGGTCCGGGACGAACCTGAACTGGACGCACGACGGGATCGTGGCCTACTCCAAGATCTGCACGCACGTCGGCTGCCCCGCGGCCCTGTACGAGCAGACCACCCACCACATCCTGTGCCCGTGCCACC
This sequence comes from Streptosporangium sp. NPDC050855, assembly GCF_044456585.1. Lineage (NCBI taxonomy): Bacteria > Bacillati > Actinomycetota > Actinomycetes > Streptosporangiales > Streptosporangiaceae > Streptosporangium > Streptosporangium sp. NPDC050855. Next base: position 102,895 of record NZ_JBITFY010000015.1, read on the forward strand.
AGTCGACCTTCGACGCCGCCGACGGCGCCAAGGTCATCTTCGGCCCGGCCGCCCGCCCTCTGCCCCAGCTGCCCATCGCCGTGGATAATGAGGGGTACCTCGTTGCTACGGCGGACTTCGCCGTCCCTGTCGGTCCCAGCTTCTGGGAGCGTGGCGACGCCGAGGCCGAGGCCCGTGAGAACGGAGCCAAACAAAAATGAGTGTCGAAAGCGTTCCCAAGCCCATCGCGGGCGCGGGTAACTTCGTCGACGACCGCCTCGGGGCGGGGAACTTCCTCCGGCGCAACCTTCGGAAGATCTTTCCCGACCACTGGTCGTTCCTCCTCGGTGAGATCGCTCTCTACTCCTTCATCATCCTCCTGCTGACCGGCACGTTCCTGACCCTGTTCTTCAAGCCGAGCATGGCCCACGTGGAGTACGCCGGCTCCTACGACGCGCTCCGCGGCGTCATGATGTCCGAGGCGTACGCGTCGTCGCTGTCGATCAGCTTCGACGTGCGCGGCGGACTGCTGATGCGCCAGATGCACCACTGGGCGGCGCTGCTGTTCATCGGCGGCATGATGATCCACGCGCTGCGGGTGTTCTTCACCGGCGCCTACCGCAAGCCCCGCGAGCTCAACTGGCTGATCGGCGTGCTGCTGCTGACGCTGGCGCTGGCCGAGGGCCTCACCGGCTACTCCCTGCCCGACGACCTGCTCTCCGGCGCGGGCCTGCGGATCACCGAGGGCGTGGCGATCTCGCTGCCGCTGGTCGGCACCTGGATCACCTTCTTCCTCTTCGGCGGCGAGTACCCGGGCGAGGACGTCATCTCCCGGTTCTACTCCCTGCACATCCTGCTGATCCCGGGCATCCTGCTGGCGCTGATCAGCGCCCACATGATCCTGATGTGGGTGCAGAAGCACACCCAGATGTCGGGCAAGGGCCGCACGAACGAGAACGTGGTGGGCTCCCCCTTCTACCCGGCCTTCATGATCAAGGCCGGCGCCTACTTCATGTTCACGTTCGGGGTCATCGCGCTGCTGGGCACCTTCGCCCAGATCAACCCGATCTGGCTGTTCGGTCCCTACACCCCGGCCGACATCTCGGCCGGTTCGCAGCCCGACTTCTACATGGGCTTCCTGGAGGGCTCGCTCCGCCTGATGCCCGCCTGGGAGATCAACCTCTTCGGTCAGGCCGGGGGAACGCTCGCGATGAGCGTGCTGATCCCCGCCCTGGTGCCGATGGGCATCATCATGACGGGCCTGGCGCTCTACCCGTTCATCGAACAGTGGGTCACCGGCGACCGGCGCGAGCACCACATCGCCGAGCGTCCCCGCAACAACCCGCACCGCACCTCGATCGGCATGGCCGCGGTCACCTTCTACGGTGTCCTGTGGCTGCTCGGCGCCAACGACGAGATCTCCGCGTTCTTCCAGGTCTCGCTGAACTGGACGACCTACGTCGGACGCTTCCTGATCATCGCCGGGCCGGTGGTGGCGTACATCATCACCTACCGGGTCTGCCTGGGCCTGCAGCGCAGCGACGCGGAGATCCTCAGCCACGGCGTGGAGTCCGGCGTGATCAAGCGGCTCCCCCACGGCGAGTACGTCGAGGTGCACGTCCCGCCGCACGAGGCCATCGCGGCCCACATGCGCCGGGAGACCGTCCCGGTCATCACCGACGGGAACACCGGCCGCGACGGCATCCCGTCCAAGGGGATGCGCGGCCCGCTGGGCAGGCTCCGCGTCAAGATGAGCCAGGCCTACGGCGGCGAGAAGATCCCGCTGGAGGCAGGGCACGGAGACGGCCACGGAGACGGCCACGGAGACGGCCACGGTCACGACGAGCACGCCGCGGTCGGCAAGGGCGAGGACAGGTCCCTGACCCGCTGACCGCACTACCCCGGGGGCCTCAGGGCCTCCGGGAGCACTGACCGGGAGACCCCCAGGGGCTCTCAGGGGCTCTCAGGGGCACCCAGGGGCCACGGCCGCACGTGAGGGGGCCCGGACACCGACACGGTGTCCGGGCCCCCTTCTCGTGCGCCTGGGGCCCGCCGCGGGCCTCGCACGCTCTCGTACGGACCTCGCACGGGCCTCTGGTACGGACCTCGTACGGGCCTCGCGGATGGCAGGGGTCAGACGTCGTCGGTGGTGAAGTGCTTGAGGCTGCTCCACTTCAGCCACTGGCGCCAGCTCTCCTGCCAGTGCCCCCAGCCGTTGGTGGGCTCCAGGACGCGGGGCGAGCCGGTGATGATGATCGGGTCCCCGATCAGCGTGTTGTCCAGGAACCACTTGGCGTTGGACGGGCTGACGTTGACGCAGCCGTGGCTGACGTTGGAGTACCCCTGGGAGCCGACCGACCAGGGCGCGCTGTGGATGTACTCGCCGCTGTTGGAGATGCGCACGGTGTCGTAGACGGTCAGCCGGTAGTACCCGGGCGAGCCCGGCCCGATCCCCGGCGAGGTCATGACGGTCACGTTCTCCCGGGACATGGCCAGGTGCACGCCGCTGGTCGTGTGGTACTTCCACACGCCCCCCTTGCCGGCGCTCATCGGGATCTCCCGGACGACCCTGCCGTCGCGCCGCACGGTGAGGTGGTGGGACAGCACGCTGCCCCGGGTGATCTGCGAGCGGCCGATCCTGAAGTCGACGGTGCGGCCGGCCGCGCCGTACAGGCCGGCGCCGCCGCGCACCCCGGCGAGGCGGGCCTGCACGCGGACCCTGGTGCCGGCCGGCCAGAACCTCTTGGGGCGGAAGTGCACGTTGCGGTCGTCGAACCAGTGCCACGCGCCCAGCACGGGCCGGGAGGTCTTCACCGACAGGTGGCGTTCGATCGAGACCCGGTCGGAGACGTCCCGGTCGAAGGTGATCATGATCGGCATGCCGACGCCGACGGTCAGGCCGGTGTCGTCCTTGTTCGGGGTGATGTTCTGGATCGCGAACGTCTCCCGCGCCTTCACGGTCGAGAACGAGGAGGTGGTCCGGGTGGCGGTGCCCGCCGGGTTGACGGCCGTCGCCTGGACCTCGTAGGAGGCCCCTGGAGCCGCCGTGCCGCGGCTGCGCCACTGGGTACCGTCGGCGCTCAGAACGCCCGCCAGCGGCTTCTTGGAGCCCTTCACGGCCCTGACGGCGACCTGGGTCAGCGTGCCGCCCTGGGCTGCGACCACGATCGGCGCGTCGGTGGGCACGCCGGTCGCCCCGTTCAGGGGCGCCACGGTGACCAGGGCCGCCGCCGCGGCGGGCGAGGAGGCCGGTGCGGATCCGCCCGGCGTGGCGGTGCTCGTCGAGCAGGAGGCGGTCACCAGGGCGAGGGCCAGCAGTCCGGCCCCGGCCCCCCGGCTCGAACCGCGGATAGCGTGCCCCACATGAACTCCCCTGTCCGGATCGAACCACTGATTCAGTTATTACCCGGAGTAGGCGGTCCGCCACGGAAGACATCCACCGCGAGCACCCAATAAACGACAAAAAGCGGGCCACGGAGGATTTCCGTGGCCCGCCTCGTGGCGCGGGTGCCGGGACGTCAGTGCGAGAAGTTGCCCCGGTAGTACTCGAAGACGAACCCGATGGTGGCCATCAGGACCGCGAAGACGCCGATCAGGAACAGCCACCAGCCGATGACCAGGCCGACCGCGGTGAGCGCGACCGCCAGGCAGACGAACAGCGGCCACCAGCTGTGCGGGCTGAAGAAGCCGAGCTCTCCGGCGCCGTCGGCGATCTCGCCCTGCTTGTCGTCCTCGGGCTGCTCGCCGATGCGGCGGGCCGTGTACATCAGGTAGTAGCCGATCATGAACGCGAAGCCCACCGAGATGGCCATCGCGGTCGTGCCGACCGGCTCCTTGGACCAGTACCAGTAGACGACGTCCACGGCGGCGAAGAACACGCCGCAGAGGATGAACAGCCAGCCCTGGACCTTCATCGGGCCTCCTCCTTCTCCAGCTCACCGGGGGTCTGGGCGTACGGGCGCTTGAGGTCGAACGCGGGACGCTCGGACCTGATACGGGGCAGGGAGGTGAAGTTGTGCCGGGGCGGCGGGCAGGAGGTCGCCCACTCCAGGGAGTTGCCGTACCCCCACGGGTCGTCCACCGTGACCCGCGGCGCGGTCTTGGCGGTCTTCCACACGTTGTACATGAACGGCAGCGTGGAGGCGCCCAGCAGGAACGCGCCCACCGACGAGACCATGTTCAGGTCGGTGAAGCCGTCGATCGGGCTGTAGTCGGCGTAGCGGCGCGGGAAGCCCTGCGCGCCCAGCCAGTGCTGGACCAGGAAGGTGGTGTGGAAGCCGATGAACAGCGTCCAGAAGTGGACCTTGCCCAGCCGGTCGTTCAGCATCGTGCCGGTGAACTTGGGCCACCAGAAGTAGAACCCGGCGAACATGGCGAACACCACGGTGCCGAAGACCACGTAGTGGAAGTGGGCGACCACGAAGTAGGAGTCGGCCACCTGGAAGTCCAGCGGCGGGGAGGCCAGGATGACGCCGGTCAGGCCGCCGAACAGGAACGTCACCAGGAAGCCGATCGCGAACAGCATCGGCGACTCGAACGACAGGTGGCCGCGCCACATGGTGCCGATCCAGTTGAAGAACTTCACCCCGGTGGGCACCGCGATGAGGAACGTCATGAACGAGAAGAACGGCAGCAGCACCTGGCCGGTGGCGAACATGTGGTGCGCCCACACCGTGATCGACAAGCCCGCGATGGCGATGGTGGCGCCGACCAGGCTGATGTAGCCGAACAGCGGCTTGCGGCTGAAGACCGGGATGACCTCGGTGATGATGCCGAAGAACGGCAGCGCGATGATGTAGACCTCGGGGTGGCCGAAGAACCAGAACAGGTGCTGCCACAGCAGCGCGCCGCCGCTCTGGGGGTGGAAGATCTGCGTGCCGAGCTTGCGGTCGGCCTCCAGCGCCAGCAGGGCGGCGGCCAGCACCGGGAAGGCCATCAGCACCAGGATCGAGGTGAGCAGGATGTTCCAGGTGAACATCGGCATCCGGAACATCGTCATTCCGGGCGCGCGCATGCAGATGATCGTGGTGATGAAGTTCACCGAGCCGAGGATCGTGCCCAGACCGCTGATGGTCAGTCCGACGATCCACAGGTCGGCGCCGATGCCGGGAGAGAAGATCGCGTCCGACAGCGGGGCGTAGGCGGTCCAGCCGAAGCTGGCCGCGCCGCCCGGGGTGATGAACCCCGCCAGCGCGATCGTGCTGCCGAAGGCGAAGAGCCAGTAGCTGACCATGTTCAGCCGCGGGAAGGCGACGTCGGGAGCGCCGATCTGCAGCGGCATCAGCTCGTTGGCGAACCCCGCGAACAGCGGGGTCGCGAACATCAGCAGCATGATCGTGCCGTGCATGGTGAACAGCTGGTTGAACTGCTCGTTGCTGATCATCTGGAGACCCGGCTGCGCCAGCTCCGCCCTCATGACCAGCGCCATCACGCCGCCGATCAGGAAGAAGACGAACGACGTGATCAGGTAGAGGTGTCCGATGATCTTGTGATCGGTGGACGACGCCCACTTGGTGATCACCAGGCCCTTGCGGGTCGGCGTCGCCGGGGAGAGGACGAGGGGATTGTTGACTGCTGTCACTGGGCACCGGCCTGGCTAGCGATGTACCTGTCGAACTCGTCTGCCTCGACGAGCTTCACCGAGAAGAGCATCCGGCTGTGGTCCACGCCGCACAGCTCGGCGCAGCGCCCGGCGAAGACGCCGGTCTTTTCCAGCGTCCGCACCTCGAACCTGTTGTCCACGCCCGGGATCACGTCCAGCTTGAAGTGGAACGCCGGGATCCAGAAGGAGTGGATGACGTCGGGCGAGCTGAGCAGGAACTTGACGTTCCTGCCGGCCGGCAGCACGAGCTGCGGGCCCTTCATGTAGTTCTCCGCCGGCATGCCGGCCACCTGGACGGTCTTGCCGCCCGACTCGGTGGTGAAGCGCCAGCTCCACTGGAAGCCCTCGACCCTGACCGTGACGTCAGGCTTGTCGGACATGGTGGTGATGTAGTTCTGGTCCCTGGCGGTGAAGAAGAAGAACACGCCGACCATGATGATCGGGATCACCGTGTAGAGGATCTCGATCGGCAGGTTGTACCGCACCTGGGGGGGCAGTTCGTCGGCGGAGTTCTTCCTCTTGCGGTGGAAGGCGACGGACCACAGGATCAGCCCCCACACGACCACGCCGGTGCCGAGAGCCGCGATCCACGAGCCGTTCCACAGGCTCTGGACGGCGTTGGACTGCTCGGTGATGCCCTCGGGCAGGCCGGCTCGGGACCAGTCTTCGGCACTGCACGCCGTCAGGGAAACCAGCGGCAGCGCCAGAGCGGCGGCGCGTGGCACCCGGCGGCGGGCCAACGGACGCCGTGCAGAACGGCGGGTCGGACTCACGGATCGCCTACCCCACAGATGAAGCCCAGGAGTCGCTCCTGGGAGATCGTTTGTTCACGTTCAGGTTTTCGTAGTCAGCAGCTTCACGCTGGGGGACACATTAGCGCGACCATGGGCCGCCCTCCCGCCCAGCCCCCGCCCGCACCGCGCGTGGTGCGACGATTGGGAGCGTGGCGTACTTCGACGCGGCCTCCACGGAGCCGCTGCACCCCCAGGCCCGCGAGGCCCTGATCGCGGCCCTGGACGTCGGCTGGGCCGATCCCGCGAGACTGTACGGTTCGGCCCGCCGGGCCAGAATGTTACTGGAACAGGCCAGGACCGAGGTGGCCGAGGCGCTGGGCGCCAGGCCGGACGAGGTCTCGTTCACCTCCTCGGGGACCCAGGCGGTGCACCTGGGCGTGCTCGGCACCCTGCACGGGCGGCGCCGGGCCGGGAGGCGCCTGGTGACCTCGGCGGTGGAGCACTCCAGCGTGCTGCACGCCGCGGGCATCCACGAGCGCGACGGCGGGGCGGTCGAGACGGTCGGCGTCGGCATCACCGGCGCGGTCGAGGCGGGCGCGTTCGCCGAGGCGGCCGCTGCCGAGGGCACGGCGCTGGCCTGCCTGCAGAGCGCCAACCACGAGGTCGGCACCCTGCAGCCGGTGGCCGAGGTCGCCGAGGCGTGCGCCGGGGCGGGGGTGCCGCTGCTGGTGGACGCGGCCCAGACCGCGGGCCGGATGCCGCTGCCCGGCGGGTGGTCGGTGCTGGCCGCGAGCGCCCACAAGTGGGGCGGCCCGGCCGGGGTGGGGATCCTGGTGGTCCGCAAGGGCACCCGCTGGCGCAGCCCGCTGCCCGACGACGACCGCGAGCGCCGCAGGGTCCCGGGGTTCGAGAACGTCCCGGCGATCGTCGCGGCGGCGGCGGCGCTGCGCGCCACCGTGGCCGAGTCGGCCATCGAGTCGGCCAGGATCGCCGCGCTCGTGGACCGGATCAGGACCGAGGTCGCCCGGACGGTCCCGGACGTCGAGGTGATCGGCGACCCGGTGGCGCGGGCACCGCACATCGTCACGTTCTCGTGTCTCTACGTGGAGGGTGAGGCACTGCTGACCGAACTCGACAGGGCCGGATTCTCGGTATCGTCCGGCAGCTCGTGCACGGCGAGTACGCTTCGTCCGTCGCATGTTTTGGAGGCCATGGGCGTGCTCACGCACGGGAACGTACGGGTGTCGCTGCCCCGAGGCGCCTCGGCGACGGATGTCGACCGCTTCCTGTCCGTCCTGCCGGACGCGGTGCGCAGGATCCGTGAGGAGGCGGGGGTAAAGCTGTGATCAACTTTCGGGGAGTGAGAAGGTCATGACGTCCAGCCAGGCCACCCCGGCGGATTCCGCCCAGCCTCCGGCCCTGACGATCGACGCGTTGGGCAAGAAGTGCCCGATCCCCATCATCATGCTGGCCGAGCAGATCAACCTCGTGCCGCTCAACGGGATCGTCTCGGTGCTGGCCGACGATCCCGCCGCCTTCAACGACATCCCTGCGTGGTGCCGGCTGAAGTCGCACCGGCACGTGGCCAGCTACGAGCTCCCCCAGCGGGGCTGGGCCATCCACGTGCGGCGTAATTACTGATCTGCCCTTAAATCGGGTATGTCCCCTCCGTAAGTCCGACCAGAGGAATCGGGGGGACGACATGAGCGGTGAGACCGCCAGAGATCTGATGCACGCCGGGGTCCGGTGCGTCGAGGCACACGAGACGCTCGACCGGGCGGCGCAGATGATGCGCGACATGAACGTGGGCGCGCTGCCCATCTGCGGCAGCGACGACCGGCTGAAGGGGATCATCACCGACCGCGACATCGTGGTCAAGTGCGTGGCCCATGGCCAGGACCCGTCCAAGATCACCGCCGGGGAGCTGGCCACCGGCCTGGTCTGGGTCTCCGCGGACGCCGACGTCGCCGAGGCGCTGGACAAGATGGAGCAGAACCAGATACGGCGGCTGCCGGTGATCGAGAACGGCCGCATCATCGGCATGATCAGCGAGGCCGACCTGGCCAGGCACCTGCCGGACGACAAGATGGCCGAGTTCGTCCACCGCGTCTACGCGGGCACCTGACACCCGGCCCGCGCGGACGGCCCGGACCGGGCGCGCGGACGACCGGAAACGAACGGCCGGAGCCCGCCGCGCCCGGCCCTGCGGCGCGAGGGCGCGGCGGGCCGGGCGCGGTGACGCGGCGACGGAGCCTGGTTCCGGTACGGGCGCCGGTTCGCGCACGAGTACCGGTCCCGCACGGGTGGTCACCGGCAGGGGTGACGGTCTCGGGCGCACGGGTGACGGTCTCCGGTACCGGGGGCGGTTCCGGCACGGGTGGCGGCCCCGGGCGCCGGAGGCGGCGGGACACGCCGGGTCAGGCGTAGTGGCAGTTCAGGAAGCCCGACACGTCCGAGGCGGCGTCGGCGCCGTAGGCGTCGGCGAGGCGCTCCAGGAAGACCTTCCGGCCGAGCTCGTACTCCTGGCCCCCGACGCGCTCCAGGACGTGGGTGGCGACGAGGTTGCCGACCTGGCCGCAGCGCTCCAGGGACAGCCCCCAGGCCAGGGCGGACAGGAAACCGGAACGGAAGGCGTCGCCCACCCCGGTGGGGTCGGCCTTGCCGAGCTCGGGCGCGGCGGGGACGTGCAGGGACGGCTCGCCCTTGCGGTCGATGACGACGCCCTTGGGGCCGAGCGTGGTGACGCGGACGGCGACCCGGTCGAGGATCTCCGCGTCACTCCAGCCGGTCTTCTGCTCGATCATGCCCTTCTCGTAGTCGTTGCCGAACAGGTAGGCGGCACCGTCGACGAGCTGGCGGATCTGGTCCCCGGGCATCCGGGCGAGCTGCTGGGAGGGGTCGGCCGCGAACGGGATCCCCCGCTGGCGCGCCTCGTCGGTGTGCCTGAGCATGCCCTCGGGGTCGTTGGGGCTGACCAGCACCAGGTCCAGGCCGCCGAGCCGGTCGACGATGGGGCCCAGCTCGATCAGGCGGGCCTCGGCCATCGCGCCGGTGTAGAACGAGGCGATCTGGTTGTGGTCCTGGTCGGTGGTGCACAGGAACCGGGCGGTGTGGTGGATCTCGGAGACGTGCACGGAGTCACAGTCGACGCCGTGGCGCTCCAGCCAGGAGCGGTAGTCGGCGAAGTCCGCGCCGACCGCGCCGACCAGGACGGGCCGCAGCCCCAGGCAGCCCATGCCGAAGGCGATGTTGGCCGCGCAGCCGCCACGGCGGATCTGCAGGTCGTCCACCAGGAACGACAGGGACACCCGGTCGAGCTGCTCGGCGATGAGCTGGTCGCCGAAGCGCCCGGGGAAGGTCATCAGGTGGTCGGTCGCGATGGAGCCGGTGACGGCGATGCGCACGGGGTTGTTCTCCTCGTTGTCGGCATCTGGAAACAGGGGCGTCGAGCCTCGCAAGAATACGCGACAGCGCGGGCGCGCGAAGGCCCCGCGGGGTGACGGATGTCATCCCGCGGGGCCTTCGCGGTCTCGCCCTACGGGACGAGCCGCCCCGTCCGGACCGGCCGTGCGCGCCCGGTCAGTTGAACGAGTCGCCGCAGGCGCACGAGCCCGTGGCGTTGGGGTTGTCGATCGTGAAGCCCTGCTTCTCGATCGTGTCGACGAAGTCGACGGTGGCACCCACCAGGTAGGGCGCGCTCATCCGGTCGGTGACCACGCTCACGCCGTCGAAGTCGGAGACGACGTCGCCGTCCATCGAACGGTCGTCGAAGAAGAGCTGGTAGCGCAGGCCGGAACAGCCACCGGGCTGCACGGCCACGCGCAGCTGGAGTCCCTCCTCGCCCTGCTGCTCCAGCAGGCTCTTGACCTTCGCGGCGGCCGCGGAACTGAGGATCAGGCCCTGCGCCGTGGTCTCGCTGCTCTCAACCGACATGTGGTGACTCCCGCGTCTGCGTCAGCCGCTCCCCGGGAACGGCTGTCTGTGTATGACGTCCTTCTCAGACGCTACCAACACCCGTCCCGGTGCACACATTCCTGAAAGGCCGCGAACTCCTCGCCCGGATCCGGGACCCCCTCCCGGCGAACGGCGCCTCCGGGACGTGTGTCATCATTAGTCGTCACTTCGACGATAAGGGGGTGTGGCCGTGACGACCACCGAGACCGGGCTTCCGCTCTTCGTCCTCGGCAGGGGTGTCGACCCGCACAGCGAGCGCGGCGTCGACTGTCCCGGCGAGCTGCCGTCCGCGTCCGACCCGGCGCTGGTGGAGCGCGCCCGGCGGGCCAAGGCGGCGCTCGGCGAGCGGGTCTTCGTCCTGGGCCACCACTACCAGCGCGACGAGGTCATCCGGTTCGCCGACGTGACCGGCGACTCGTTCAAGCTCGCCCGGGAGGCCGCGGCCCGGCCGGACGCCGAGTACATCGTCTTCTGCGGCGTGCACTTCATGGCCGAGTCCGCCGACATCCTCACCTCCGCCTCGCAGAAGGTCGTGCTGCCCGACCTGGCGGCCGGGTGCTCGATGGCCGACATGGCCACCTTCGACCAGGTCGAGGAGTGCTGGGAGGTGCTCCAGGACGCCGGGATCGCGGACGTCACCGTCCCGGTCACCTACATGAACTCCAGCGCCGACATCAAGGCGTTCTGCGGGCGCAACGGCGGTGCCGTCTGCACCTCCTCCAACGCCAGGCGCGCCCTGGAGTGGGCCTTCCAGCGCGGTGAGAAGGTGCTCTTCCTGCCCGACCAGCACCTGGGCCGCAACACCGCGGTGCTGGAGATGGGCCTCGGCCTGGACGACTGCGTGGTCTACGACCCGCACCGGCCGGGCGGCGGCCTGACCCCCGAACGGCTGGCCGCGGCCACGGTGATCCTGTGGAAGGGGCACTGCTCGGTGCACGGCCGCTTCAGCGCCCAGTGCGTGGACGACGTGCGCGCCCGCATCCCCGGGGTCAACGTGCTGGTCCACCCCGAGTGCAGGCACGAGGTGGTCACCAAGGCCGACCACGTCGGCTCGACCGAGTACATCATCAAGAAGATCGAACAGGCTCCGGCCGGGTCCTCCTGGGCGGTGGGCACCGAGCTGAACCTGGTCAAGCGGCTCGGCGCCATGTTCCCCGACAAGAACGTGACGTTCCTGGACCGGACCGTCTGCTACTGCTCGACGATGAACCGGATCGACCTGCCGCACCTGGTGTGGGCGCTGGAGTCGCTCGCCGCCGGCCAGGTCGTCAACCAGATCACCGTGGACGACGACACCGCCCGCTGGGCCGGGGTCGCGCTGGACCGGATGCTGGCCCTGCCCTGACCCCTGCCCTGACCCCTCCCCCTGCCGCGACCACGGCCGGAGCGGGGAGCGGGGACGGGCCCCGGCGGGTGGTCGACCCGCCGGGGCCCGCCGGGTGCCGGGGACCTGTCGCGTACCCGGGTTCGGGGGGCGATGGGGGGACACCGCCTGGGCGGGGCCTACTCCAGCTCGTACACCACCCTGACGCTCACCGACACGTCGCGGCGGCCGGGGCTGATCGAGGCCTTGTCCGCGATCCCGGCGGCGCCGTAGACCGGTGTCGGCGGGGTGAAGCTCTGCTCGCTGATCTCCAGGGGGATGCCGAGCCTGCGCCCGGCGAGCTTGGCGTACTGCACGGCACGGGCCCTGGCGTCCCTGAAGGCGACCTCGCGCGCCGCCCTGAGCGGCACGCGGTTGTCCGACACCTCGAACGACACGCCGTCCAGCCGGACCGCCTCACCGGCCGCGACCGCCGCGTCGACCACGTCGTCCGCGGTGTCGATGTTCCTGACCACGGCCTCGACGCCCTGCGCGGCCCGGTAGCCGGAGATCGTGGGATATTCCTTGTACTCGGGCCCCAGGGAGAGCTCGTCGGTCCTGAGGTCCTTGGCCGCGACCCCGGCCGCGAGCAGTGCCCGCGTCAGCGCCGCGGCGGCGGTGCGGGCGGCGGTGAAGGCCTCGCCCGCGGTGGGACGGCGCACCTCCACACCGGTGTCCAGGCGCATGACGTCGGGAGTGACCGACATCACGCCCTCCCCCGTCACGGTGATCTGGGGACGGTCCACCCCGACGGCCGCCGTGGCGGGCTCGGAGTCGGCGAGCGCGGTGCCGCCGAACAGCCCGGCGGAGACGAGGGCGGCCGAGACCACCGCCTGTGACATCTTGATCATAAGGTCATGGCATCACGGGGCCCCGGCCGCGGCTGCCCGCCCGCCGCCGGGCCTGTCGTGTCTTGGCCGAATCCCGGTACGGACGTTTACCCGCACCCGGCCGGGCTGGGGCGGGTGCGGGTGGGTCGGGATGGGTCCGGGCGGGTCCGGGCGGGTCCGGGTGGGTCCGGGTGGTTTCCGGAGGGGACGAGAACAGCTGCCCGGGTGATCGACGCGTCTCGGTACCCGGGACGGCCGGTGCCCCGCGATGCCCGAGCGGGTCGGCGCGTCGCGACGTCCGGGACGGGAGGTCAGATCCGGGTGAGCTCGCGCCACCGGGCCAGCAGCGCGGTGTCGCCCTCGACGACGTGGTCGCCGGCGTCGCACCGTCCCCACAGCACCTGGAGCAGGTCGGCCGAGGTGGCTGCGCGGACGGTCACGTCCCCCGCCCGTACCTCCCGCCGGTGGTGGAAGCGGTCGGGATCGAGGGTGATCACCCACCCCGCTCCGGTGCCGGCCTGCAGGGAGATCGTCTCGCCCGTGCCCCTGAGCTCCTTCACACCCGGCTGCCAGCGCACGTACGGCAGCACCTCCAGGAACTCCTGCACCCCGTCGGCGGCCACGTCCTCGTCGACGGAGACCGGGACGCCCAGCGCGAGCTCGGCGTCCATCCGGTGCACCACGGTCTCGTGCAGCGTCCGCCTCGACCAGAACCGCACCCGCCGGTCCCCGCCCCAGGCCCACATCGGCGTCTCGGCCTCCCGGGAGAGCAGGGCCTCGGGCAGCAGGACGGCCCCCTCGCCGAGCCAGGCCGGGTAGTCGCCCACGTCGGCGGGCAGGCCCGGGTCCACGTCGGCGACGTTGCGGCCCCGCTGGGCCAGCTCGCGTACCAGCGTGGCCGCCCAGCGGTGCACGGCGCCGACGTGGACGGCGAGTTCCGCCAGGTCCCAGCCGGGGCAGGTCGGCACCGGAACCGACAGGTCCCGGCCCTTGAGGACCTCGGCCATGCGGGTGATCTCCGTGCCGACGGCCCGGGCGTGCTCCTCGTGGGTCCACTCGCGCATGTCAGTCCTCCCGGGTGAAGCGCATGAACTGCTTCTCGTACTCCTTGGCGTCGGTGCTGGTGACCAGGACCCTCCGGACCTGTCCCGTGAAGTCGAACACCACCGCCTCGTAGCCGGAGCCCTTGCGCCGCCAGCCCGCGATGTGCTCGTCGTCGTACCAGCCGATCAGCCGTTCGGTCGGGAACGGGACGCGGACCTTCGGCGGGCCGTCCGCCGTCGTCGACCAGACGCAGATCTCCTTCTTGGTCCCCTTGCAGTAGGTCAGCAGCGACGAGCCGGACGGCGAGGTGTCGTCGCCCTCCACGGTGATCGGGGCGCCCACGTCCAGCAGGGTCTGCAGCACGGTGCCCCCGAGGTCGTAGAAGCGGATGCGCTGGGTCTTGCCGTCCAGCGCCCAGGTGCCGACGGCGCGGCCGTCGCCCCGCCAGAAGTAGCTCCACCTGCCCGCGTCCTTCTCCCTGACCCGGACGATCCTCGCCTTTCTGGTGTTCACGTCGATGATCGCGAAGCCGTACGCCTTGCTGGTGTCGCCGACGGCCTCGTACAGCGTCACCAGGCCGCGCCTGCCGTCCGGAGACCACTGCGGCAGCGTCGGGTAGACCGGGGCCTTGGTGATCCTGATCCTGCTCGCCGCGCCGGTGCGGTGGTTCACCACCGAGACGATCGAGTAGCTCTGCGCGTCGTACATCCGGTCGGTGCCCAGCGCCTGGGTGCCCGTGGCGTTGACCGTGTACTGGAAGTACGTGTCGTTCTTGACGAACCGGCCGTTCCCGGCCTGGCGGACGTAGAGGTTCTTGTCCCACTCCAGGCTGTACGAGCTCAGCCTGATCGGGTCCTGGTCGCTCTCGTGGAGGGTGAGCGCGCTGCCGGGAAGCCTGATCGTGCTGGTGGCGCGCGGCAGCTCGGAGCGGCTGGGCGCCGGGGTGGAGGCAGCGGTGCTCGCCCCCGGTGTACCGCCCGTCCGGACGGTGCCCGTCCCGCCGGTACCGGTGTCGGGGCGCGTCGCCAGCACGACGCCCCCGGCGACCAGGGCCGTGGCCAGCAGGGCGCCGCCGATCACGAGCCCCACCTTCCGGCCTCCGGCGGGCGCCCACTGCCCCGGGTACGAGGGGTGGGAAGGGGCTCCGGGGCCGTCCTGGTACGCCCGGTGCGGCTGCCGCGGGTCCGGCGGGTGCCCTCCCTGGCCCGGGTACCCGCCGGGGCCGGGGTGCCCCTGCTGCCAGGGCCTTCCGTGCGGGTCGGGGTGCTGCGCGTGTCCGGCCGAGCCGTGGGGGTCGGAGGTCTGCGGGTACCCGATCGAGCCGTGGGGGTTGAAGTTCTGCGCGTGCCCGGCCGAGCCGTGGGGGTCGGAGGTCTGCGGGTACCCGGCCGGTCCGGGGCCTCCCGGGTAGCCGCGCGGATCGGAGACCTGCGGCGGTCCGGGCCGCTGCGCGTACGCCTGCGGCCCGGAAACACCCGGGTGGCCGTACGGGCCGGGGTCGTGCGGCAGGCCGGGACCGCGCTGGGGCCCGGGGTCGTACGCGAGGCCGGGCTGCCGGTCGTGAGCCTGCGGCCCGGACCGTCCCGGACGGCCGCGAGGGTCGGAGACCTGCGGGGGGCCGGGCTGCGGGTACCCGACCGGCCCGGAGTGCCCCGGACGGCCGCGAGGGTCGGAGCCGCGCGGGTCCTGGACGGGGAGCCCCCCGCCGGGACCGCTCTGCCAGGCGAGCGCCTGCCGGTCCTGGTGCCCGCTCTGGTGGGCCCACTGGTCCTGGTGACCGCTCTGGTGGGCCCACTGGTCCTGCCGGACGTGGTCGTCGCCCGCGGGACGGGTCCACCCGGGGCCGGACCCGTCCCCCTCCGGGTGCCGATCGGGTCCGAGGCCGGGGCCTGAGCCGGGGCCGGTCTGCTGGGCCGCGGCTGCGGACCCCTCGGCGAGGATGCCGCGGGGCGCGGTGGGCGCCACGGTACCGGCCGGGCCGCCCGCGTGGCCGAGCAGCCGCAGCAGCGCCTCGCCCGCCGTGGGCCGCTGGGCCGCTTCCTTGGACAGGCACTGCCCGACCAGGTCGCGCAGGGCCGGGTCGGCGATCGCCGACAGGTCCGGCTCCATGTTCATGATCCGGTTGAAGATCGCTGGAAGGCTGTCGGTGCCGAACGGCGGCTGCCCGGTGGCGGCGAAGACCATCGTGCAGCCCCAGGCGAACATGTCCGCGGGAGATCCCGCGTTCTCCCCGGCCAGTTGCTCGGGGGTCATGTACGAGGGGGTGCCGATCGCCATCGCGGTCAGCGTGGAGGTGCGGTCGAGGGCCTTGGCGATGCCGAAGTCGATCACCCGGGGGCCGTCCGGGGCCAGCAGCACGTTGGACGGCTTGAAGTCGCGGTGCACGATCCCGGCCTGGTGGATGGCGACCAGCGCGGTGACCGTGCCGATGGCCAGGCGGTGCAGCGCGGCGCCCTCGCGCGGGCCCTCGCCGTTCACCACCGCGTCCAGGGTCGGGCCGTCGACGTACTCGCTGACGATGTACGGGCGGTGCGCCTCGACTCCGGTGTCGATCACCGCGGCGGTGCAGAACGGCGCGACCCGGCGGGTCGTGCTGACCTCGCGGACGAAGCGCTCCATCGCCTCCTCGTCCTGCGCCAGGTCGGCGCGGAGCAGTTTGACCGCGACCCGCACCCCGGCCGGGGACTCGCCCAGGAAGACCGTTCCCTGACCACCCTCGCCGAGACGCGCGGTGAGCCGGTACTCCCGCACCTGCTCGGGATCCCCGGGCCGCAAGGACGCGAGGTCCGCCATGGTCACACCCTTCTCCCGTACGCGCTTTCCGGGTCCCATTGTGGGGGCAAAGGGTCACAGGACGTACATCAAACCGCAAGCCGGACGGGCCATGATGGCGCGTTCCACGGGGTTTCCGGGCACGGCCCGGACAAGGCCCGAGGGCGGGTGGAGCGGGAGGAGAACCGGGTCCCGTCACGGGGCCGGACGAGCCGCGCGGCGTACCGGCGGCCGAGGACGGTGAAGGGGTACAGCGGCCTCGTGAAGCGGCACGCAGCGGCACACGGGGGGACACGGGGGGACACGGGGGGACACGGGGCAACGCACCGGCGTCACATCGGCACGGCACCGGCGCGGCATCGGGGCTGAGCCGGGGGGCCGTACCGGCGTCCGGGCGACGCGGTGACCCCGTGGTGCGGTGACCCCGTGGTCACGCGGACCACGGGGTTCTCGCGGGCGCGGCCGCGCGGGACCGGGGGACACGGTGGGCGCGGCGGGCGCGGCGGGCGCGCGGGCACGCCGGGGGCGGCGATCGGCGGCGATCGGCGGCACGTGACGGCCCGGACAGCCGGCCCGGACGCCCGGCGCGGTCGTCACGGCCACGACGACCACGGGAGTGGTCCGAGCGGGAAGACGGTCACCGTCCGGCCGGGCCCCGGCCCAGGGGACCGGGCCCGTGCCACGGGGCCGAGCTAGCCCGGGATCAGCCCCTCGTTGCCGAGCATCTCCCGCACTTCCTCCATGGAGGCGTCGGCCGGCGGGAGGATCAGTTCCGAGGACTCCAGGCTGTCGTCGGGCAGGGCCTTGCCGACGTGGCGGACCCTGTCCAGCAGGGCGTGCAGCCGCGTGCGGAAGGCCTCCTCCTCGCCGGCCTCGATGGCGGCCTCCAGCTCGGCGTCCAGCGTGTTGAGCACGTCGAGGTCGGCCGCGGAGATGTCGATCTGGCCTTCCCCCATGATGCGGACGATCACTGGCCCTCCCCCGGCTGACGCAGCTGCTGGGTCTGGTTGTCCTGCTGCTGCGGGTACTGCTGGGACTGGGGCTGCTGCTGCTGGGGCTGAGGCTGCTGCTGACCCGGACCGGAGGTGATCGCCCCCTGCGGGCCGGTGCCCTGGCCGAGCTCGGCCTTCATCCGTGCGATCTCCAGCTCCACGTCGTGCCCGCCGCCCATGCGGTCGAGCTCGGCCTGGATGTCGTCGCCGCGCTGGCCGCTGAAGTCGTCGAGCGCGCCGCTGGCCAGCAGCTCGTCGATGGCGCCCGCGCGGGCCTGCATGGAGGCCGTCTTGTCCTCGGCGCGCTGGATCGCCAGGCCGACGTCGCCCATCTCCTCGGAGATGCCGGAGAACGCCTCGTTGATCCGCGTCTGCGCCTCGGCCGCGGTGTAGGTCGCCTTGATCGTCTCCTTCCTGGTACGGAAGGAGTCGACCTTGGCCTGCAGCCGGTGGGAGGCCGTGGTGAGCTTCTCCTCCTCGGCCTGCAGGTTGTCGTGCTGCACACGAAGGTCGGCGATCTGGGTCTGCAGGCTGCCACGACGGGTCAGCGCCTCACGGGCGAGGTCCTCACGGCCGACCCCCAGCGCCTTGCGGCCCTGCTCCTCGAGCTTGCGCGACTGCGCCTCGATCTGGTTGATCTGAAGCTCCACGCGCTTGCGCGAGGTGGCGACGTCCGCCACACCGCGGCGCACCTTCTGCAACAACTCCAGCTGGCGCTGATATGAGTAGTCCAGGGTCTCGCGAGGATCTTCCATCTTGTCCAACGCGTTGTTCGCCTTGGACCTGAAGATCAGCGAAAGTCTCTTCATCACGCTCATGCGCGTCGGCCGTCCCCTTCTTCAAGTGCGCTTCGGGCCACCCAGTGATCCCGGCCCCCGAAAAGCACCGGAGCCACCATAGGGTTCACCCTACGCATAACGCGCGGGGGCGTCACTAAGTTGCAGTCCCGGTAGGCTGGCCTTGTGTTCCGACGTACCCAGACCACCGCGGACGACTCCCCCGCCTCCGCCAACGATCCTAAGCCTGCGGGCAAGGGGCGTCCCACACCCAAGCGACGGGACGCCGAAGGTCGTCGCCGGCAGCCGGTGAACGCCCCGCAGAACCGCAAAGAGGCCTATCGGCAGCTTCGCGAGCGCCAGGCGAACGACCGCGTCAAGGCCCGCGAGGGCATGCTCCGCGGCGACGAGCGCTACTTCCCCGCGCGCGACAAGGGGCCCGCCAGGAAGTTCGCGCGTGACTGGGTCGACTCCCGGCGCATCGTGAGCCAGTACTTCCTGCCGTTCTCCATCCTGATCCTGCTGCTGACCTGGATCCCCTTCCCGGTGAGCGTGCGGGGGTACATCTACGTCGCGGTGATCACGATCGGCTGGCCGCTCATGATGATCGGCGTGCTGCTCACCTCGATCTGGGTGTCGTGGAAGGTGAAGAAGCTCGCCGCGGAGAAGTTCCCGGACGAGAACCTCAAGGGGGTCGGCTTCTACGCGGCCATGCGCGCCCTGCAGATCCGCAAGCTGCGCTTCCCGCCCCCGGCCGTGCTGCCGGGCGGCAGGCCCGTCCCGCCGAAGAACTGACGGCCGCGCCCGCGGACGGCACGCCGAGCCGGTCTTCGAGCCCCGCCCCCGTTCCCGGGGGCGGGGTTCTTCGCGTCCGGGGCTCTCGCAGGCGTTTCCGATGATCTCTCCTCGCGCTGATCCGGGATTCCGGGAGGGTTCTCCGTTCGGGGATTCTCCGGGGTCCCGCTCGACGGCCGTCCGGGCCGGGGACGGGCCACGGATTCACGGATTCACGGCCCGGATTCCCGGGCTCGTGAGCTCTTCACGGGGTGACGGCCGGCACGTGGCGTACTCCATCGAGCCCGACACGCCCGACAGAGCATCCCGAATCATCTGGAATCATCCCGGCGGTTAAGGTCGGACCATGGAATTCCGCCACCTTGGCCGAAGCGGTCTCATGGTCAGTGAGATCAGCTACGGCAACTGGATCACACACGGTTCCCAGGTAGAGGAGGACGCCGCCAAGCAGTGCGTGCGAGCGGCGCTCGACGAGGGGATCACCACCTTCGACACCGCCGACGTGTACGCGGGCACCAAGGCGGAGGAGGTACTCGGCCGCGCCCTCCAGGGCGTCCGGCGCGAGTCCCTGGAGATCTTCACCAAGGTCTACTGGCCGACGGGCAAGGGCCCGAACGACCGCGGCCTGTCGCGCAAGCACATCACCGAGTCCCTGCACGGCTCGCTGCGACGCCTGCAGACCGACTACGTCGATCTCTACCAGGCGCACCGCTTCGACTACGAGACGCCGCTCGAGGAGACCCTCAAGACCTTCGACGACCTGGTACGCCAGGGCAAGGTCCTGTACGTCGGGGTCAGCGAGTGGACCGCCGAGCAGATCGGCCGGGCACTGAAGATCGCCGACGAGATGGGCTTCGATCGCCTGGTCTCCAACCAGCCCCAGTACTCCATGCTGTGGCGGGTCATCGAGGCCGAGATCGTGCCGCTGAGCGAGAAGGAGGGCGTCGGGCAGGTCGTCTTCTCGCCGATCGGCCAGGGCGTGCTCACCGGCAAGTACCTGCCGGGTCAGCCTCCCCCGGAGGGTTCCCGGGCCACCGACCCCGCGGGTGGCAACTTCATCTCCCGGATGCTCAACGACGACGTGCTCACCCGCGTCCAGGAGCTGCAGCCGGTGGCCGGTGACCTGGGCCTGAGCATGGCCCAGCTCGCGGTGGCCTGGGTGCTGCAGAACCCGAACGTGTCCTCCGCCATCGTCGGCGCCAGCAGGCCCGAGCAGGTCCGCGACAACGTCAAGGCCTCCGGTGTGAAGCTGGACGCCGAGGTGCTGAAGAAGATCGACGACATTCTCGGCCCGGTCGTCGAGCGTGACCCCGCCAAGACCGTGAGCCCGCCGAAGCGTCCCTGACCTCCGGTCCGGTCTCTCGTCGCGGCGAGGACTCTCGTAGCCGCAGAGGACTCTCGTAGTGGCAAGGGCTCTCGTAGTGGCAAGGGCTCTCGTAGTGGCAAGGACCAGGAACGGCGGGCTCCCGGGCCCCTGCCTCGGCGGGAAACCGGGAGCCCGCCGTTCACGGTCGCTTTGGCTCGCCCCGGCTTGCTCCGGTTCATTCCGGCCTGCCGGGGCTCGCTCTGCTCACTTTGCTTGATCCGGCTTGTTGCTCCGGTTCACCCGGCTTGCCGGGGTTCACTCCGGGCGCAGCGACATCCCCTCGTACTCGACGCGCTCGCCCTCGAGCAGGGTGACCTTCTCGACCCCGGAGTCCAGCAGCTCACGCCAGCTTTCACCGAGCCACGACTCGGCGTCGGCCTGGCTGGGGAACGTGTCGGACGGCGTCACACCCTCGACCATCTCGCCACCGTTCGCGTTTTCATAACGCCAGCGCCACGTCATGCCACAGCTCCTTCTCGCGGGTCTCGCCGTTGCCCCTCGTCGGCTCAGCGAACCCTACCTCGCCGGGCCGCCCGCAGGCGTGCAGGCGTGATCACGTCCCGTACTCCGCCTCCGGGCCGGGGCCCTGGCCCCTTCGACGACCTGATGGGATACCGGGTGTGAAGGTCCTGATCTCCGGCACGGCGAGCGCGGCGGGCTGGCCGGCCCCCGGGTGCGGGTGCGCCTCGTGCGCCCGCGTCCCCCCTGGCCGGAGCCGCACCTCGGTACGGCTCGACGGCCCCACTCCCCGGGTACCACCCGGCGGCCCCGTCCCCCACCCACCACCCGACGAATCCGGCCCCCGCCTGCCACCCGGCGGCCCCATCCCCCACATGGCACCCGACGGACCCGCTCCCCACGCGGCACCCGGCGCTCCCGTCCCCCACGGTGACCTCCCGTCGTCCGGAGTCGTCGTCCTGCCTCCGCCCGCCAGGCCGCTGCCGCCCGGTTACCGCGCCCGGTCGGGTCCCGACGGCCTCACCGTCACCACGCCCGACGGCCTGCGCATCCTGTACGCGGCCGCCCTCCCCGCCCTGCCGTTCCCGTACGCGGCCACCGGCCCGGCGGAGGAACTGGACATGGTGCTGGTGGACGTCCTGGACCGGCCGGAGCGGCTGGGGGACCTGCGGCGGCGGGGGCTGGTGGGCGAGCGGACGCACGTGGTGGCCGTCGACGTCGACCACCGGGTGCCGGCGGAGGCCGAGCTCGCCCGCAGGACCGCGCTGTGGGGGGTGCGGACCGTACCGGACGGCACGGTCATCGACCTTCGCGACCCCCCGCCCACCTCACCCTCCCCGCCCCGGCGGACCCTGCTGCTCGGCGGCAGCCGGTCCGGCAAGTCGGCGGAGGCCGAACTGCGGCTGGCGGCCGAGCCCGATGTCCTCTACGTCGCGACCGGGCCGTCCGGAGAGGGGGACCCCGAGTGGTCGCGCCGGGTCCGGGCTCATCGCGATCGCAGGCCCACCCACTGGGGGACCGCCGAGACCACCGACCTGGCCGGGATACTGCGGTCCGCCGCGAGCCCGTTGCTGATCGACGGGCTCGGCACCTGGATCACCGCCGTCTTCGACGAGTGCGGGGCCTGGTCGGGCGGGGAGGGTCTCGACGCGGTCGCGGCCCGGTGCGACGAGCTGGTGGCGGCCTGGCGGCAGACCCGTGTCCGGGTGGTGGCGGTCTCCGACGAGGTCGGCCTCGGCGTGGTCCCCCACACCTCCAGCGGCCGGATGTTCCGCGACGCCCTCGGCCGCCTGAACCAGCGCCTGTCCATGGAGTCGGAGGACGTCGGCCTCGTCGTCGCCGGTCGCCTCCTCGGCCCGATCTGAAACCGGCCGTCCCCGCCGAAGCCGCCCATCTTCGCCCGAACGCGATACCGGCCGTCCCCCTGACCAGATCCCCCCTGACCGGATCCGACACCGGCCGTCCCCCTGACCGGATCCTCCCCGACCGGACCCGGCACCGGCTGTCCCCGCCGGAGCCGACGCCGCCCACCTTCGCCCGAACGCGACACCGGCCCCCCCGACCGGATGGCACCGGCCGCCCCCCTTCGAACGGATCCACCACCGCCCCATCCCCCGGCCTGCTCAGCCGGGGTGCGACCGGGGCGGGCTAGGATCACCGGTCATGCCCGCGCCCCCCTCCCCGGACACGCCCCCGACACCGCCGGAGCCGCAGGGCCCCCCGGACAGGCCCTCGACGACGGCCGACGGGATCCGTCTCGCCGTCGGCACGCTGAGCGTGTTCCCGGTCCGGCCGGGGGTGGTCGACCGCCGGGCCGCAGGGATCGCGATGGCGGTCGCCCCGCTGGTCGGAGTGGCGATCGGGGCCGTCGCAGCGCTGGTACTGACGATCTCCCTGTGGCTGGCCGTGACCCCGCTCCCGGCATCGGTACTGGCGGTGGCGACCG
The DNA here is from genome assembly GCF_044456585.1 of Streptosporangium sp. NPDC050855. Lineage (NCBI taxonomy): Bacteria > Bacillati > Actinomycetota > Actinomycetes > Streptosporangiales > Streptosporangiaceae > Streptosporangium > Streptosporangium sp. NPDC050855. The sequence continues at coordinate 125,506 of NZ_JBITFY010000015.1, forward strand.
TGGCGCTGCTCACCCGGGGACTCCACCTGGACGGGCTGGCCGACCTCGCCGACGGGCTGGGCAGCGGGAGGTCGGCCGAGCGGGCTCTGGAGATCATGAAGCGGTCGGACATCGGCCCGTTCGGGGTGGTCGCCCTGGTCCTCACCCTGCTGGTCCAGGTGACCGCCCTGCACGAGGCGATCCGGGCGGGGGCGGGGCCCGTCACCCTGGTCGTGGCCTGCGCGGCCGGGCGCCTCGCCCTCACCTGGGCCTGCCGGACCGGTGTCCCGTCCGCCCGCCCCGACGGCCTCGGCGCGATGGTCGCGGGCACCGTCCGGTGGGGCACCGTGCTGGTCGTCACCGCGCTGACGCTCGCGGCAACGGCGGCGCTGGCCTGGATCCACGAGCTCGGCATCCTCGGCGGGTACGCCTCCTCCTCCTTCGAAGGGGACGGATACGGTTACGTGAGCTACGTCCCCGGTAACGGGATCGTCCTGGACTACGGCCTCACGGCGGGTCTCGGGCCGTTCCTTGCGCCCTGGGGTCTTCCCCTGGCCGTGGCGGTGGGCCTGCTGGCGGCGTGGGCGCTGCGCCGCCGGGCCGTACGGCGGCTGGGCGGCGTGACCGGTGACGTGCTCGGCGCCCTCGTCGAGACCGCCACCGCGGCGACGCTCCTGGCCTGCACGGTGCTCGCGAACTGAGCTCCGGCACGACCTCCGGCCCGCCACCACCCGCCCTCCTTCGGCCACCGGCGCGCCCCCGTCGCGCCCCCGCCCGTCGCAGGCCACCACGGCTGTCGATCAGCCCCCTGTCACGCCACCTCCTGCCGGACCGGGACGACCGGGACGGGCGCCCCGACCGGACGGCGGGCGAACAGCAGGGCCGAGACCACGGCCAGCAGTGCGGATCCGACCAGGCTCGTGATCCCCGCGAGCGCGAGAACGGGCGGGTCGGCCGCGTCGCCCACGACCATGATCAGGCCGGCCGAGGCGTTCATCGATCCGTGCCCGACGACCGCGGGCCAGACGCTCCCCGAGTACAGCCGGAGCCAGCCGAGCAGTGCCCCGAAGGCCACGCAGAAGACGACGAACATCGGCGCCGCCCACGCTCCCAGCTCGGGGTAGTTGTACCCGCGCAGGGTGAGCGGGAAGTGCCATGCCCCCCAGATCACACCGGACGCCAGCAGGGCCCGCCACGTGCCGAGCGGTGCCAGACGCGGCAGCAACCATCCCCGCCACCCCCACTCCTCCCCGAAGGCCGCGACCGAGTTGACCAGCGGGGCGATCAGGACCATCAACGCGACCTGTGTCCACGCCAGGATCGCGGGATCCGTCGGGGACGGCCCCGTACCGGAGGCGGCCAGGCCCTGACGGAAGAAGCTCAGCCCCCGCAGGTCGACGGAGACCAGCCCCAGGGCGGCACTGAGCACGATCGCGACGGCCACCAGGGCGGGGATGCCGAACCAGGCCAGGACGACCAGCGCGAGCGTCCGCCCGCGTCGCTCTCCCAGCCGCAACCCGGTGTGTCCCGCCCACTCACGCCAGGTGGTGCCGGGCCGTCCGAGCCGCCTGTCGCGGGCCCGGACGGCGAGGACGCCGAGGGCCGGCGTGAACATCATCACCAGCGCGACCGGGAAGAACAGGGGCGCGCCGAGCCGCGCGTCCGCGAACCAGAGGGGAAGGGCGACCAGCCAGGACAGGCCGAACGCGACGGACAGGAACAACCACAGGTCGGGGAAACGACGCAGCATGGGACCACCTTTCGGACGCCGGCGCGAGGGCGCGGGCAGAGGGGAGGGCACGGTGGTGGGGACGCGGACCGGGGACGAGGCCCAGGGGACAAGGCGCCGGAGACGAGGTGCCAGGGACGAGGTGCCGAGGGCATGACGGCGGGGAGCACCGGCGCGGACACGGCGACGGAGGGCGACGGAGGGCGATGAAGGTGGGGCGCCGTGGGCACGGCGCAGGGGACGTCGGCACGGATGCGGTGGGGTGAGTGAGGCGCCCGAGGCGCCGTGACACCGGGTGTCAGCGGGCGCCGGGGCCGGTGGACTCCCTGGCCACGAGGGTGTTGACCAGGGCCGCGCCGTTCTCGGCGTCGTCGATCGAGATGGCGAGCCGGCCACCGGAGACGTAGCCCAGCACCAGGCACTCCCCGCCGCGGAGCATGACCGTGGCCGACCCCGGCAGGCCGCGGATGCCCCAGCCCCCGACGGCGGACGGGAACAGCTTCTCCGACCAGGCCCGTTCCACCCGCTTGATCGGGATGCGCCACCGGGGAAGGCGCAGCGGACCGTAGAAGATCACGATGCCCTCCTCGGTGACCTGCACCCGCGCCGAGCTGAAGATCAGGCCCACCAGCCCCACGAGGATCAGGGTGCCCGCCATGCTCCACAGGACGCCCTCGCCGCCGATCAGGGCGAACACGGCGCACCCCGCCCCGGCGGCCAGCAGCGATCCGCCGACCACCACCAGCGCGACGTTGTGCACCGAGGAGACCCAGACCGCGCGCTGGTCGGCGCCCAGTGAGAGCCGCCGAACCGCGCCGGTCTCCGGGACGTCGTCGGGGCCCGGCCTGGCGGCGACGGCGCCGAGCCAGCCGCCCGCCAGCAGCCCGAGGACCGCGACCGGCACGCCCCACCCCAGGGGAGAGGCCCGCCACCAGGCGGGGGCGTCCAGGTTGGCGGCCAGCGTGACGGCCTCGATCCCCAGGAGGAACAGGCCGCCGCCGCCCAGCAGGGCTCCGGTGCTCATGCGCGCCGTCCTGCGCCTGAGCGACAGGCGGCCGGCGAGGCAGGGCACGACGGCCGCGCCCACCAGCACCGCCCACACGCCCACCTGGAGCCACAGGAAGGCGTCGAACGACATGGAACGGTCGGGGGCGCCGGAGACGCCCCAGTGCGTCGCGAGCGGGTCCGGCAGCCGCTCGCGCAGTGCCAGCGCCGGAGCCGTCAGCGCGACGGCCACCAGCGCGAACCAGCCGACGGCGGCGGACAGGAAACGGGCTCGCAGACTCATTCGATCATTCCCTCCAAGGACCGGGCCCCGGGGCCCGGTCACGACAGTTCCCTGATGAGCTCGATGACGTCGTCGTGGCGGTAGCCGTACTGGACCGCCTCGGCGAGCAGGGAGCGCAGCTTCTCCTCGATGACGCTGCGCGGGTTGGGACGGTTGAGGACGCTCACGCCGCGTCCCCGCCGGAACTCCAGGACCCCCTCGTCCCGCAGGTCCCGCAGGGCGCGCAGCACCGTGTTGGCGTTGATCCCCAGCGCGGCGGCCAGGTCCCTTGCCGGAGGGAGGCGGTCTCCCGGTGCGTAGGACCCCTCGGCGACGGCACGCCTGATCGCCTCGGCCACCTGCTCGTGCAGCGGCCGGGGATCGTTCAGATCCAGTGTGATCAGCATGATGCTATCGACATTAGCACCATGACCCCGGATGGTGCCACCCCGAGTGGCACCATCATGCGATAGAATTCGTAGGACGAACCCTCGTTTATGCGTACCGTGAAAGCCCTACTAGCATCGGCCTACGTGACCACTGTGCGGCTGAACCCAACTGACAACGCTGTCTCGTTCGACTCCGACGCCCTGGTCGTCGGAGTGCACACCGGGCCGGACGGCCTGCTCGCCGCGCCCGGGGCCGAGGGCCTCGACGAGGCGCTCGGCGGCAGGCTGGCCACCACGCTCGCCGGCATGGGCGCCAAGGGTAAGCCGGGCGAGATCTCCAAGATCCCCACCTTCGGCGCGCTGACCGCTCCCCTACTGGTCGCCGTCGGCCTGGGCGACGCCCCCGCGGACGGGTCCGGCTACGACGCCGAGGCGCTCCGCCGGGCCGCGGGCACCGCCGTCCGCGCCCTGGCCGGGACCGGCCGCGTGGCGCTGGCCCTGCCCGCCGCGAGCGCCGACGCCGCCGGTGCCGTCGCCCTGGGCGGCCTGCTCGGCGCCTATTCCTTCAGCAGGTACCGCACCACCGGCGAGCAGACCGCCCCGGTGGCCGAGCTGACCGTGCTGAGCGACGCCGAGGGCGCCCGGGCCGCGATCGAGCGCGCCACCGTCCTGGCCGAGTCGGTCTCGCTCGTCCGCGACCTGGTCAACACCCCGCCCTCGGACCTGTGGCCGGCCCGCTTCGCCGAGATCGTGCAGGAGAAGGGCGCCGAGGCCGGCCTGTCGGTGGAGGTCCTGGACGAGACGGCGCTCAAGGAGGGCGGCTACGGCGGCATCGTCGCCGTCGGCCAGGGGTCGGTCAACCCGCCCCGCCTGGTCCGCCTGGCCTACAGCCACCCCGAGGCCGGCACCAGGCTCGCCTACGTCGGCAAGGGCATCACCTTCGACTCCGGCGGCCTGTCGCTCAAGCCGACGGCGTCGATGGACTGGATGAAGTCGGACATGGGAGGCGCCGGAGCGGTCTTCGGCGCGATCCTCGCGATCGCCGGGCTGGGGCTGAAGGTCAACGCGGTGGGCTACCTCTGCCTGGCCGAGAACATGCCGAGCGGCACCGCGCAGCGCCCCTCCGACGTGTTCACCAGCTACTCCGGCAAGACCGTCGAGGTGCTCGACACCGACGCCGAGGGCCGCCTGGTGCTGATCGACGGCATCGCCCGCGCCGCCGAGGACGAGCCCGACGTGATCGTCGACGTGGCCACGCTCACCGGCGCGCAGATCGTCGCGCTGGGCTGGCGGACGGCGGGCGTCATGGCCAACGACGACGCGCTGCGCGCCGAGGTGGTCGAGACCGCGGGCGAGCAGGGCGAGGGCGCGTGGCCCATGCCGCTGCCCGACGAGCTCCGCAAGGGACTCGACTCCCCCGTCGCCGACATCGCCAACCTGCACCCCGAGCGTTTCGGCGGCATGCTCACGGCCGCCATCTTCCTGCGGGAATTCGTACCGGACGGAGTCCGTTGGGCACACATTGACATGGCCGGTCCCGCCTTCAACAAGGGCGAGCCGCACGGGTACACGCCCAAGGGCGGTACCGGTGCCATCACCCGGACGCTGGTGGGCCTGGCCGAGCGGTACGCGGGCGAGTGACCACCACGAGGCCCTCGCCGGCCGGCCCTCGTCACCGCGCAAGCGGGTCACGAGGGATGCGGACAAATGAAAAGATGCGGTTGCCGGGGCCAGGCCGAGGGCGCCTCCCGGCGCGGCGCCGAGCCGGGACCGGCGGCGGTGCGGAAGCGATCGGCGATCCGCGCGGCCGGACGGGGTCCGGGAGGGGTGCGACCGTGAACACGACGAACACGACGAACACGGTATTCCGATCCGACAAGGAGCTTTCCTGTGGCTGATGGCAGCGGCCCGTACGACATCGTCGTCCTGGGTGGCGGCAGCGGTGGCTATGCCTGCGCTCTGCGGGCGGCCGAGCTGGGCAAGACGGTCGTTCTGATCGAGAAGGACAAGATCGGCGGCACCTGCCTGCACCGGGGGTGCATCCCCACCAAGGCGCTTCTGCACTCCGCGGAGGTCGCCGACGAGACCCGGGAAAGCGCGACCTACGGGGTCAGGGCGAAGTTCGAGGGCATCGAGATGCCCGCCGTGCACGCCTTCAAGGACAAGATCGTCAATCGCGCCTGGAAGGGCGTGCAGGGCCTTCTCAAGAGCAAGGGCATCACCATCGTCGAGGGCGAGGGCCGTCTCGCGGGCCCGAACCGGGTGACGGTGGGCTCCGACGTCTACGAGGGCCGCAACATCGTGCTCGCGACCGGCTCGGCCCCCAGGTCGCTGCCCGGCCTGGAGATCGACGGCGAGCGGGTCATCACCAGCGAGCACGCGCTCAGGCTCGACCGGGTGCCCGGCTCCGTGGTCGTCCTGGGCGGCGGCGTCATCGGCGTGGAGTTCGCCAGCGTCTGGCGTTCCTTCGGCGCCGAGGTGACGATCGTCGAGGGCCTGCCGCACCTGCTGCCGCTGGAGGAGGAGTCCAGCTCCAAGCTGCTCGAGCGCGCCTTCCGGCGCCGCGGCATCAAGCAGGAGCTCGGGGTCTTCTTCGAGGGCGTCAAGACCACCGACACCGGCGTGGTCGTCAGCCTGGCCAACGGCAAGACGCTGGAGGCCGAGCTGCTGCTCGTCGCGGTCGGCCGGGGCGCGGTCTCGTCGGGCATGGGCTTCGAGGAGGCGGGCATCGCGATCGAGCGCGGCACCGTCACGGTGAACGAGTTCTGCCAGACCAGCGTGCCGAACGTGTACGCGGTCGGCGACCTCATCCCGACCCTGCAGCTCGCCCACGCGGGCTTCGCCGAGGGCATCCTGGTGGCCGAGCACATCGCCGGCCTGAACCCGGTGCCGATCGACTACGACGGCGTGCCGCGGATCACCTACTCCGACCCCGAGGTCGCCTCGGTGGGCATCACCTCCGCACAGGCCAGGGAGCGCGGCCACGAGATCGTCGAGTTCACCTACGACCTCGCGGGCAACCCCAAGAGCCAGATCCTGCAGACGCAGGGCGCGGTCAAGATCATCTCCGAGAAGGACGGCCCCGTGCTCGGCGTGCACATGGTCGGCCGCCGCATCGGCGAGCTCGTGACCGAGGGGCAGCTGATCTACAACTGGGAGGCCCTGCCCTCCGAGGTGGCGCAGCTGGTCCACGCGCACCCGACCCAGTCCGAGGCCGTCGGCGAGGCGATGCTGGCGCTGGCCGGCAAGCCCCTCCACGTCCACAACTAAACGTAAGCCCTCACTCGGAACGCGAGAGAAGACACCCATGCCGAAGTCCGTACAGATGCCCCAGCTCGGTGAGAGCGTCACGGAGGGTACCGTCACCCGCTGGCTGAAGAAGGAGGGCGAGCGTGTAGAGGCCGACGAGCCACTCCTGGAGGTCTCCACCGACAAGGTGGACACCGAGATCCCCTCCCCGGCCGCGGGCATCCTCACGAAGATCGTGGTGGCCGAGGACGAGACCGTCGAGGTCGGTGCCGAGCTCGCCGTCATCGACGAGAACGGCACCGAGGGCGCGGCCCCGCAGCAGCAGGCGCAGGAGTCGGCCCCCGAGCCGGAGCCCGAGCCCGAGCCGGAGCCCGCCCCCCAGCAGCAGCAGGCGCAGCCCGCCTCCTCCATCCCGCAGCCCGCCCCCCAGCAGGCCCCCGCCCAGCAGCCCGCCGCACAGCAGGCCCCGGCTCCGCAGCAGGCACCGGCCCCGCAGCAGGCCCAGGCGCCCGCCCAGCAGGCTCCGGCCCCGCAGCAGCAGGCCCCCGCGCAGCAGCCCGCCCCGCAGCAGGCGCCGGCCTCCGTGCAGGCCTCCCCGGCCGCGCCGCCGTCCCCCATCGCCGCGACGCCGTCCGCCGAGCAGCCCGCGCCGTCCTCGGGCGACAGCCCGTACGTGACCCCGCTGGTGCGCAAGCTGGCCGGTGAGCACGGGGTGGACCTGGAGTCGCTGACCGGCACCGGTGTCGGCGGCCGCATCCGCAAGCAGGACGTCCTGGAGGCCGCCCGCGCCCGTCGCGAGCAGGCCGCCGCCGCACAGGCCCCGGCCCCGCAGGCCGCCGCTCAGGCCCCGCAGGCCGCCGCCCAGGCATCGGCCCCTGCGCAGGCCCCCGAGCCGGTCGTGGTGGACACCACGCTGCGCGGGCGCACCGAGAAGATGTCGCGGCTGCGCCAGACCATCGCCAAGCGCATGGTCGAGTCGCTGCAGGTCTCGGCCCAGCTCACCAGCGTGGTCGAGGTGGACGTCACCAAGATCGCGCGGCTGCGCGAGGCGGCGAAGGCCGAGTTCCAGCGTCGCGAGGGCGTCAAGCTCACGTTCACGCCGTTCTTCGCCCTGGCCGCGATCGAGGCGCTCAAGCAGCACCCCAAGCTGAACGCCACGATCAACAGCGAGACCAACGAGGTCACCTACTTCGACGCCGAGCACCTGGGCTTCGCGACGGACACCGAGCGCGGCCTGCTGGTGCCGGTGATCAAGGACGCGGGCGACCTCAACATCGCCGGCCTGGCCCGTAAGATCGCCGACCTGGCCGAGCGCACCCGTACCAACAAGGTGAGCCCGGACGAGATCACCGGCGGCACGTTCACGCTGACCAACACCGGCAGCCGCGGCGCGCTGTTCGACACCCCGATCCTCAACCAGCCGCAGGTCGGCATGCTCGGCACCGGCGCGATCGTCAAGCGCCCGGTGGTGCTGGACACCCCCGACGGCGAGGTCATCGCGGTCCGCTCGATGATGTACCTGGCGCTCAGCTACGACCACCGCCTGGTCGACGGCGCCGACGCCGCCCGCTTCCTGACGACGATCAAGCGTCGCCTGGAGGAGGGCCGCTTCGAGAACCAGCTGGGCCTCAACGGCTAGCCCTCTCCGCTCCCACGGGGCCGGTCCGCGACGTCGCGGACCGGCCCCCGCGCGTTCCGGCGCCCCCTCCCGGCCGCCCTTCGTCCCCGTCCGTCCCGGCCGTTTCCCGGGCGACGGCGTGAGGCACCGGACCCGCGGGGACGACGCGAATCCGCACGGCGCCCTCCTTCCGAAGAGGCGGAGGGGAGGTCGATTACATTGGGCGATATGACGATCATCATGACCGGCTCCTCCGGTCTGCTGGGCACGGCTCTGGTCAAGGCCCTGCGGGACGACGGGGCCCGGGTGGTCCGTCTGGTCCGGCGGGTGCCGCACGGCGACGAGGAGGCCTTCTGGAACCCGGCCAAGGGGGTCCTCGACCCCGCGGTGCTGGAGGGCGCCGAGGCGGTGATCCACCTCGCCGGTGTGGGCATCGAGGACAGGCGCTGGAACGACGAGCACAAGCGCGAGGTGGTCCGCAGCAGGGTCGAGGGGACCCGCACCCTGGCGACCGCCCTGGCCGGCCTGGCCGTGAGGCCCGCGACGCTGCTGTCGGCCTCGGCGATCGGCTTCTACGGCGACACCGGGGACCGGGCGGTCGACGAGACCGCCGGCCCCGGCGAGGGGTTCCTCGCGCGGGAGGTCGTGGTGCCCTGGGAGGCGGAGACGGCCCCGGCGCGGGAGGCCGGGATCAGGGTCGTGCTGCTGCGCACCGGCCTGGTGCTGGCCCCCGGCGGCGGCATGCTCGCCCGCATCCTGCCGGTCTTCAGGGCCGCGCTGGGGGCCCCGCTGGGGTCGGGACGGCAGTACTGGTCGTGGATCTCCCTCGACGACTGGGTGCTCGCCGTGCGGTACCTGCTCGCGCATCCGGAGATCTCCGGCCCGGTGAACCTGACCGCGCCCGAGCCGGTCACCAACGCGGAGTTCACCAGGGCTCTCGGGGCGGCCCTGCACCGGCCCACCATGCCGCTGGCCGTGCCGGGTTTCGCGCTGCGGACCCTGCTCGGCGAGTTCGCCCGGGAGGGCGTGCTGAGCGGCCAGCGGGTGCTCCCGAGGCGCCTGCTCGACGGCGGTTACACGTTCCGGCATAAGCGTCTCGACGAGGCACTGGCCGCCGTACTCTAGGGTCCCTGTTTCAGCCACCACCGATCACTGGGAGACGGACATGGGCAGGCCCGGGCATTCGCACATCGTCGCGATCGGAGGCGGTTCGTTCCGCCCGTCCGCCCGCTACGGGTTCATCGAGGCGAGCCCGCTGCTCCGGTACGCCCTGGACCTGAGCGGCCAGGACCGGCCCCGGCTGGGCCTGCTGGCCACCGCCACCGGTGACGACTCCGAGTGGCTGCTGAAGATGTACGGCGCCTTCCGCGACTGGGACGTCGAGGTCAGCCACCTGACGGTGTTCCCGATGCCCAACGTCGAGGACCCGCGCGAGTGGGTCCTCGGCCAGGACGTCGTCTACGTCAGCGGCGGCAGCGTGGCCAACCTGGCGGCCCTGTGGCGGCTGCACGGCCTGGACGAGATCTTCCGGGAGGCCTGGCGGGCGGGCGTGGTGCTGAGCGGGCAGAGCGCCGGGGCGCTGTGCTGGCACGTGGGCGGCAACACCGACTCCTTCGGGCCCGAGCTGCGGGCCTGGTCCGACGGCCTGGGCCTGCTCCCGTACTCGTGCGGCGTCCACTACGACTCCGACCCCCAGCGGCGCGAGCTGCTGCACGCCTCGGTGGCCTCGGGCGAGCTGCCCATGGGCTACGCCGCCGACGAGGGCGTCGCCCTGCACTACGTGGGCACCGAGTTCATCCAGGCCGTCAGCGTGCGCCCGGGGGGGCACGCCTACCGGGTGGAGCACGACGGGTCGGGCGGCGCCAAGGAGTTCCGCATCGAGCCTCGGCTTCTCACACCATGACCACGAACGGGTCAACTACTCTTGAGCCGTGAGTGACCTGGCAATCGTCCGTCTTGGCGTTGACTTCCCCTACGAGCAGGCATGGGACCTCCAGCGGCGCATCCACGCCCGCCGGGTGGCCGACGAGATTCCCGACACCTGCCTGATGCTCGAGCACGCGCCGGTCTACACGGCGGGCAGGCGTACCGCGCCGCACGAACGGCCCTCCGACGGCACCCCGGTCGTCGAGGTCGACCGGGGCGGCCGGATCACCTGGCACGGTCCCGGCCAGCTGGTCGGCTACCCGATCGTCAGGCTCGGCGGCCGGCTCGACGTGAACGCCTACGTGAGGCTCCTGGAGGAGACCCTGGTGCACGTCTGCGCCGACTTCGGGGTGCAGGCGGGCCGGGTGGAGGGGCGGGGCGGCATCTGGGTGGCCGGTGACCCCTCGCACGGCCTGCCCGACAGGAAGGTCGGGGCGATCGGCATCCGGGTCGCGGGCGGCGTGACGATGCACGGGTTCGCCCTGAACTGCTCCAACGACCCGAGCTGGTACAACCGGATCGTCCCGTGCGGGATCAGCGACGCCGGGGTCTCCTCGCTCTCGGCCGAGACCGGCCGCCGGATCGTGGTGGACGAGGTGCTGCCGTACGCCGAGAAGCACCTGACCGAGGCGCTGGGCGCGCGGGCCTTCGAGCTGCCCGAGGAGGACCTGTTCCGGCGCTGATCGGCGTCCCCGGAGCGCCGCGGGCGGCCCTCGTGAGGGGGCGCCGGGGCCGGGGCCGCCGCAGCCTGCGGCGGGACATAAGCTGGGGGTGTGAGCGAGCGTGACGACATATACCGCACCTCGATGTGCACCACCTCGGTCCCGCGACCGATGAAGGAGCTCGCATGACCGTCTCCCCCGAAGGCCGGAAACTCCTCCGCCTGGAGGTCAGGAACGCCGAGACCCCCATCGAGAAGAAGCCTGAGTGGATCAAGACCCGGTTCCGGACCGGCCCCAACCACACCGAGCTGCGCGCGCTGGTCAAACGCGAGGGACTGCACACGGTCTGCCAGGAGGCCGGTTGCCCCAACATCTCCGAGTGCTGGGAGGACCGCGAGGCCACCTTCCTCATCGGCGGTGACCAGTGCACCCGGCGCTGTGACTTCTGCCAGATCGACACCGGCAAGCCCAAGGAGTACGACACCGACGAGCCCCGCCGGGTGGCCGAGTCGGTGCGGCAGATGGGGCTGAACTACGCGACCGTGACCGGTGTCGCCCGCGACGACCTGCCCGACGGCGGGGCGTGGCTGTACGCCGAGACCGCGCGGCAGATCCACGCGCTCCTGCCCGGCTGCGGCGTCGAGCTGCTGGTCCCGGACTTCAACGGGGACCAGGCCCAGCTGGAGGAGGTCTTCTCCGCCAGGCCCGAGGTGTTCGCGCACAACGTCGAGACCGTGCCGCGGATCTTCAAGCGCATCCGGCCCGCGTTCCGCTACGAGCGCTCGCTGGGTGTGATCACCAAGGCCCGCCAGGCCGGTCTGGTGACCAAGTCCAACCTGATCCTCGGCATGGGCGAGGAGCGCGAGGAGGTCGTCCAGGCCATGCGCGACCTGCACGAGGCCGGGTGCGACCTGCTGACCGTGACCCAGTACCTGCGTCCCACCCCGCGTCACCACCCGGTGGACCGCTGGGTCAAGCCGGAGGAGTTCGTGGAGCTGCAGGCCGAGGCCGAGGCCATCGGGTTCGCCGGTGTCCTGTCCGGGCCGCTGGTGCGTTCCTCCTACCGGGCCGGCCGCCTGTACAAGCAGGCCGTCGAGGCCCGCCAGCACGCCTGAGCGCGTCGCCCGGCCCCGGGATCGGGGCCGGGCACCCGCCCGCTTTCGTAAAGCTGTGACCGCGGGCCCTGTCGCCCTCCCGGCCCGCCGGGCGAGACTGTCGGCGTGGACATCGAAGAGCTGATCGGGACGCTGGATCTGGGCGCCAAGACGCGCCTGCTGACCGGGACCGACATGTGGTCGCTTCCCGCCCTCCCGCGGATCGGGCTCGGCCCGCTGGTGATGAGCGACGGCCCGATCGGTGTCCGGGGTGAGCGGTGGTCGCCGGGTGATCCCTCGATCGCGCTGCCCAGCCCCACCGCGCTCGCCGCGACCTGGGACGTGGAGCTGGTCCGCAGGGCCGGGCGGCTGCTCGCCCAGGAGGCCCGGCGCAAGGGCGTGCACGTGCTGCTGGCCCCGACCCTGAACCTGCACCGCAGCCCCCTGGGCGGCAGGCACTTCGAGTGCTTCTCCGAGGACCCGTACCTGACCGGTGAGATCGGCGCCGCCTACGTCGAGGGCGTCCAGGGGGGCGGCGTGGCCGCCACGCCCAAGCACTTCGTGGCCAACGACTTCGAGACCGACCGGTTCACGGTGAACGTCACGGTCGGCGAGGGGACGCTGCGGGAGGTCTACCTGGCCCCCTTCGAGCGGGTGGTACGGGCCGGCGCCTGGGCGCTGATGTCCGCCTACAACGCGGTCAACGGGACCACGATGACCGAGCACCGGGCGCTCCAGCGCGACCTGCTCAAGGACGAGTGGGGCTTCGACGGCCTCGTCGTCTCGGACTGGACGGCCGCCCGCTCCACCGAGGCGACGGCCGACGGCGGGCTCGACGTGGCCATGCCGGGCCCGTACGGCCCCTGGGGCGCGAAGCTGGAGGCCGCGGTCCGCGACGGCCGGGTGGCCGAGGAGGTCGTCGACGACCAGGTCCGCCGCGTGCTGCGCCTGGCCCTGCGGGTCGGGGCGCTGCGCCCCGACCCGGGCTCCCCCGCCACCCTCGCGTCCACTCCCGGCCCCGCCTCCGACCCCGATCCCGGCCCCGCGTCCGCCTCCGACCCCGGCCCCGATCCCGATCCCGATCCCGACCCCGACCCCGGTCCCGGGACGGGCCTGAAGGTCGCTCCCCGGACCGACGGGGACGTCCCGATCGACGGGGTGGCGCTGGCCCGCGAGGTGGCCGCGCGCTCGTTCACGCTGCTGCGCAACGAGGGCGGCCTGCTGCCGTTGGAGGGCGTGCGGAGCGTGGCGCTGATCGGGCCGGCCGCCGCACAGCCGCGGATCATGGGCGGTGGCAGCGCCCAGGTGTACCCGGACCGGATCGTCTCGCCGCTGGAGGGGTTGCGCGGGCGCGGGGACGTCGAGGTCCGCCACGCGCCGGGCACCGACCCGCGGGTCCGGCTTGCGCCGCTCGCCGTGCCCTGCCGCGCCGTCTTCCTGGACGCCGAGGGCGGGCTGCTGGGCGAGCATCCGCTGGCCGACGCCGAGGCCCGCTGGGTCGGCCGGCTGCCCGCGGACGTCGACGCCGACCGGCTGGGCGCCGTGGAGATCCGCTGTACGTACACCCCGGAGGTGACCGGGTCGCACGTGTTCTCCCTGGCGGGGGCGGGGGCGTTCGCCGTGAGGATCGGCGATGAGGTGATCTTCGACGGGTTCGTCACGTCGCCCGGCGGTGATCCGGCGACCGCGTTCCTGGCGCCGCCCGAGCATCGCCTGACCGCCGCGCTCACCTCGGGCGTCCCGGTCGAGCTGCGCGTCCGGCACCTCACGGCGGCGTCCGGCGGGATGGCGTTCGTCTCGTTCTCGCTGGGTCACGCCGCCCCCTCCCCCGGTGACGACGCGACGATCGCCGAGGCGGTCGCGACGGCCGCCGGCGCCGACGTGGCGATCGTGGTCGTCTGCACCACCCCGGAGGTGGAGAGCGAGGGGTTCGACCGCACCGATCTGGCCCTGCCCGGCCGTCAGGACGAGCTGATCGCCAGGGTCGCGCGGGCCAACCCCCGCACGGTCGTCGTGGTCAACGCCGGGTCACCGGTCCTGATGCCCTGGCTGGAGCACGTCCCCGCGGTCCTGCTCACCTGGTTCCCCGGGCAGGAGGCGGGCGCCGCCCTGGCCGACGTGCTGTTCGGCGACGCCGAGCCCGGCGGGCGGCTGCCCACCACCTGGCCGCTGCGCGAGTCCGACGTCCCCGTCCTGGACGTGACGCCGTCGGACGGCGAGGTCGCCTACCGGGAGGGCCTGCTCATCGGGTACCGCGCCTGGGAGCGGGCCGGGCGCGTCCCGGCCTTCTGGTTCGGCCACGGCCTGGGCTACACCACCTGGTCCTACGACTCCGTCGCCGTCACCGGGACCACCGTGACGGTCGCGGTGACCAACACCGGCGGGCGCCCCGGACGCGAGATCGTCCAGTTCTACCTCGCGCCGCCCGAGCAGGACCCGACGCGGCCCGCACGGATCCTGGCCGGGTTCTCGGCCGTCGACGCGGCCCCCGGCCAGACCGTGATCACCACCGTGTACCTGCCCGAGCGCGCCTTCCAGGTCTGGACGGAGCGGGGCTGGCGGACCGTACCCGGGGAGCACACCGTCGAGGTGGGCCGCGGCGTCGCCGACCCGCGCCTGTCCGCGACCGTGACCGTGACCGGGTAGGACGGGCACACGGGACGGGCACACGGGACGGGCAGGGCGGTACGGGAGGGGTGGGGCGGGAGCGGTGAGCCGGGGACGTCGGGGCCGGCACGGAAAGGAAGCGGGAGGGCCGGGACGGTCGCGGGAGCGGGCAGGACCGGACCGGGCGGGGCCGGGGCCGGACGGGCCGCGCCGGAAGAGGGCGGCCGGGCCGGGACGATCGTCAGGTCACGTTTTCATTTCTTGAGCCCTGGATTTGTATCCTTCAGAGCATGGCCAAGAAGCCCGAAGACTCAGAGCGCCCGGGGCGCGTCAAGCAGCTCCGTATGATCGCGCAGATCATCAAGCAGGCCAACCCCAAGGGGATGCCGATCGTCTATGCCTCCGCGCTGGGCACGCTCGTCCTGTTCGTGGTGATCGGCCTGGTCACGGGCTGGTGGTACCTGTTCGTCATCGGGATCATGCTGGCCCTGACCGTGGGGCTCGTGGTGTTCGGCCAGCTCGCCCAGCGGGCGCAGTACTCCATGCTGCACGGCCAGCCCGGTGCCGCCGCCGCGATCCTGCAGGGCATGCGCGGCAACTGGGAGGTCACCCCGGTCGTCGCGGCCACCCGCGACCAGGACGTCGTGCACCGCGTGGTCGGCTACCCCGGGATCATCCTGGTCTCCGAGGGGCCGGGCAACCGCGTGCAGAAGCTCCTGGTCGCCGAGAAGAAGCGGGTCCAGCGGGTCGCGCTGGACGTGCCCGTCTACGACGTGCAGTCCGGTGACGGCGAGGGCCAGATCCCGCTGGCCAAGCTGCAGCGTCACCTGATGAAGCTGCCCCGCAACCTCAAGAAGCCCGCCCTGTACGAGATCAACAACCGGCTCAAGGCGCTTCCGCAGACGATGCCGATGCCCAAGGGCCCGCTGCCGCGCGGTGCGAGGATGCCCCGCCCGAAGATGCGCTGATGTCCCTCGCCGGGGTGGGCCGCCACGGGGTGGACGCCGCGGCCACCTCCCGCGCCAACCGCGGCTGGTGGGACGGCGCCGCCGACGACTACCAGGCCGAGCACGGGGAGTTCCTGCGCGACGCGGGCTTCGTCTGGTGCCCCGAGGGGCTGGACGAGGCCGACGCGCGCCTGCTGGGCGACGTCGCGGGCCGTGACGTGCTGGAGATCGGCTGCGGCGCCGGGCAGTGCGGGCGCTGGCTGACCGGCCGGGGCGCCCGGGTGGCCGCCTTCGACCTGTCCTTCCGCCAGCTGCAGCACTCCCGGCGGATCGATCTGGACTCCGGTTCCGCCCTTCCGGTGCTCCAGGCCGACGCCGAGGCCCTGCCGTTCGCGGACGAGGTCTTCGACCTGGCCTGCTCGGCGTACGGCGCGCTGCCGTTCGTGGCGGCCGCGGGGACCGTCCTGGCCGAGGTCCGCCGGGTGCTGCGGCCCGGAGGGCGGCTGGTCTTCTCGGTCAGCCACCCGATCCGCTGGGCCTTCCCCGACGACCCCGGCCCGGCCGGGCTCACCAGCGACCGCTCCTACTTCGACCGCTCCCCGTACGTGGAGACCGGCGAGGACGGGCGGCCGTCCTATGTCGAGCACCACCGCACGATGGGCGACTGGATCGCCCTGATCACCGGCGCGGGCCTGACCGTGCGCGGCCTGACCGAGCCGGAGTGGCCGCCGGGCCACGACCGCGAGTGGGGCGGCTGGAGCCCGCTGCGCGGGCGCCACCTGCCGGGGACGGCGATCTTCACCTGCGAGCGGGCACCCGGTTCCTAGCGGTCCCGCGTGGCCTCTCCGGGTAGGGGCGGAGCCAGAAGACCTCGGTCGCCGACGGCGAGGGCACGCCGGGAGTGGCCAGCACCGGCGCCTCGCGCGGGCGCGGGCGGCGCGGGTCGCGGTCGAGGAGGTCCAGGCAGGCGTTGGTCGCGATCCGGTACAGCCACGCCCGGAACGTCGAGCGTCCCTCGAAGGTCTCCCGTCGCCGCCAGGCGCGCAGGAACGTCTCCTGCACCAGGTCCTCCGACTCCTCGAACGAGCCGAGCATGCGGTAGCAGTGCACCCGCAGCTCGCGCCGGTACCTCTCGGCGAGCGCGCCGAACGCCGTCTCGTCGCCCGCCAGCGCGGCGGCCGGGAGCGTGGCGTCCTCCGTCCGTTCCGGCGCCGTCCCGTCCTCGATCATCAGGCCGTTCCTCCCGTTCGTCCCGTTCGTCGTGCCGCGCGGCGCGGCCGCCGACGGTGTGACGGCCGCGGGGCGGAAAAGGAATCGGTGCCGGCGACGACGCCGCGGCAGGACGCGGAGCGGGCGGGAGACCGGTCGAACGGTGCGGACGGCGATCGGGCGACCGGGCGACCGGCGGGAGCGGGACGGGGACCGGGAGCGGGCCCGGTCAGAGGCGTACGACCACGGTGTTCGCCGCGCGGTCGTGCAGGCCCCGCTGGTCGCGGTCCCAGATCAGGGCGGGTACGGCCAGGCAGAGCAGCAGGGTCCGTACCAGGACCGCGACGAATCCCGGCTGCCCGCCGCCGAGCGCCGCCACCCTGATCCCGAGCAGGCGCATCCCGAAGGTCATGCCCATGGTGCCGACCAGCAGGAGGTACTCGACCGCGAGGATCGTGATCGGCACCCAGCCCTGCCGGGTGGGGTCGATCCCCAACAGCCCCTGGGTGATGGCCCAGGTGCAGATCAGCCAGTCGATCAGCAGGGCGGCGATCCTGCGGCCGAACCCGGACACCGAACCGCTGCCCTCCTGGGGCAGGCCGAGCCGCTCCCCCGGGTATCCGAGGTCGATCCCGGCCGATCTGACACCGCCGAGCCAGGTCTGGGTCCACCGCGGCTGCCTACTGCTCATGCCTCCAACGGTAGCCGCCCCGGCCGCCGCCCCCGTATCCGCCCGGACCGCCTGTCGCGCCCCGGCCCGGGTCATAGATCATTGGTCTTCCATCGCGCGCATCCCCCCGGAGAGACCCGTGTCCGAGATCGACGACATCGACGAGCGTTTCACCGCGCTCACGGCCCAGATCACCGATCGGGAGCGCAGGCGGATGAGCAGGAGCGCCGCGCGGAGCAGGACGCGGCCGCCCCGCTCCCGGCGTTCCCGCAGGCGCTGGACGACGGTCGCCGTCGTGGCCGCCCTGGTCGCGGCCACCGGGTTGTTCGTCATGTACCGTCCGGACGTCGTCGACCGGTTCCGCGCCGGCGTCTTCGGGGGCTTCGCCGGTCCCGGCCGCCCGGACGGCGGGACGGGCAGGACGGACGTGACCCTCGGGACGGATGCCGCCGGGACGGACGACCCTTCGCGGGCTCGCCCGCCGCCGCGTACGCCGACGGGGTGAAGGGCCTGGTCATGCCGCCGGCCAGGGCCATGGGCGGGTTCAGCCGCAAGCAGGTGGCCGCCGCTGTACGACGTGCCAGGAACCTCCTGGCGGCCGCCCATCTGAACCGCAAGGTGCTCCTGGGGGGCCGGCCGGAGGGGTTGATCCGCCTGCTGGACCCCGAGCAGCGCAAGCCGTTCGTCGAGGGCCTGGCGCATCCCGGCACCAAGGGCGACTTCCGCAGCCAGGACTGGGTGACCAGCCTGGCTCCCGGGAGCGCCGAGCTCGTCGGCGACACCTTCAAGGTCCACGGGAAGAGCAGGCTCTCGGTCTTCAGGGAGAACGGCCTGCGGGGCGTCCGGATCAAGGTCAACTACCTGTTCGTGTACGCGATCAGGCGACCGGGTCGGCCGGAGACGCTGACCAGGCTCGTCGCGCACAACGTCGGCGCGCTGGACCTCTGGAAGGAGGAGGGCCGGCTGCACTTCTGGGTGACCGAGTGGAACGGCGGGGGTGTCGCCCCGGCGCGGTGCGACATCGACGACGGGTTCGTCCACCCGTTCTACCCGGACTCGGCACCCGACGCGAAGCTGGACCACAACGCACGATCGGTGGACCCCTACTCCCTCGAGGAGGAGCCGTCGGAGGAGTGCGCGGCGCTCCGGTCCGGGACGTGAAACTCACGTAAAGGAAAGACCCGCCATACCCGCCCAGGCCGGACCTGAGGACTAGCGTTGAGGGGACTTTCGCTTAACACGGGTGAAACAAACGAGACACGGCACGGTAACGGCCCAGGCATAGTTTCGGTCTGATGGCCCGTGCCCCATGGGAGGTTAGCGTGTTCAACTCCGCCGACGACGTCCTGAACTTCATCAAGGACGAGGGGGTCCAGTTCGTTGACGTCAGGTTCACCGACCTGCCGGGAACGACGCACCACTTCACGTTCCCCTCGGAGAACTTCGGGGCCGGTGTCTTCACCGACGGCCTGATGTTCGACGGATCGTCGATCCGCGGCTTCCAGGCCATCCACGAGTCGGACATGTTGCTGCTGCCCGACCCCTCCACGGCCGTGCTCGACCCGTTCCGCCAGCACAAGACGCTGAACATCAACTTCTTCGTGCACGACCCGCTGACCGGCGAGGCCTACAGCCGCGACCCGCGCAACGTCGCCCGCAAGGCCGAGGAGTACCTCAAGGGCACCGGCATCGCCGACACGGTCTACTTCGGCCCCGAGGCCGAGTTCTACATCTTCGACGACGTGCGCTTCGAGACCAACGCCCACTCGAGCTACTACCACATCGACTCGATCGAGGGCGCCTGGAACAGCGGCAAGGCCCAGGACGGCGGCAACCTCGGCTACAAGCCGCGCTTCAAGGGCGGCTACTTCCCGGTGCCGCCGATGGACCACTTCACCGACCTGCGCTCGGAGATGGTCCGCAAGCTCATCGACGCCGGCATCGACGTCGAGATGCAGCACCACGAGGTGGGCACGGCCGGTCAGGCGGAGATCGACTTCCGGTTCAACACGCTGCTCAAGTCCGCCGACACCCTGATGCTGTACAAGTACATCGTCAAGAGCACGGCCCTGCAGCACGGCCACACGGTCACCTTCATGCCCAAGCCGATCTTCGGTGACAACGGCTCGGGCATGCACTGCCACCAGTCGCTCTGGAAGGACGGCGAGCCGATCTTCTACGACGAGGTCGGCTACGCGGGCCTGTCGGACACCGCCCGCTACTACATCGGCGGCCTGCTCAAGCACGCCCCGTCGCTGCTGGCTTTCACCAACCCGACGGTCAACTCCTACCACCGCCTGGTGCCCGGCTACGAGGCCCCGGTCAACCTGGTCTACTCCCAGCGCAACCGCTCGGCGTGCATCCGCATCCCGATCACGGGCTCCAACCCGAAGGCCAAGCGCATCGAGTTCCGCGTCCCGGACCCGTCGTGCAACCCGTACTTCGCCTTCGCCGCCCAGCTGATGGCCGGCATCGACGGCATCCGCAACAAGATCGAGCCGGTCGAGCCGGTCGACAAGGACCTCTACGAGCTTCCCCCGGAGGAGGCCCGCAACATCCCGCAGGTGCCGGGCTCGCTGCAGGACGTGCTGGCGGCGCTGGAGGCCGACCACGAGTACCTGCTGGAGGGCGGCGTGTTCACGCCGGACCTGATCGAGACCTGGATCGCCTACAAGCGCGAGAACGAGATCGACCCGATCCGCCTGCGCCCGCACCCGCACGAGTTCGAGCTGTACTACGACGTCTGAGCCATCGAGCCCCTGACCCGGTAAAACGCTGACGGTCAACCCGTCGGGGCACATCCGGGGCACTCGGGCTCCCGCGAAAGGCCGTCGGTCGTCCCTCCGTCGAGGGCACGTCCGGCGGCCTTTCGCATGCCTCGGGCCTTTCGCATGCCTCCCGCGGGCCGGGGCGACTCTCCCGGCTCCGAGGACCGGTCTCCGGACGAGCGGGCCGGACAGGTTCCGGTTCGTCGCACCGCGCTCTCGCGGGGTGAGGACGAGACGGGCACCCGCCGATCTCCTGTGGGTGCTTCGGACGAGCGGACCGGCGAACGTTACGGCTTCGCCGATGAAAGTTACATCGGCGCGCGTGACCCACCACCGCCGATGTGACCGGCCTCCGCTCCCGGCCCGCCCGGAGCGCGGGGTGTTCCTGCGGGGGCTCGGTGCGCCGCGGGCACCGCGCGGAGGGTCGCACCGGACCGCCCGCCGCCGGCTCGGTGACGCGGGCACCGGCCCCTGACCTGGCGGATCGGGCCCGCGAGCCGTCAGGTGGCACCGTACGCGTGACCGGCGGGGTAACACCGCACCGATCGGGGAGCCCGCCGTGTCGCGGAAGATCACCCGGTGCCACGGTTCCCGAGCGGACGAAGGCCGACCTTCCCGCGTTCACCGGCTGTTGCCAAAAACCTCTGTTAATGCGACGTTACCCCCAGACATCAGTCGGCATACGTCATACGTTACAAATCAGTAACGCCGCGTCTGCCACGGATTCCTGGGGCGTGCCATGAGGAGACCTCTCTCACGTTCCGGCGCCGGTGACTCCCCGTCAGCGCGGCGCCGGGGCGGACGACCGGGACTCCCCTCGGCACCGGCGAGCCCGTCATCTGCGAACCGGAGAACCCGTGAACCTTCGGCGAGGGCCCACGAGCCGCCCGTGGCGGACGCCCGGTACGCACCCGACCGACCGGCACCGCCCGTCCCGCAGCACGGACGTCCGGCCTAACCGGCGGCGACCGCGCCAGAGGGATCGCGCGGTGAACACCCCGCCCGGAATCAGCGAAAGGAACAGAGCGTGAAGCCAGCCACGTCCACCACCGGGAAGGCGTTGGCGGCGCTCGCGGTGTTCGTCGCCGCCGCGTTGCCGCCGACCTTCGCGGGCGCCACCCCGGCCTCGGCGGCGGCCCAGGCGACCTACTACGTCGCCCCCGACGGCAACGACGCCAACCCCGGGACGATCACGTCACCGTTCAGGACCCTGCAGCGCGCCAGGGACGTCGTCCGCACGGTGAACGCCACCATGACGGACGACATCCAGGTGTACCTCCGCGGAGGCACCTACCCGGTCGCGAGCACGATCGACTTCACTCCGGCCGACTCCGGCACGAACGGTCACCGGGTCGTCTACTCCGCGTACCAGAACGAGACGCCGATCCTCAGCGGGGGCGTTCAGGTGACCGGATGGACGCAGCACAGCGGCAACATCTGGAAGGCCCCGCTGAACCGCGCCAACAAGCTCCGCGCGCTCTACGTCAACGACAGGCGCGCGTACATGGCCTCGAAGACGATGACCTCGGCGGGGTGCTCCGGGACCTACACCGTCACGGCGGGGCAGGCGCCCTGGGCGTGGGAGTCGGGTTCGCAGTGCGCGGCGGTGAAGTACGGCCTGAACGACTTCCCCGCCGTCTCCGGCAACCACGACGACATCGAGATAGAGACGGGAACGACCTGGACCACGGCCATCGTCGGAGTCCGCCAGGTCACCTCTGACGGCGCGAACCGCATAGCCCAGTTCCAGCAGCCGGGAGCGGCCATCGCCCAGGGCGCCTTCAACGGGAACGCCCAGACCGGCGGAAACCACAAGGTCATGAACGCCTACGAGTTCCTGGACACGCCGGGCGAGTTCTTCTTCGACAAGACGAGCCGTACGGTGTACTACTACAAGTCGGGCTCCGAGGACATGACGACCGCGACGGTCTTCGCGCCGAACAACGTGTCCACCGTCATCAGGGTCGCCGGCACCTCCACGAGCAACCGCGCCCGGAACATCACGTTCTCCGGCCTCACGGTCCAGCACTCCGACTGGAACCTGTTCAACGTGGCCGGCTCGGTGCTCAAGCAGGCCCAGCAGGGCAACCTCGGCGCGCTCGCGTACGCCAGGCAGAACTTCCACGTCTACCACTACCGCAACGTCGACATGGCGCCCGGCATCATCCAGATCGAGAACGCCGACGGGCTCGTCCTGCAGAGGAACCGGGTACAGCACACCGGCGTCGACGGGATCACCATGGTCAACGACGTGGTGAACACGCAGCTGATCGGGAACCACACGAACGACATCGCCGGATCCGCCATCGCCGTGGGCCATCCCCAGCACGTCTACATCGGGGACCACACCGCGACGAACCGTGAGAAGTACCCCGCCCAGGTCGAGGGAGCGCCCAGGAACATCGCGATAACGAACAACTACCTCCACGACAGCGCCGTGCTGTTCAACGGGCACAGCCCCATCTCGGCGTACTTCGCCGACGGCCTGTCCATCCGGCACAACCGCATCGAGAAGGCCCCGTGGTCCGGTGTGACGCTCGGCTGGGGGTGGTGGAACTTCGACGGGTCGTCGGGCTCGATCGTGCCCAACCGGCCGACCACCACGGCGAAGAACAACACCGTCAGCCACAACCACTTCATCGACACGGTGCAGCGCCTGAGCGACACGGCTCCGGTCTACACGCTGGGCAGCCAGCCGGGGACCACGATCACCGACAACTACATGCAGGGCGTCCCGTCCGGCCACAAGTACGGGCTCCACCCTGACGAGGGCTCGGCGTACATGACCTTCCGCGACAACGTCCTGAGCGTGGACAAGAACATCACGTGGCTCGTCAACTCCGACGACTTCGGGCGCAAGCACGACCTGAGCATCACCCAGACGTACGGCCCCATCAACAAGGTCTCCAACAAGAACCTGCCGAACAGCACGATCCACGACATCCTCGTGTCGTCCGACTACGTCTGGCCGTCGCAGGCCTACGGCATCGCCGTGAACTCCGGGCTGGAGGACGCGTACAGGGACATCGTCCCCCAGGGCGACCTCTCCCTGCCGGACCACGTCCTGCCCGCGAGCACGTTCGTCGGCGCCGGTGCGACGTCGATCCCCATCCGCAGCACCGGCGACGCGAGCAGGACGGTCTGGCTGGCCCCCTCGGGGACGACCTCCTTCACCGCCGGCGCCACGATGACCAGGGCCGGCGGAACCGCGACCTCCATCGCCGTCCCGACGTCGGCCGGTGAGTACCGCCTCTTCGTCGTGGACGCGCAGGGGAACCGGTCGGCCGAGTCGAGGTCGCTCGTCAGGCAGGGCAACGGCGGGGGCGGCCGGCAGAACGTCATGATCGTGGGTGGCCAGTCGGGCCGATGCGTGGACGTCAACGGAGGCACGTCGACCAACGGCGCCCAGGCGCAGCTGTGGGACTGCAACGGCGGCACCGACCAGCGGTGGACGTACACCCCGGGCAAGCAGCTGCAGGTGTTCGGCAACAAGTGCCTGGACGCCTCCGGCCAGGGCACCGTGAACGGCACCCAGGTGGTGATCTGGGACTGCAACGGGCAGACGAACCAGCAGTGGAACCTCAACGCCAACGGCACCGTCACCGGCGTGCAGTCCGGGCTGTGCCTGGACGCCTACGGCGGCGGCACCGCCAACGGCACGAAGGCCATTCTGTGGGCGTGCAACGGGCAGACCAACCAGCAGTGGAGCCTGCGCAACTGACGTGAGACCCACCGGGCCGCGGACGGTCGTACGCGCACCGTCCGCGGCCCGGTCACCACGTCGCGGGTCCCGTCAGGTGATCTCCTTGCGGCTGACGCGGAGCACCCCGGCGATCGCCGGGAGGGCGATCCACACCAGTGCCGACGTGGCCAGCCGGGCGGCGTCACCCCCGGTGAGGTGACCGTTCGTCATGGGGATCGCCGCGCGGTTCACGTCGAGCCAGTCGGCCAGGAGCGCGCCGGTGGAACCCATCCTGCCCACCATCGACCACAGCATCGGCGTCGTCAGGCAGACCACGATCGCGGCCGGCCCGTTCAGCAGCAGCATGCCCAGGGCGAGGCCGGTCGCGACCACCAGCACGTTCGTCACCATCCAGCCCAGCAGGGCCACCGGGCCGACCTCCCAGGTGGCCGGGAGGTCCCGGACGCCCGCCACGACGGCCGTCACGGGCACCGCGACCAGCAGCGAGAACGGCGCGGACAGCGCGGCGATGATCAGCGGGGGCAGGCACTTGGCCGCCAGCACCCGCGACCGCCGGGGTTCGAGCGCGAACGTGACCAGGGCGGTGCGGTGGCTCCACTCACCGGTCACGGTGAGGATGCCGAGCACCGGCAGCAGGGTCGCGAGCCCGATGCCCGCGGTGCCCGCCAGGGTGTAGAGGTCGGGGTCGGTGACGAAGCCCCGCGCCGTGATGGACGCCGGTATCAGGGCCACCAGCAGGACCGCCATGATCTTGCCGCTGCGGGTGTCGAGGAGCTTCCTGGCCTCGACCCGGAGCAGCCGGGAGAACGGGATGCGCGCCCGGGCCGAGGCCGGCTTCGGGTTCGGGGCCGGCTTCGGGGTCGGGTTCGGGGGCCGGGTCGCTGTACGGGCGTGGGAGGTGCCGGTCGCGGGGGTGTCGGTCGCGGGGGTGTCGGTCGCGGGGGTGTCGGTCATGCGGCGCTCCGATCGGCGTCGGCGGTCAGGTCCAGGAAGGTCTGTTCGAGGCTCCGGCCCCGGCCGAGTTCGTCGACGGTGCCGTTCGCGAGGACGCGGCCGCGTCCGATCATCACGATCCGGTCGGCGGTCTGCTCGACCTCGTGCAGCAGGTGCGAGCTGAGCAGCACCGCGCACCCCGAGGCGGCCAGCTCGCCGAGCAGCTCGCGCATCCACCGGATGCCCTGGGGGTCCAGGCCGTTGGCGGGCTCGTCCAGGACGAGCACCTCGGGCCGGCCGAGAAGGGCGTGGCCGATGCCGAGGCGCTGCCTCATGCCGAGCGAGTAGCCGCCGGTCGTCCTGCGGCTCTCCTTACGGGTCAGCCCGACCAGGTCGAGGACCTCGTCGACCCGCGACCGCGGAAGGCCGAGCGTCATCGCGCCCAGCGTCAGGATCTCCCGCCCGGTACGGCCGGGATGCAGGGCCCCGGCGTCGAGCAGCGTGCCGACCAGCAGGGCCGGGCACCCCAGCTCGGCGTACGGCCGGCCCAGTACCGTGGCCGACCCCGAGGTGGGGCGGGAGAGGCCGACCAGGACGCGCAGGGCCGTCGACTTCCCGGCGCCGTTGGGTCCGAGGAACCCGGTGACGCTGCCCGGCGCGACGGTGAAGGACACGTCGTCGAGCGCTCTGGTCCCCCGGAAGTCCTTGGTGACGCGACTGAATTCGATCATGACTCCAGTCCACCGGATCCGGGTCCGCCGGTCATCGTCCCGGGGTCGAGGTCCGCAGGACCGCGGGGACCGACTCCGGAGCCGCGGTCGTGGACCAACGGCCATCGGAGGTCGACCCAGGTCGCTGGGACCTCCCCCGGCCGCTCCGTAGGCTGTGGACCGTGCACGATCCCACGGAGAACCAGCCGCCCCTGGACGGGCGGGCCGTCGCGGTGCGCTACCTGTGCGCCCTGGCCCCCATGCTGTTCGACGCCGTCATCCTGTTCATGGCCGTCCTCCGCCGGCCCGATCGGCTGGGACTCGTGCTGCTCAACACCGGTCTCGCCCTGGCCGGGCTGGTGCTGATGCGGTGGCGGCGCCACCGGCCCGTCCCGATCGCGACGGCGACCACCCTGCTGACCTCCTTCTCCACCATGGCGACCGGACCGGCCCAGGTCGTGTACGTCTCCCTGGTCACCCACCGGCGCTGGCGGCAGATCGTCCCGATCGCGATCCTGTCCTGGGTGTGTCTGGTGGTACGTTCCAGCTGGTTCGGCATCGACCAGGCGACCTACATCTCGACGGCGGCCGGGACGATGCTGCTGGGCGGGCTGACCGTCTTCGGGCTGTACCTGCGCGGGCGCCGCGACCTGGCCGCCTCGGAGCGGCAGGCGGTGCTGGCCGCCGAACGCGAGCAGCTCCAGCGGATCGAGCAGGCCAGGCTGGCCGAACGGGTCCAGATCGCCCAGGAGATGCACGACGTGCTGGCCCACCGGCTCTCGCTGCTGTCGATGCTCGCCGGCGGCCTGGCGTACCGGAGGGACCTCGGCGCCGAGCAGACCCGCGAGACCGCGCTGGCGATCCAGGAGAACGCGCACCGGTCGCTGAACGAGCTGCGCGCCGTGCTCGGCACGCTCCGGGACGACGGCGCCGCGCAGGCCCCGCAGCCGACCCTGGCCCACCTGGAGACCCTGTTCGGCGAGGTGCGCGCCGCCGGCCAGCGGGTCGAGGTGCGCGACGCCGTGGGCGAGCGCGGGCTGCTGCCGGAGCAGACCGGCCGGCACGCGTACCGGATCGTGCAGGAGGCCCTGACCAACGCGCGCAAGCACGCGCCGGGCGGCGAGGTGACCGTCGAGCTCTGCGGGCGGCCGGGCGAGGGCCTGCGGATCCGGGTGGGCAACCCGGTGCCGGGCGGGACGCCCGCCGGTCCCGGTGCGAGGCTGGGCCTGGTCGGCCTGGCCGAACGGATCCGGATGGCCGGTGGCACGCTCGGCCACGCCGTCCGCGACGGACACTTCGTTCTCGACGCCCGGCTGCCGTGGGAGGCTTCACACCGTGATTCGACTGGTGATCGTGGATGACGACGCGATGGTACGGACCGGGCTGCGTCTCATCCTCGGCGGCGAGCCCGACCTGGAGCTCGCCGGAGAGGCCGAGGACGGCCGGCAGGCCATGCGCGTCATCGCCGACCTGCGGCCCGACGTCGTGCTGATGGACATCCGGATGCCCGTCCAGGACGGGCTGGTCACCGTCGAACTGCTGCTGGCCCGGCCGGACCCGCCCCGGATCCTGGTGCTCACCACCTTCGACGCCGACGACATGGTGCTGCGGGCCCTGCGGCTCGGCGCCGACGGCTTCCTGCTGAAGGACACCCCCCCGCCGAAGATGATCGAGGCGGTACGCGCCGTGGCGAGGGGTGAGCCGGTGCTGTCGCCGAGCGTCGCGCGGCGGGTGATCGACGCGGCCACCACGGGACGCGGGCCGGGGCTCCCGGACGCGCGGCAGGAGCTGGCCAGGCTCACCGAACGCGAGTGCGAGGTGGCGGTCGAGGTGGCCAGGGGCGGTTCGAACGCCGAGATCGCCGAGCGCCTGCACATGAGCGTCGCGACCGTGAAGGCGAACGTCACCCGGATCTTCGCCAAGCTGGGGACGGAGAACCGGGTGCAGGTCGCGATGAAGGTGCGTGACGCGGGCCTGCTGTGACAGGGGGCCCGCCGGGAGGGCCCGCCGGGAGGGCCCGCCGTGACGGGCTCGCCGGGGACGCCGGGGCGCTGGAAGGGCTGCTCCACGAGCGGCTCGTCTTCACCGGCCCGCCGGACGGCAGGTGCCGTCCCGGGGCCGAGGAACTCGACGCACGCGGCCCCGGCCTGACGCACACGGAGCACCGGCCCGGTGTTAGATCCCGGCCGTACGGGACAGTGAGGAGGCCAGGCGGACGCTCACGCGTCCGGCACGGGAACACCATCTTGGAGGTTGCGCATGCTGGCTCAGACCACCCGTAAGGCGGCACTGGCCGCCGCGACGATGGCCGCGCTGGTCGGCCTGGTCGGCGGTTGCGGCGGCGGGGGCGACGACGACGGGGACGACGGTCCGGACGTGGTCAACACCACCTCCGCCCCGGGCCAGGACAACGACGGGGACGACGCGAACGAGCCCAACGACGCGGACGACAACAACTGACGGCCGCGGGCCGCGAGCCGCGGGTGACCGTGCCCCCGTCACCCCGCCGCTCCGCCCCGCGCGACCCCGCCTCCATCCGCGACCCGCGTGCCCGGCACGCGGGTCGCGGCATGTCCGGTACGGGACACCCGGGCGCGTCACCGGTACCCGGGTCGCGGCATGTCCGGTGTCGGACACCCTGGTGCATCACCGGTGTCGGGGTCCCGGCGTGTCCGGTACGCGGGTCCGCGCGGCGTGTCCGCGGCTTCACGGGTCACGCGCGCTACCGGCTCGTCAGGCAGACTGAGGATGACTTATACGGATAAATCATCCAAAGTGAGGTGACGTGACAGAGGTTCTCCGGAACGGAGACCCGTCTCCGGCATCTCCCCCCGCCGGAGAACGGCGTCCTCCCCTCCGATCCGGCGCCCCCTCCGGGCGCGACGACGCCTCCCCGCGCGGGTACTCCCCCGGGCACGACGGCTCCCCTCTGCACAGTGGCCGGCACAGTGGCCGGCGCAGGTGGTGGGCCGCGACGGCCGTGCTCACGGGAACGTTCCTGCTGGCCGGCGCCTCCGCCCTGATCCCGCTCGCACCGGCCCCTCCCAACCGGATCACCGCCATCGCGTACGCGATCGAGGCCGGGCAGGACCAGCCCGGCTGGCGCGGCGGAGGGATCCCCTACTCCTGGGGCGGCGGGCACGACGACGCTCCCGGCCCCTCGTTCGGCACCTGCCAGGGCTACCAGGGATCGATCAAGCCCTGCCCGGCCACCAGGACCCGCGGCCTGGACTGCTCGGGGCTGGCCCGCTGGGTCTACCACCTCGCCTACGGCCGGGACGTGCTGGGACCGGGCAACACCGACGACCACGTAAAGCGGCTCAAGAAGGTCCCCGCCGCGGCGGCCAGGCCGGGAGACCTCGTCTTCTACGGCAAGGTGGGCAAGCGTAAGGTCAGAACCCACCACGTCGGCGTCTACATCGGCCGCGGCAAGATGATCAACGCGCGCAGGACGGGGACCGAGGTGCGGATCGACCGTGTCGCGGCCGTCCGCGGTCTCGCCGGCTACTTCCGCTACCTCTAGGAGAGACATGCGTCTGGGTGTCATGTTCGACCGCGACCTTCCCCCCGAGTCGCTGATCCCGTTCGCCCGCCACCTGGACGTGGGGGACGTGGACGACCTGTGGGTGGTGGAGGATCTCGGCTGGACCGGCGCCGTCTCGTCGGCGGCCACCGTGCTCGCCGTCACCGAGCGGCTGCGCGTGGGGATCGGCATCGCCCCGGCGCCCCTGCGCAACCCGGCCCTGCTGGCCATGGAGCTCGGCAACCTGGCCCGGCTGCACCCGCACCGGCTCGCCGCCGGGATCGGGCACGGCGTCCAGGACTGGATGCGCCAGGTGGGCGCCCTCGCCCCCTCCCCACTGGCGCTGCTGGAGGAGACGATCACGTCGGTACGCGGGCTGCTGCGCGGCGAGACCGTGTCCCTGCGGGGACGGGCCGTGCACATCGACGGGGTGCGCCTGGTCCACCCCCCGGCCGTCGTGCCGCCGGTGCTGGCCGGGGTGGTGCGGCCCCGCTCGCTGGAGCTGTCCGGCCGCGTCGCGCAGGGCACGATCCTGCCGGAGGGCGTCGGTCCCGACGGGATCGCCGAGGCGCTGAAGGCGACCGGTGACGGCGATCACGAGATGGTGGTCTTCACCCACCTGTGCATCGGCGACCCCGAGGCCGCCGCCCGGCTGGCGGCGGACTCCGCGGGGTTCCTGGGCGTCTCGCCGGACGAGGTCTCGATGGCGTCCGGCTCCGCCGAGGAGGCCGCCGACCAGGTGAGATCGCTCTGGGAGGCGGGCGCCGCCACGGTCGTGGTCCGGCCGTACGGCCCCGGCCCGCTCCCCCAGGTGGACCTGCTCCTGGCGGAACTGCGCTGAGACACGGCCCGGCCCGCGCGGGGACCCGCCGAGCCCGGACGCGCGGGACCCGTACCGGGGACGGCCCGCCCGCGGGACCCCGCGGACGGTCTAGGAGCGGTTGCCCCGCACGCCGGTCAGCCGGCGCAGGACGTCCCACCAGAACGAGGCGCCGAACAGCAGCGCGACCATGGTGAGCAGGTACCCGGGCCAGTGCCCGGGGGTGATCAGCCGGTCCCACCAGGCCGCGCCGTTCCACCTGAAGGAGGGGTCGGCGGAGTCCTCCGGCGGCATCGTGACGCTCAGGATCGCGTGGTCGAAGATCTTGACCAGCGCCGGGGAGCTGAGGGACTCGGTCACGCACCGGTACGGCTCGGCCAGGCCGGGCTCGGCACCGGCGCACCTCTCCTTGAGCGCGGCGTACCCGTCCCCTCCGCCGCCCGCGATGGCGGCCACCCCGGCGCGGTAGGCGTTGTCGCGCAGCAGCGTCTTGCCGTACTCCAGCGCGTCCATGCTGAACAGCAGGGTGAGCACCATGCCCAGGGCGAAGACCACCCACCTGACGTAGCGGGCGTAGAGCGTGGACAGGCGCTGCATCTCACCGTCGAACCAGTGCTCGACGCCCTTGCGGAACTTCTGGGTGTCCCGCTGGGCGCCCTCCCAGACCCCGCGCAGGTGACCGGCCAGCGGGCTGCGGATGGCCTCCAGCTTGGCCAGCAGGCCGTCGATCCCGTCCTCCTCGGCGGCGACCAGCTCCATCACGGCGCCGGAGAAGCGCTCGGGCGGGATGTTCGCGATGCTGGTACGGGCGCCCTTGGGGTGGTCGATCTCCTGGAGCCGTTCGTACAGCCGGGCGGTCATGTCGATCGCCGGTGCGGGCTCCCCCGTCCCGGCGGCGCCCCCGGTGACCGGAGCGGCGGCCGTGCCGGTCCCCCGCTCCCCGGAGCCCGCCGCCGCGGCCGGGGAGGACTCCCCCGGGGGCGCCCCCGCGTCCGCGGGAACCGCGGTCAGGTCCACCGGCATCGGCTCCACCACCGCGGGCGCCGGGTCGGGGCTGTGCACCGGACGCGGGTCGTCGCTGGAGAAGGGGAGCTTCGCGAAGACGTCGGCCACCTTCGACGGGATCCACGACCTGCCGCCCTCGGAGCCGTCCATCGTGTCCCTGAGGTAGGCCCACAGGAACTTGCTGCGGATCCCGAGCAGCCGGACGATGGCCTCGTTGATCCCGCTCACCAGGAGCGACAGGAGCAGGAAGGCCAGGATCAGCCCGATGGCCAGATCGATGTAGACGGATATCAAAAGGATCACCCGGACCGTTGATACACGCCCGCCCCGGACGGCGCAACGCGATCACCTGAAACAGGTCGATTTCGTGATCCCGGGTCTGTCTCCAGGCCCGGACGCCTCCCGGGCGGGCCGGACGCGCGGTCCGGCCCCACGCAGGACCCCGAGGACCCAGAGGGGCCCGAGGAGCCCGAGGAGCCCGGGACGGACGGAGGACGGCGGCGGGTCAGTCCTCGTAGAAGACGCGCTCCACCACCCGGCGGGCGCGGCGGGTGACGCGGCGGTAGTCGTCCACGAAGTCCTCCGTACCGTCCGGCGGGTAGCCGAGGGCGCGGGCGATGAGCCTGCGCTCGCCGGCGTCCACCGGGATCGCGTCGGCGGCACGGCCCCGGACCGTGACGATGACGTCCCGGATGCGCGAGGCGAACCGCCACGCCTCGGCCAGCACCGCCTCGTCGGCCTCGGAGAGCAGCTCCTCGGTGACCGCGGCGGCCAGCGCCTCCAGCGTGCGGGTGGTCCGCAGCGACGGCAGGCGCCCGGCGTGGCGGAGCTGGATGAGCTGGGCCACCCATTCCACGTCGGACAGGCCGCCGGGCCCGAGCTTGGTGTGCAGGGCCGGGTCGGCGCCCCGGGGAAGGCGTTCGGCCTCCATCCTGGCCTTGAGCCTGCGGATCTCCAGCACGGCCGCGTCGGAGATGCCCTCGGGCGGGTAGCGCAGCGGGTCGGCCAGGTGCAGCAGGCCGACGCCGAGGTCGGCGTCCCCGGCCGAGAAACGGGCGCGCAGCAGCGCCTGCGACTCCCAGGGCGAGGACCAGCGGCGGTAGTAGGCGGCGTAGGAGGCCAGGGTGCGGACCAGCGGCCCGGCCTTGCCCTCGGGGCGCAGGCCGGGGTCGATCAGCAGCGGCGGGTCGGGGGCCGGCAGGGCCAGCAGCCTGCGCAGCTCGTTGGCCACCTCGAACGCCGTCTCGGTGGCCTCCCGCTCGGGGGCGCCCTCCAGCGGCGAGTGCACGAACATCACGTCGGCGTCGCTGCCGTAGGAGGACTCGACCCCGCCCAGGCGGCCCATCGCGATCACCGCGAACCGGGTGGCCAGCGGGCTGCGCCGTTCCATCTCGACCTTGTCGATCGCGGCGTCGAGCGCCGCCTGGATGGTCACGTCGTTGAGGTCGGACAGGGCCTGTCCGACCTCCTCGATGCCGATCAGGCCGGACAGGTCGGCGACGGCCGTACGGAGCAGCTCCCTGCGGCGCATCGCCCGGACCGCGGCCACCGCGCTCTCGGCGTTCCCGAGGTGGCGGGCGACCACGGTCCGCGCCTCCGACAGCAGCGCCGCGGCGGGGCGGGGGATCAGGTCGTCGTCCGAGCCGAGCATCGCGACCGCCTCGGGGGCGTTCATCAGCAGGCCGGTCACGTAGCGGCTGGTGCCGAGCATCCGGGCCAGCCTCGCGGCCACCGCGGTCTCGTCGCGCAGCAGCCGCAGGTACCACGAGGTCGTGCCGAGCTTGTCGGAGACCTGACGGAAGCCGAGCAGGCCGCCGTCCGGGTCGGGGGCGTCGGCGAACCAGCCCAGCATGACCGGCAGCAGCGTCCGCTGGATCGCGGCGCGCCGGGAGACGCCGGTGGTCAGCGCGCTGATGTGGCGCAGCGCCCCGGCCGGGTCGGCGTAGCCCAGCGCCTCCAGGCGGGCCTTGGCCGCGGTGGTGGACAGGCGGTCCTCCGACTCGGGCAGCCTGGCCACGGCCTGCAGCAGCGGCCGGTAGAACAGCTTCTCGTGCAGGCGCCTGACCTCCACGGCGTGCCTGCGCCACCGGGTGGTGAACTCCCCCACCGGGTCGGCGGTCATGCCCATGCTCCGGCCCAGGCGGCGAAGGTCGGCCTCGCCCTCGGGCACCACGTGGGTACGGCGGAGCCGGTGCAGCTGGATCAGGTGCTCCACCTGGCGCAGGAAGGTGTACGCCTCACCGAGCGTCCTGGCGTCGTCCCTGCCCACGTAGCCGCCCCGGGACAGGGCCGCGAGCGCGGGAAGGGTGGCGCGGCGGCGCAGCAGCGGGTCCAGCCGGCCGTGCACGAGCTGGAGCAGCTGCACCGCGAACTCGATGTCGCGCAGCCCGCCGGGACCGAGCTTGAGCTGGCGTTCGGCCCCGCCGCCGCGGACGTGGGCCTCCACCCGGCGGCGCATGGCCTGGACGTCCTCGACGAACTTCTCGCGGGTGGCGGCCTGCCAGACCATCTCGTTCATCGCGGCCACGTACTGCTCGCCGAGTTCGGCGTCGCCCGCGATCGGCCGGGCCTTGAGCAGGGCCTGGAACTCCCAGGTCTTGGCCCAGCGCCGGTAGTAGGCCTCGTGGCTGGCGAGGGTGCGCACCAGCGGACCGGCCTTGCCCTCCGGGCGCAGGGCCGCGTCGACCTCCCAGAGCGACCCCTCGGGGGTGCTGGCCGAGCAGGCGCGCATCATGCCCTGGGCCAGCCGGGTGGCGAGCTGGACGGCCTGGTGCTCGTCGACGCCCCCGGTGCCGTCGGGGCCGGGCCTGGGCTCGGCCACGAAGACCACGTCGACGTCGCTGATGTAGTTGAGCTCGCGAGCCCCGCACTTGCCCATGCCGATGACGGCCAGGCGTACCGACCCCGCCTCCGGGTGCTCGGACCTGGCGACGGCCAGTCCCGCCTCCAGGGCGGCCCCGGCCAGGTCGGACAGCTCCGCGGTCACCTCCGACAGCGAGACGGTGCCGGTGACGTCCCGGGCGGCGAGGTGGAGCAGCCGGCCCCGGTAGGCGACGCGCAGCGCCGACAGGGTGTCGGCGGAGGCGTCGGCGGCCCTCGGCTCGGGGTCGTCGGGCTCCGCCCCCACGGCGAGCAGCAGTTCCGCGCGGAGCTCGCTCTCGGTCGGGCGCTCCACGGCGGAGGCCTCGCCGAGCAGGCGCCAGTGCTCGGGGTGCCTGACGACGTGGTCGCCGAGCGCGGCGCTGACCCCGAAGACGCCGACCAGCCGCTCGCGCAGCCCGGGGTCGGCCCGGAGCGCTCCGAGGACGCCGGGATCCCGCTCGGCCAGCCGGTTCAGCGAGATCAGCGCCAGGTCGGGATCGGCCGCGGTGACCAGCGCGTTCAGCAGGCCGAGGTCACCGACGGCCTCGGGGCCCATCTCGTCGAGCAGCCGCTCGGCCCTGGCCCCGTCGGCGAAGCCGAGCCGGGCGAGCCGTCCGGCCGTCGTCTGCATCCGGGGCACCGTCTCCACCGACCCTCCATGGTGTTCGATCACGGGCACGGGCGCTGTTCCTCACGTCTCCCCCGAGCCGTCCTGTTCCTACCCCGGGTCACCCCGCCTCTCCGCGGGGACGCCCCCCGCGGTCACGCCCGCTCCGGGGTCAGGCGGATCCCGGGCGTGGCTCGCGTCCCAGGCGTCCGGGGCGTTGCCGCACAGGGTAATCCCGAAACCGCGCGGCGTCGTTAGCGGATTCGGACCGTGATCGGACGGTCACGCGGTTTGCACGGCGGTGGCGAACCGCTCGGCCAGGGGCCGCCACGCCGCGACGAGGCGGTCACGGACCCGCTCCACCCCGGCGTCGAGCTCCTCGACCGAGTGGCCCAGGCCGGTCAGGTGGCCGGCCGACCCGGCCGTCCAGCCGGCGAAGATCTCGGGGGTGGCCTCGGGGTGGAACTGCACGGCCCAGGCGTTCGCCCCCAGCCGGTAGGCCTGGTTGGGGTACGGGTCGCCGGTGGCCAGCACCACCGCGCCCGGCGGGAGGCCGGTGATCGCGTCGCGGTGGTACTGCACGGCGGGAGCGGGCGCCAGCCCGGCGAAGAGCGGGTCGTCGGCGGCGGCGGGCAGCGGGACGATCTCGCGGGCCCCCACCTCCAGGCCGTGCGCGCCCCGCTCCACGGTGCCGCCGCAGGCCAGCGTCATGAGCTGGGCTCCCAGGCAGACGCCCAGGGTCGGGACGCCCGCGCCGACCGAGTCCCGGATCAGGTCGCGGGTGGCCGGCAGCCAGGCGAAGCGCTCGTCCTCCCAGGCCGCGGCCTCGCCCCCGAGGACGATCAGCCCGTCGGCGGCGCGGCCGGGCACGGCCTGCCCCAGGTAGGGCCGCACGACCTCGAAGGCGGCCCCGGCCCCGGAGAGCCAGCCGGCCAGGAACCCGAGACCCGCGTCCGCCTCGTGCTCGATGACGGTGATCCTCATATGCCGATTATGGTCCGGTACGGGCACCGGTCCCGTACCGGCCGGGAGCCGGGGGCCGCACGGAGGATCACCGCATCGTGTCGCGTCACGTCGTCCCGGGCCCGTCAGCTCGCCGGCGTCCCGGCCCGGCCGGGCTCGGCGCCCTGGGCCGGGGTGATCCAGACGGCCTTGGCCGAGGCGAGCAGCGTGCCGTCGACCTCGTAGACGGCGCTCTCGGCGAACAGCTTGCGGCCCTCGCGGCCGGTGGGGCGGGCGACGACCGAGTAGGTGCCGCCGGGGTAGACCCTGCGGTGCAGCCGCGCGGTCAGGCGGCCGAGCAGGGCGAACTCGCCGGGCTTGAAGTGCGCCCAGCCGCTGGCGCAGTCCAGGGCGGACCAGACGATGGCGTCGGGAACGGTGCCGTCCTCGTTGAGGATGCTCATCGGGACCCGCCAGCCCGCGGCGACCAGGTCGGTGCCGTCCACCGGCCCGGGGAAGATCCGCAGCCCGTCGCCGGGACCGCGCAGGCCGCAGGCGAAGCAGCCGGGGAAGGCGTGCGCGACCAGACCGGCGAATCCGCTCTCGGCCCGTGCCGCGTCGACGAAGGGCACGAAGGCCGGGGCGCCGAGCTCCTCGGCGACGGTGATGGCCTCGACCAGCAGCCTGTCCCCCTGGGTGAGGGTCGCGGTGTTGGCCAGATGGTGCAGCGACAACTCGGTGTCCAGTGGCGTCGGCGCGTGCAGCGTGACCTCGACGGCCGAGTCGTTCCCGGCGCCGTGCAACGCCTCGGCGACCGTACCCGCGATCCATCCGCCGTTCGCGGACCTCTCGGGGCCGCGGAAACGTGCCGGAACGGTGAGAACGGTCTGCAGCTCGGACATCATCGTCATGCCGCACCTCCTGACGCCTTTTACGGCGATCAATCCTCTTAAATCACGCTAAATGGATTGGCCGATTTTACCGGACTGCTTGTACATACAGCCAACTCGGGGTCGATGACGCCCCCGTTGACCGCGGGTGACGCCGGTATGACGTTCGACGGGCCGGACCGGATCACACGGTCCGCGAGAGGATCGGAACGTTCCGTGACCGCACCTGCGGGCGGTGCCGTCCGGAACGGCGAGGGCACCCGCTCGCGGAACGGCGAGGGCACCGGCACCGGCTCGCGGAACGGCGAGGGCACCGCCGCGGGAGGCGTCTCCCCGCGGCGGTGCCGCCCGGACGACGTGGTCAGCCGGTGAAGGCGCAGGACGTGCCGTTGAGGGTGAAGCCCGCAGGGTCGGCCAGGACGCCGCTGTAGGAGGCGACGAACCCGATCTGGGTCTGCGACCCCGAGGGGATGGCACTGTTCCACGGCTTGCTCACGGCGGTCAGGCGGGAGCCGTCCTGGCTCCAGCCCGACGACCAGCCCGAGACGAGGCGCGGGCCCGGCGGCGGGTAGTCGATCGTCAGCGTCCAGCCGTCGATCGGGGCGGCGCCGGTGTTGCGCACCGTGATGTGCGTGGTCAGACCCGAACCCCACGACGTCACGCGGTACGACACCTCGCACGACGGGCCGGGGGTCGGCGTGGGCGTCGGCGTGATGGTCGGGGAGGGGAGACCTCCCCTGGCCAGCGCGGACAGCGGGTCCGACGGCACGCTCAGGTTGCCGGCCGCGTCCCTGGCCACCACGACGTAGGTGTAGCGCCGCCCGGTGACCAGGCCGGACTCGGTGAAGTTCAGGAATTCGGGCGGGGTGATCGTGTCGACCTTGGTGTAACCGGTGAGGGTCTCGCGGTAGACGTCGTACGCCGTCACCGCCACGTTGTCGGTCGACGGCTGCCAGCAGAACGTGACGCCCCGGAAGTCCTGCAGGCAGGCGTCCTGCAGGCCGGTCGGCTTGGACGGGGGGATGCGGTCGCCCGGCAGGGGGGTCGGCGAGGCGGTCGGGGTCATCCCTACCGTCGCGGACACCGTGATGAGGCTGGAGGGCGGGCTGACGTTCCCGGCCGCGTCCCTGGCCACGACGTACATCGTGTACGAGCGGTTCAGCTCGCCCGAGAAGCCCCCGATCGTGCCGGTCGTGGTGGCGGCCCGGACGAAGCCGGTGATCTCCAGGCGGTACAGGTCGTAGGCGACGACCCCGTTGTCGTCCGTCGAGGCGTTCCAGCAGATGGAGGCGTAACCGACGGGGTTGTTGGGCGCCATCGGCACCGGGCAGGGCCGCGTGCCTCCCGGGCGGGTCGGCGGGGTGGTGTCCGCCCCCGCGCGCGCCGGAGCGGCCACGTGCGCGGCGTCCCTCGCCGGGACGGCGGCCAGGGCCGTCTCCCCTGCCGGGCCGACCGCCAGTACGGCGACGAGTAACGCCAGGGTGAAGAGCCCGAAAGTGAGGAGAACGGTCCCCACGGCTCGCCTGCCGATGTGCATGGTGCCCCTATCGAATCGCGTCGGCGTGTGACCCCCCGCAGTGAGTGTGAATCATTTCCGGCATTCCGTAAAGCCGTTGTCCCGAATGGCGAGAAAACAGGAATCAAAACGTCCCGAGCCCGTGCTCCCAGCCGGTGAAGGCGCCCGGGAATCGTCCCGGGTCCGAAATGGAGAAACGACCGGGTAATGGCGGGGCACGTCGGCCGCGGACATCGGCGACCGGGCGCGCGAGAACGACGGGACCTCGGCCGGGACCGTACTGAATCGCCGATGTGGCGGCCCGGGTCCTGCGGGCCGCCACGTCACGCGGGGGCGGCCGTCGTCACACGGCCCAGGCGTACAGCGTGCGGATGTTGCCGCACCAGGCCTCGATGTCGGTGATGCCCCGGTTGACGGTGTACGGTCCGCAGTCCCACCAGAACGAGTTCTCCACCATGATCTGCACCGTGGCGTTCGGACCGCAGTGGTTGTACTTCGCCCGCCGGTCGGGGGTCTCCGTGAAGTGGATGTAACCGCAGCCGTACGCCGAGGCGTTACCGGACACCGCCTGGGCCGACGCCGGTGAGGCACTGCCCAGCAAGGATCCGGCCGCCAGCAGCCCGGCCACACCCGCGGCGAGTCTCTTCGCTCTCATGCGTGCTCCTGAGTCGTTTCGATCTTCGAACGCAGGTAGCCTTCCACCCCTCCCGTCGGGCCGACAGCGGAGAGGCTGCCAAAAAGCGGCGGATCACTGCCAGACCCGCTGCGCGGAGAAGGACCGGCGGCAGGGCTCGGGCGACGCACGCGCCGACCGGTGGGACGTGCCCGTCCACACGTGTCCGAAGGTCCGTACGTACCTCAAGATCCGCACGTGTCCGAAGGCCCGCGCGTGGCTCAAGGAGGCGGGGGGCCCACCCATCCGGGGCAGCGATGGCCCACGTCCTTGGCCCTGGTGGCCGTGGTGATGAGATGGTCGAGCCGGTCGCGGGTGTTCACCAGGCTGTCGATCCGCTCTTCGATGCGGTCCCGCTCGTGTGACAGCCGGTCCAGCAGCGCGGGCGTCACCTCGCCGGTCTCGATGCACGGCAGCAGGTCCACGATCGTCCTGCTGGACAGCCCCGCGGCGTACAGCTGCTGGATCAGCCGGACGTGGCCGATCGCGCCGCGCGGGTAGTGCCGCTGCCCGCTGGAGGCGCGCACCGAGGTCAGCAGGCCGTGTTCCTCGTAGTAGCGCAGGGCCCGCACGCTCACGCCCGCCTCGGCGGCCAGTTCACCGATACGCATGGGCACCTTCCCTGTGACCTCCGTCATGGCACTTGCCTCTGACGTCAACGTCAGGTTTTAGCGTAACCCGCGTACGACCTGGACGAAACGACCCAGGCTCTCAGGAGGCACACATGAAGATCGCCGATTCCGTCGCGCTCGTCACCGGCGCCAACCGTGGCATCGGCCGGCACTTCGCGCGGCAGCTGCTGCAGCGGGGGGCGGCGAAGGTCTACGCGACCGCGCGTACGCCCGAGCTCGTCGACGTTCCCGGTGTGAACGTGCTGCGGCTCGACGTCACCGACCCGGTGTCGGTCGCCGCCGCGGCGGCCGACGCCGGTGACGTCACCTTGTTGATCAACAACGCCGGGGTCGCCACCTACCAGAACCTAGTCACCGGAGAGCTCGAGAAGATCCGGCTGGAGATGGAGACGCACTACTTCGGCACGCTCGACGTGGTCCGGGCGTTCGCCCCCGTGCTGGCGCGCAACGGCGGCGGGGCGATCATGAACGTCATGTCACTGCTGTCGTGGATGTCCTACGACGGAGCTAACGCCTACAGCGCGGCGAAGGCGGCCCAGTGGAGCCTGACCAACGGCATCCGCCTGGAGCTCGCACGCCAGGGGACCACGGTCGCGGGCCTGCATCTGGGCGGCACCGACACCGACATGATGGCGGCCTTCGACGTGGAGAAGAACGATCCCGCCGACGTCGTGCGCACCGCGCTGGACGGGCTGGAGGCCGGCGAGATCGAGATCCTGGCCGACGAGAACACCGTCCAGGTCAAGGCGGCCCTGTCCGCGGATCCGCGCGCGCTGTACCCGCAGATCGCCCGGGGGTGAATGCCGGCGGAGGTCATCGACCACGTGGTGGGCGGCCGCCCTTTGACGTCGTCCCACCTCATGCCTCCTCGGCGTGATCCGGGACGTTCGCGTCGTCGTCGGGCCGGACACGCACGAAAGACCCGTGGTGAGGAGAGACCTCGAACGACCGTGCCGGGATCTTCGCCATTCGTCGCCTGTCGCCGATCGGCGGTTCCACGCTCCGGTCCTCATTTCGAGCGTTCCGGTGGTCGGCCTTTCCGGGCGTCCCGGTTCGAGGCGGGAGGTCTTTTCCGGCGGGCGACACGCTCCGCAAGACCGCCGGTTCTCGTTACGACGCCCGTGCACGGCCCGGAATTTCAAAGGGTGCAGGGCCGGACGGTGATGAACCGTCCGAACCCGCACCCTTTACGCTGTAAGAATCGCTCCGGCCCGGGGCTACAGCACCGGCAGGTAGCGGCCCAGCTCGAATTCGGTGACCTGGCGGCGGTAGTCGTTCCACTCGGCGCGCTTGTTGCGCAGGAAGTAGTCGAAGACGTGCTCGCCGAGGGTCTCGGCGACCAGTTCGCTGCGCTCCATGACCGCGATGGCCTCGTCCAGCGACTGGGGCAGCGGCTGGATGCCCAGCGCCCGGCGCTCGACCGAGGTGAGCGCCCAGACGTCGTCCTCGGCGCCGGGGGGCATCTCGTACCCCTCCTCGATGCCCTTCAGCCCGGCCGCGAGGATCACGGCGAAGGCGAGGTAGGGGTTGCAGGCGGAGTCGAGCGAGCGGAACTCGATGCGGGTCGAGCCGCTCTTGTGCGGCTTGTACATCGGCACCCGGACCAGGGCCGAGCGGTTGTTGTGACCCCAGGAGATGTAGCTGGGGGCCTCGCCTCCGGCTCCGGCGATCGCCTCGGCGCCGCCCCAGAGCCGCTTGTAGGAGTTGACCCACTGGTTGCAGACCGCGGTGATCTCGGCGGCGTGCGTGAGCAGGCCGCCGATGAAGGAACGGCCGATCTTCGAGAGCTGGTAGTCGGCACCGGGCTCGTAGAAGGCGTTACGGTCGCCCTCGAACAGCGACATGTGGGTGTGCATGCCGGAACCGGGGTGCTCGGTGAAGGGCTTGGGCATGAAGCTCGCCCAGATGCCCTGCTCCAGCGCGACCTCCTTCATGACCAGGCGGAAGGTCATGATGTTGTCGGCGGTGGTGAGCGCGTCGGCGTAGCGCAGGTCGATCTCCTGCTGGCCCGGCCCGCCCTCGTGATGGCTGAACTCGACGGAGATGCCCATCGACTCCAGCATCATGATCGCGTTACGCCGGAAGTCGTGACCGGAGCTGTGCGGGGTGTGGTCGAAGTAGCCGCCGCCGTCGATCGGCTCGGGGCGGTCGTTCCCCTCGGGCCGGTTCTTCAGCAGGAAGAACTCGATCTCCGGGTGGGTGTAGAAGCTGAAGCCCATCTCGGAGGCCTTGGCCAGGGTCCGCTTCAGCACCCAGCGCGGGTCGGCGTGCGAGGGCGAGCCGTCCGGCATGAGGATGTCGCAGAACATCCGGGCCGCCCCGGGCGTCTCGCTGCGCCAGGGAAGGATCTGGAAGGTCGACGGGTCCGGCTTGGCGAGCATGTCGGACTCGTAGACCCGGGCGAAGCCCTCGATCGCCGAGCCGTCGAAGCCGATGCCCTCGGCGAAGGCCCCCTCCAGTTCGGCCGGGGCGATGGCCACCGACTTCAGGAACCCGAGCACGTCGGTGAACCACAGCCGGATGAACCGGATGTCGCGCTCCTCAAGGGTGCGGAGAACGAACTCCTGCTGGCGGTCCAAGGCTTCTCCTTCATTGCCGACGTGCCACGACACGCCTGATGGTCTCTCAGTCTGCCCTCTCAGTGTTTCGCACACGTTACGAGGAAGAACGGTGAGATATGGCATCGGGCTCGTCGCGCCTCCGCCCGGCGGGCCCCGTCTCCTCCTAGTGTGCGACCGGAACCGCTGGAAGTTCGAGCCGGGGGAGCGATGACGAGCACCGAGGTCCACAGATCACCGCGGCCGGACGGCCGGGGAACCGCGTCGGCCGGGCTGGCCGAACGGCTCGCGGCACTGACGATGCCCTGCCCCGTGCACCCGTCGTCACACCTGGTCGAGGCGGCCACCGCGGACTGGGCGCACGCCACCGGCCTGGAGCCCGACCCCTCCGCCCCCTGGCTGGCCGGGCGGGCGTTCGCCCGTTGCGAAACGCGCGTGGTCACGCTCTTCGCGCGCTGGCTGACCCTGGCGGCGCGGCTGCGCGAGGACCCCGGGGCGATCGGCGGGATCATCGCCGTGGCCGGGGGCGCCGAACCGGGCCCGGCGCCGCTGGAGCGGGCGTTCACCGGCCTGTGGCGGTCCTGCGCGCCGGGGATGAGCCGGGCGTGGCGCGAGCGGTTCACCGCCGGGCTCGCCGCCCAGCGCGAGGCGCTGACGGCGGCCGGGACGCCCACGGCCGAGGAGTACCCGGCCAGGGGCAGGGACGCCTTCGGCCGCTACCTCCTGGACCTGGTGGAGCCGTGCCGCGAGACCGAGGTGCCGGAGCCGGTGAGCCGGAGCCGCCAATGGCGCGCCCTGACCGAGGCGAGCGGGGACGTGGCCGCCTGGTGCGTGGACGTGGCCGGCGGGCGCGGGTACGTGCGCGTCGCCGCGGATCATCTGGAACGTTCCAGCGACCCGGTCGTACGCCCGCGGGGCCGGCGTGGCGCGGCCGAGGAGTGGGTGATCGACCGCCTCGCCGTACGGGTGGAGGAGCTGTGGGCCGCCGCGCGGGCGGTCCCGGCGCTCACCGAGCGGCACGGGCTCGGCTTCACCGCCTCCGGCGAGGTGACCGGGGTGGCATGCGCTTTCTTGACCGTTCCCCGGGCTTACCTGGAGTGGTTGACGCGAGAACACCGCTATCGTCACTCCGGGTAATGGAACGAGTTCGACAAGTGACATTGGAGTAGACGGTGAGCACCACGCTCCTCAACCGCAAGCTTGACCGTGCCTTCGCGCACGTCGACGCGGACGGCAGCGGATCCATCGGGCGCGACGACCTGCTCGGCCTCGGCGCCCGTATCCTCGTCGGATTCGGCGAGTCGCCCACCTCTCCCGCCGGGAGCAGGCTCGCGGGGGGCTTCGAGGAGATCTGGCGGACGCTGACCGCGGAGATCGACGCCGACGGTGACGCGATCTCTCCGGAGGAGTTCCGGGCCGGCATGACCTCGGCGTTCGTCGAGGGCGACCGGTTCGAGGCGGTCTTCGAGCCCGCCGCCGCGGCGCTGGCCGGGCTCTGCGACACCGACGGCGACGGCGTCGTGGGGCCGGAGGAGTTCTGGGTGATGATGGACGCGTTCGGCACCCCGCGCCAGGACGCGGCGGCCGCCTTCGCCCGGCTCGACGGCGACGGCGACGGCGCCGTGTCCGTACGGGACCTCGTGGAGGCCACCCGGCAGTTCTACACGAGCGCCGATCCGGACGTGGCCGGCAACTGGCTGTTCGGTCCGCTGTAGTGGCCCGCACCCCGGTCTTCGGCGGGTCCCCGGCCTGTCCCCGGCCCCACCCCGCGCCCTCGCCCCGTTTCCCGGCCCCCTCTCCCCTTCAGGTGCCGCCGGGTCCCGGCACG
Organism: Streptosporangium sp. NPDC050855; assembly: GCF_044456585.1. NCBI lineage: Bacteria > Bacillati > Actinomycetota > Actinomycetes > Streptosporangiales > Streptosporangiaceae > Streptosporangium > Streptosporangium sp. NPDC050855. The sequence continues at coordinate 168,822 of NZ_JBITFY010000015.1, forward strand.
CCCCCGCGACGCCCCTCCGGGGTGGCCGCGGACGCGCTGCTGCCCCTGGTGGAGCTGGTGCCCGCGATGTCGGCGCCGTGCCGGATGCACCCCTCGGTGGAACTCGTCGGGGCGGAGCTCGCCGCCTGGACCCGCCGGACGGGGCTGGACACCCCGCCGAACGCCGGGTTCGAGCGGATGGCGGGGCGGGCGTTCGCCGCCTTCGACACGCGGGCGGCGCTGCTCTTCGCCAAGTGGCTGACCTGGCTGTTCCACTTCGACGACGAGTGGGACGAGAAACCCGCCGGGAGGGCGGCCGAGACGGTGGAGAGCGTCTTCGGCCACCTCGACCTCCTCGCGCGCACCCGCGCCCCCGCCCGCTCGCCCGTCGAGGTGGCCTTCGCCGACCTGTGGAGGACCACCTCGGAGCGGATGAGCACCCGGTGGCGGCACCGGTTCCTGGAAGGGCTGGCCGCGCAGGGGGCGGCCTGCCGTACCGAGGCGGAGAACCGCTGCTCCGGACGGGTCCCCTCCCCCGCCGAGTACCCGCGGCTGCGGCGCGGCACCGCGGGGCCGTACCTGTTCGACCTGGTGGAGCCCTGCCTGGGGGTGGAGGTGCCCGCGGGGCTGCGCGAGAGCGTGACCTGGCGGACGCTGATGGACGCCTGCAACGACGTCACCGCGTGGTGCAACGACGTCGCCTCGCACCACAAGGAGCGGGCCAACGGCGACGTGCACAACTACGTGACGGTCGCCGCCTCGGCGTTCGGGCTCTGTGACGGCGCCGCGGTCGCCTGGGTGAACGAAAGGATCGCGGCCCGCGCCGAGGACCTGCGCACCTCCGCGCGCCGCCTGCCGGCCCTGTTCGACCGGTTCGGGCTCTCCACCTCGCAGGCCAGGGACGTCAGCAAGGTCGCCTGTGCCTTCCTGGCGGCGCCGCGGGCCCAGCTGGAGTGGCTGCTGGAGTCCAGCCGGTACGACGTGTCCTGACCGGCCGTCCCGCGTGCCGGGAACCGCTCGCGCCCACCCGGGAGCGGTTCCCCTCCGGACGGGCCGCCGACGATCGCGGCAGTTCATGGGCATTTATGGAGATCCATCGATCTTTAAACGCTTATTGATTGGATTGCGTCTTAAGCCGGTTAAGGTCCCTTCAAGTACAAGATGAAGGGCCTGGACATGCGTGGGCTGAACCGGGCGTCCTCCTCGGGGACGCCCGTCCGGGCGCGGATCACGGCGGTGCGGGCCGTCTCGGCCTTCGTGGTCCCCGGACTGCGGCACCGGCTGTACGGGATCGGCACGCTCGTCACCCGCGCGCTGGTCGGCGCGGGCCTGGTCGGCGTGGTCGGCGGGGTGTACGTGGCGGTGGGCGCCGCCTCGGGCCTGTTCCTGCCGGACGTGGACCGGATCGGCGGGCTGATCGCCGCGCTCTGCGCGGGGGCGCTCTTCCAGCCGATCCGGCGGATGCTCCGGCGCCACGCCGACCGCCTGCTGTACGGCAGCAGGGGGGACCCGGTGGCGCTGGCCGCCGAGCTGGGGAGCAGGCTCCAGCGCACCGACCCGTCGGACGGGCTGGTCGCGGCCCTGGAGGTGCTGCGCGAGGGCCTGTCGGTCACCGGCGCGGCCGTGCGGTTCCCGGACGGCCGGCCCGCGGAGACCAGGGTGGGGACCCTGGAGGAGGTGGCGCGCGACGTCCGGCTCGTCTGGCACGGCGAGCCCGTCGGGCGCCTGCTCATCGGCCCCGCGGGCGCCCGGCGCCTGCCGGCCGCGCACGGCGAGCGGGTGATCGCCGCGCTCACCCCCTACGTGGCCGACGCCGCCCACGCGGTCCGGCTGGTCGGCGCGCTGCGCCGCTCGCGGGAGCGGATCGTCACCGCCCGCGAGGAGGAGCGGCGCCGCCTGCGCCGCGACCTGCACGACGGGCTCGGCCGGTCACTCAGCGGCATGGTGACGTCGATCAACGCGGCCAGGCACTCCCTGCGCACCTCCCCGGAGGCGGCCGAGCGGATGCTCGTCGAGCTGCGCTCGGGCATGGACGGCGTCACCGGCGACATCAGGCACCTGGTGTACGGCCTGCGTCCCCCGGCCCTGGACGAGCTCGGCCTGGGCGGGGCGGTGGCGGAGATGGCCGGTCCCGGCGTGGTGCTGGAGACCAGGGGCGAGCTGTCGGGTCTGCCCGCGGCCACCGAGGTGGCCGCGTACCGCATCGCCCAGGAGGCGCTGGCCAACGCCCGCAGGCATTCCGGTGCCCGGACCGTGCGGGTCCTGCTGGAGCGGGGCGAGGGCGGGCTGAGCGTCCGGGTGCGCGACGACGGGATCGGCGTCCCGGCCGGGCGGCGCTCGGGGGCGGGGCTGGCGTCGATGCGCGAGCGCGCCGCCGAGCTGGGCGGCAGCTGCGTGATCACGACCCCGCCGGGCGGCGGGACCGTGGTCGAAGCGGTACTGCCGGTGAACTTGAATGTGGAGATCTGACCATCCATGATTTCCTACGGCCTGCGAACGATGGTGAGTATTGCCCTATGACACCGGCCCGGCTCCTCCTACCCTTACGCCTGCAATGCTGACTTTTCGCGCTCTCGGACCGTTCCAGGCCCGTCACGGTGACACGGTGATCGACCTCGGCGGCCAGCGCCAGATGGCGGTGCTGGCCCGGCTCCTCGTGGCCGGTGGCCGCGCCGTCCCCGTGTCCGTACTGATCGACGAGCTCTGGCCGGGCGAGCCGCCCGCGCAGGCCCTTTCGACCATCCAGGGGTACGTGTCGCGGCTGCGGCGCGCCCTGGAGCCCGGCCGGGCGCCGCGGGAGGAGGCGGAGGTGCTGGTCTCCGCCCCGCCCGGGTACGCGCTGCGCGCCTCCTTCGACCAGGTGGACGCCTGGCGCTTCGAGCGCGCGGTCAAGACCGGCGGCGAGCCCGCGGTGGTCTGGGAGCGGCTGGACGCCGCGCTCGCGCTCTGGCGCGGCCCGGCCCTGGCCGAGTTCTCCGACCTGTCGTGGGCGGTGACCGAGGCGGGACGGCTGGAGGAGCTGCGCCTGATCGCGGTGGAGCGCCGCGCCGACGCGGGGCTGCTGCTGGGGCACTCCGGCGCGCTGGTGCCCGACCTGGAGGCGCACGCCTCGGCCCACCCGCTGCGGGAGGAGGCCTGGCGGCTGCTCGCGCTGGCCCTGTACCGCAACGGCAGGCAGGGGGACGCGCTGGGCGCGCTGCGGCGGGCCAGGACGCTGCTGCGCGAGGAGCTCGGCCTCGACCTGGGCGCCACCCTGCAGCGCCTGGAGTCGGACATGCTGGCGCAGGCCGTCCACCTCGACCCTCCGTCCGGGACGACCGGCCGCGCCGCGGGCCCGGGGAGCGCGGGCCCGGGTCCCGCGGGCACCGGGAACGCCGGGAACGCCGGGAACGCCGGGAACACGGCCGCGCGGGCGGCGCGGCCCCCGTCGTCCCCCGGGACGTCCTCCGGGGCGTCCCCGGACGCGTCCTCGCGGGAGCCCGCCACGGCCCCGCCGGAGCTGCGCGTCGTGGTCGTCGACGACCAGGCCCTGGTCCGCACCGGCCTGCGCGTGGTGCTGGACAGCGAGCCCGGTTTCCGGATCGTCGGGGAGGCCGAGAACGGCGAGCAGGCGATCGCGGTCGTCCGGGAGACCCGCCCCGACCTGGTGCTGATGGACATCCAGATGCCCAGGCTGGACGGGCTGACCGCGGCGCGGCGGATCCTGGCCGACGAGGCGCCGCCGAAGGTGGTCATGATGACCACCTTCGGCACGGACGACAACCTCTACGCGGCGCTGCGCGCGGGGGTGAGCGGCTTCGTGCTCAAGACCTCGGCCCCCGAGCAGCTCATCACCGCGATGCGGGCCGCGCAGGCCGGGGACGCGCTGATCGACCCCGCCGTGACCACCCGCCTGATCGCGGCCTTCGCCGGGCGCACCGACCCGTCCGCGCCACCCGGCCTGGCCGGTCTGGGCGACACCGAGCTGGACCTGCTGAAGCTGGTGGCCCGCGGGCTGACCAACCGGCAGATCGCGGTGACGCTGGCGGTGCCCGAGGCGACGGTCTCGGCGTCGGTGGTCAAGCTCCTGGACCACCTGGGCCTGTTCGACCGGGCCCAGCTCGTCGTCACGGCCTACGAGTCCGGGCTGGTCAACCCCGGTGACGTGGTCAGATAGCGATGGGCACGCGGATCCACGAGCGCGGCCGCCTGCTCGCCGGCGTCGGCGGCGTGCCCAGGAGGACGGTCGACGACGCCGTCGTGGCCGGGCCGTACCCGGCCGGGTCCGCCGTGCCGCTCTCGCGCGGGCTGTCCGGCTCGTGGCTGCGGATCGCGGTGTTCGCGATGGCCGCGCTGTCGGTGGCGTTCTCGGTGACCTCGCTCGTGCTGTACGCGTCCCTGCCGCCCCTGTGGCAGCCGGAGGTGCCCGTCCGGGCCGACCTGGCGGCGGGGCTGACGTTCCCGGTGGTGGGCGCCTTCCTGCTGGCGCACCGGTCGCGCCCGGCCACGGCCTGGCTGATGTGCGTGGGCGGGCTGATGTGCTCGGTCACGGTGATCTGCGAGTCGGCGATGTTCACCGTCGCGGCCGCGGGCGACATGGACGTCGCCGGTTACCTGCGCTGGGGGATGAACGTGGGAAGGGGCGTCGGCGGGGTCACGCTGGGGGTCCTGCTCCCGCTCTACTCCCCCGACGGCCGGCTGCCCTCGCCGCGCTGGCGGCCGATGGTGGTGGCCGCGGTGACGGTGACGGTGGCCGACATCGCGGCCAACATCGTCCGCGCCGCGCCCGACCCGGCGACCTACCCCTGGCCGCGGGTCGTCCCGAACGCGCTCGCGCTGGAGGCGCTGGCCCCCTACGACGCGACGATCCGCCGGATCACCGGCACGCTGACCATCGTCTTCGTGGTCCTGGCGCTGGTGCCCCTGCTGGTGCGTTTCCGGCGGGCCGACCCGACGCTGCGCCGCCAGATCGCCTGGCCGCTGTTCGCGTTCACCGTCTACATCGTCTTCCTGGTCGGCGGGGCGGACTGGTGGCCGGCCACCGCGATCTGGACCGGCCTGATCCCGGTCGCCATCGCCTTCTCCGTGCTCAAGTACCGGCTGTACGGGATCGACACCGTGGTCAGCCGCGCCTTCGTGGCGGCCGGGCTGATCGCCGTGATCAGCGTCATCTACGGGGCGGGCACCATCGCGGGACTGGCACTGTCGGGCTACGACCGGGCCGGTGGCCTGGTCGCGGCCCTGTTCGCCGGGGTGATCTTCCATCCGCTCCGGCACCGGCTGCGGCGCCTGATCGACAGGCTCATGTACGGCACGCACGGCGACCCCCGGGCGCTCGCCGCCCGGCTGGCCAGGGAGGTCCGCGACAGCGAGCCCGCCAACGCCCTCGCCTCCGTCGCCTCGGTGGTCAAGGACGGGCTGAGCGTCACCGGCGTCGCCGTCGAGGTCTACGAGCCCGGTGCCCGGAAGGTGCAGATCGGCCTGCTGGGCCCCGCGCCGCGCAGGGTGCCGCTGATCTGGCACGGCGAGCCGGTAGGGCGGCTGCTGCTGGGGGCGCCGGGACCGCGCAGGTTCGCCGCGGCGTACAACGGGCGCCTGGTGGCGGCGGCCACCCCGTACGTCGCCGACGTGGTGCACGCCGTGCGGATGACCGCCGACCTGCAGCGCTCCCGCGAGCGCATCCTCACCGCCCGCGAGGAGGAGCGCCGCAGGCTGCGCAGGGACCTGCACGACGGGCTCGGTCACGCGCTGACCGACATGGCGATGTCGATCAACATGGCCAGGATCAGCCTGCGGACCGCCCCGGCCTCGGCCGACCGGCTCCTGCTGGAGCTGCGCGGCGGCATGGACGCCGTCAGCCAGGAGATCAGGGACCTGGTGTACGGCCTGCGCCCGCCCACCCTGGACGAGCTGGGCCTGGCCGGGGCGGTGCGGGCCCTGGCGCAGGAGGGGGGCCCGCGGATCACCGTGGAGGCCGAGGGCGACCTGTCGGACCTGCCGGCCGCGGCCGAGGTGGCCGCCTACCGCATCGCTCAGGAGGCGCTCACCAACGTCCGCAAGCACGCCGGGGCCGGTCACGCGGTCGTCTCCCTGCGGCGCGCGGAGTCGCTGACGGTACGCGTCCGGGACGACGGGGCGGGCCTGCCCGAGGGGCCGCGTTCGGGGATCGGGCTGCTGTCCATGCGCGAGCGCGCGGCCGAGCTCGGCGGGACCTGCGTGATCGAGACCGCCCCCGGCGGCGGCACGCTGGTCGAGGCCGTCCTGCCCCTGTCGGCCGTACCGGCCGTGACCGGCCACCGCCTGACCTCACGGTCATAGGCGCTCCTTAGGATGGGCGGGTGGCTCAACTCCGCATCGCCCTGGCCCAGACCAATCCCGTCGTCGGTGACCTGGCCGCCAACACGGACCGGCTCGTCGAGTGGACCCGGCGCGCCGCCGACCGCGGCGCCCACCTGGTGGTCTTCCCCGAGATGTTCCTGACCGGCTACCCCGTCGAGGACCTGGTGCTGCGCACCTCGTTCGTGGAGGCGTCCGTCGCCGCGGTCGAGGAGGCGGCGCGACGGCTGCAGGAGGCCGGGCTCGGTGAGATCCCGGTGGTCGCCGGGTACGTCGACCGCGCGCGGCTCGCCCCCCGCGTCGGCCAGCCCAAGGGATCCCCGCTGGACGCCGCCGCGCTGCTGTACCGGGGCCGGGTGGTGACCAGGACCGCCAAGCACCACCTGCCCAACTACGGCGTCTTCGACGAGTACCGCTACTTCGTCCGCGGCGACCGGCTGCCGATCTTCCGGCTGCACGGCGTGGACGTGGCGATCGCGGTCTGCGAGGACCTCTGGCAGGAGGGCGGCCCGGTCGCGGTGGTCGCCAGGGCCGGAGCCGGGCTGCTGGTGGTGCCGAACGCCTCCCCGTACGAGAAGGAGAAGGACGACGTCCGGCTGGCGCTGGTGGCCAGGCGCGCCCGCGAGGCGGGCTGCGCGCTGGCCTACGTCAACCAGGTCGGCGGCCAGGACGAGCTGGTCTTCGACGGCGACTCGCTGGTCGTCTCCGCCTCCGGCGAGCCGATCGCGCGCGCGACGCGTTTCCGCGAGGAGCTGCTGGTGACGGACCTGGAGCTGCCCGAGGGCGAGGGCGGTCCCGGCACGTTCCCGGTGGACGCCGCCGACGGCACCGAGATCACGGTGGAACGGCTGGAGCTGTCGGGGCGCCCCCTGGAGGCGTACGAGCCGGAGCCGCCCCCGGTCGCCGAGCCGCTCGACGACACCGCCGAGGTCTACTCGGCGCTGGTCCTCGCGGTCCGCGACTACGTCGCCAAGAACGGCTTCCGCTCGGTCGTCCTCGGCCTGTCCGGCGGGATCGACTCGGCGCTGACCGCCACGATCGCCTCCGACGCCATCGGGCCCGACCGGGTGCACGCGGTGCTGATGCCCTCGCGCTACTCCTCGGACCACTCGCTGAGCGACGCGCTGGAACTGGTCGCCCGGCAGGGGATCAACGCCCGTACGGTGCCGATCGCCGACATCGTCAGCGGCTTCGAGAAGGAGGTCGAGCTGTCCGGGATCGCGGCGGAGAACCTCCAGGCCCGGGTCCGCGGCATGATCCTGATGGGACTGTCCAACGAGCACGGCCACCTCGTCCTGACCACCGGCAACAAGAGCGAGCTGGCCACCGGGTACTCCACCCTCTACGGCGACTCCGCGGGCGGCTTCGCGCCCATCAAGGACGTGCTCAAGACCCTCGTGTGGGACCTGTCGCGCTGGCGCAACGCCCAGGCGGGCCGCTCCGGCGAGCTCCTGCACGGGTTCGCGGTGCCGCCGATCCCGGAGAACTCGATCGAGAAGGAGCCCAGCGCGGAGCTGCGGCCCGACCAGCGCGACACCGACTCGCTGCCCGACTACGCGATCCTGGACCGGCTGCTCGGCGACTACGTCGAGAAGGACATGGGCTCCGCCGAACTGATCGCGGCCGGGCACGACCCCGAGCTGGTCACCCGGGTGATCCGCCTGGTCGACCTGGCCGAGTACAAGCGCCGGCAGTACCCCCCGGGCCCGAAGATCACCCCCAAGAACTTCGGCCGCGACCGGCGCCTGCCCATCACCAACCGCTGGCGCGAGACCACCACCTGACACGCGGCCGTTCCCGGGCCGGTACGGTCATCGGCCCGCCCGGCCCCGCGGGCGTCCGCCGGGCGCCGGATCTCCCCCGGACGCCCCCGTCCGGGGAGGGTCAGGTGCCGATGCCCGCGAGGAGGTGGTCGACGACGCGTTCGGCCAGGTCCGGTGCGGAGGCGGCCTCGCCCTGGGAGCGGGTGTACCACATGACGGTTCCCACCAGGCTCGACATCGCGAGCCCCACGTCGAGGTCGGGCCGCAGCTCCCCGGTGGCCATGCCGCGCCGCAGCAGGGCGGTGACGACCGCCTTGCGCGGCTCGATGGCCGCCTGGCTGACGCGCTCGACCAGGCGCGGGTGTCGTTCCGCCTCGTTCATCGCGATGCTCATCACGCACCGGCTGCGCGCGTCGTTCGCGTCGCGCTGGAAGACCCGCATGCAGGCGACCAGATCGTCGCGGACCGAACCCCCCGTGGGCGGCGGGAACGGCGACTTGAGGGTGGCCACCGCGTCGACGAACAGGTCCTCCTTGCTGGACCAGCGACGGTAGATGGTGGTCTTGCCGACCCCCGCCCGGGCCGCGATCGCCTCGATCGACAGCTCGAAGAGGCCGATGCCCTCCCCGATCATGTCGAGGGTGGCGTCGATGATGGCCTTCTCCGCCTTGGCGCTGCGAGGGCGGCCCGCGGAGCGGGCGGTGCCGGCTCCGTCCGCCTGGGTCTCGTCGGTGGTCGTCATCGCGGTCCCTACACTACTGCCGGTTCCTTGTCGTGGTCGATGGTCTGCGGGGCGGGGGTCTCGGAGGACCTGCCGGGCAGCCACTTGAGCACCACCAGCGCTCCGGCCAGCGCGATCGCGGCGGAGACCAGGGCGGTGACGTGCATGCCCTCGATGAAGGCGAGCTTCGCCGGTTCGATCAGCGCCGAGCCACGGGCGCCGAGTCCCTGGGCCACGCCGAGCGTGGCGGTCAGCGACTCGCCCGCGGCGTGCCTGGCCTGGTCGGGCAGCCCGCTCAGCGCCGGGGCGATCTGGTCGCGGTAGGTGGCCGAGAGCAGCGAGCCGAGCAGGGCCACGCCGAGGGCTCCGGCCACCTGGCGGACGGTGTTGCTCATCGCCGAGCCGACACCGGCCTTCTCCCGGGGGAGCGCCTCCATGATCGTGGTGGTCGCCGGGGGCATGATGTTGGCCATCGCCGCGCCCTGGACGAAGAACACGATCACCAGCGCGACGACCGGGGTGTTCTGGTCCATCAGCGCGTAGGAGGCCAGCGCGCAGGCCACGATGACCATGCTGACGGTGGCGGTCAGCCTGCCGCCGAAGCGCCTGGCCATCTGCTGGCTGAGCGGGGCGAAGATCAGCTGCGCGGCGGCGAAGGGCATCATCAGGGCGCCAGCCTGGAGCGCGCTGAAGCCCAGCACGATCTGCAGGTAGAAGACCAGGAAGAACATCGCGCCCATCATCGCGAAGAACACGATGCCGATCATGCCGACCGCGGTGGCGAAGCGGGGGTCGCGGAAGTAGCGGACGTCGAAGGCCGGGTGGTCGATGCGGCGCTCGTACCAGACGAAGGCGGCCAGCACGACGATACCCAGGACGATCGGGACCAGCACCTCGGCGCTGGCGATCGTGGCCAGCTCGCCTCCCCGGATGATGCCGTAGGTGACGGCGACCAGGCCGATGATCGACAGGATCACCCCGATCGGGTCGAGCTTCGAGGGCCGGGGGTCACGCGACTCGGGCACGACCAGGCCGATGAGCACCATGCTGACCGCGACGATCGGCAGGTTGACCAGGAAGACCGAGCCCCACCAGAAGTGCTCGATGAGCAGGCCGCCGGTGATCGGCCCGATCGCCACGGCCAGGCCCACCCCCGCGGCCCAGATGCCGATCGCCTTGCCGCGTTCCTCCGGGGGGAAGACGTTGGAGATGATGGCCAGCGTGGCCGGCATGATGGCGGCGCCGCCGATGCCCATGAACGCGCGGGCGACGATCAGCTGCATGGGGTCCTGGGCGTACGCGCTGGCCAGTGACGCCAGGCCGAAGAGCACCATGCCGATCAGGAGCATGCGCTTGCGCCCGGTCCGGTCGCCGATCACCCCGAAGGTGAACAGCAGGCCGGCGAAGACGAGCGTGTAGGAGTTGATCGCCCATTCCAGCTGGCTCTGGGTGGCGCCCAGGCCCTCCACGGGGTCGGCGATCGTCTTGAGCGCCACGTTGAGGATGGTGTTGTCGAGCACGACGGCCAGGAGGCTGAAGACCATCACCCCGAGGATCTGCCACCGTCTGGGATGACCGAGCTTGTGTTCCACTGTTGCCCCGTTTTTCGATACGCTTAAGTTTCGAAACACAACCGTATCGCTCGTCGTTTCGATACGCAACCGTACCGTTTCAATATTATCGGTCGGGACGTCAAGGAACGGCACCGTCGGACGAGGCGGGGGCCGGAACGAGGCGTGCCGCGCACGCCGGCGGACACGCGGGGTCGGTCAGGCCGAGGCCGACACCGATGGCTCCGGCGCGGCCGTGGCGGCGCGCCGCCAGAACGGCAGGGCGACGAGCACCATGATCACGCTCACCAGCCCGGCCGTGGCGAAGGCCCACCCCGGGCCGGGACCGTCGATGATCGCGCCCGCGACCGGCGACGCGCAGCCCACGCCGACGAGCAGGGCCGTGCCGTGCAGGCCCATCGCCTCGCCCCGGGCCCCGGCCGGGACCCAGCGGCTCACCGTCTCGATCGTGGAGGACAGCGCCGGGGCGCACAGCACACCGGCGGGCAGCAGGGCCAGGAGCAGCCAGTGCCAGTTCCCGCCGACCAGGCCGACCGGGATGGTGAGCACCCCCATGGCGCCGATCAGGATCAGGGGTGACAGCCCGCGGGGCAGCATGCCGTACACGAAGCCGCCCGCCAGCGAGTAGGCGCACCACACGGTGATCGCCAGGCCGATCCACGCGGTGTCGCCGCCCCGCTGCATCGTCGCCACCAGCGAGAGCTCGGTGGCGGTCAGCACGAACGTCGCCGCCATGACCGTGCCGAACAGCCCGAGCAGCGCCGGGGTGAGCCACTGGCGCCGGGGGACGCGGCCGGCGGGCTCCCTGAGCTCCTCGGCCGAGCGGACGGGCGGGTTCAGCACCAGCAGCGTCGTTCCCGAGACGGCCAGGCCGGCCCCGACGACGGCCATGGTGGGAACGCTGCCCAGCAGGCTGACCCCCGCGATGGCCAGGGCCGGGCCCGCCATGTAGGAGAGCTCCACGAGCATGGAGTCGAGGGAGAAGCCCATCCTGCGCTGCTCGACCGGGACCAGCGCGGTCAGGCACTGCCTGATCACGCTGAACACGGGGAGGGTGAACAGGCCCGCCGGGATGGCGGCGGCCAGCAGCAGCGGGAACGGCATCAGCCAGGCGGTGGACCAGAAGACGACCTGGGCGAGGGTGGTCACCGCCAGCACCGGGCGCAGGCCGTGGCTGTCGACGAACCTCCCGGCCAGCGGCGAGCCGACGGCCATCCCCACCGTGCTGGCCGCGGTCACCAGACCGGCCTGGACGTAGTTCAGGCCCAGCCCGCTGGGATCGACGACGTGCATGGTCAGCGTGATGGAGACCGCGGTCGTGGGGATCCGGGCGAGCATGCCCACCAGCAGCAACGATCGCACGCCCGGCAGTGCCAGCAGGCGGCGGTAAGGTTCGACGGCCATGATGATTACTTACCTCCTCCGGCATTGTGCCGTACGTCCCCGGTGTCCCCGCCACCGGATGACCCCCTGAGCCCGTCCCCGGCGATCTCCGCCCGCGCGGGAATCCCCAGCGTGGGCGCCCTCTGTCCGGCCCGCCGACCGGGATCGGATTACCTGGCGGATCGGGTCTGTTGAACCTGCCGGGCGCGTGCAATCATCGAACCGTCCGGGGACGCCACTGGGGCGCCTCGAGACTTCACTGGAGGTCCCACATGTCCTCTTCCGTCACCAGCCGGCCGACCTCTCTCTACGGCGGCCAGGCTGGACGCAGGGTCACCGTACGTGACATCGCCGCCGCCAAGGAGCGCGGCGAGCGCTGGCCGATGGTCACCGCGTACGACGCGATGACCGCCAGGATCTTCGACGAGGCCGGCATCCCCGTGCTGCTCGTCGGCGACTCGGCCGCCATGGTCGTGTACGGGTACGACTCGACGCTCCCCGTGTCGGTGGACGATCTCATGCCGCTGACGGCGGCCGTGGTCCGCGGTTCCTCGCGCGCGCTGGTCGTGGCCGACCTGCCGTTCGGCTCCTACCAGGCCTCCCCCCAGCAGGCCCTGGAGACGGCCACCCGGTTCATGAAGGAGGCCGGGGCGCACGCGGTCAAGCTGGAGGGCGGCCGCCGGGTGCTCCCCCAGGTCGAGGCGCTGGTCTCTGCGGGCATCCCGGTGATGGCCCACCTGGGCCTGACCCCCCAGTCGGTCAACGCTCTCGGCGGCTACCGGGTGCAGGGCCGCGGCCAGTCCGGGGACGAGCTGATGGCCGACGCCAAGGACCTGGAGTACGCCGGGGCGTTCTCGGTGGTGCTGGAGTGCGTCCCCGCGGACCTGGCCGAGCGGGTCACCTCCTCCCTGTCGATCCCGACGATCGGCATCGGCGCCGGTCCCGGCACGGACGCGCAGGTGCTCGTCTGGCAGGACCTGATGGGCCTGACCGCCACCCCGGCGAAGTTCGTCAAGAAGTACTCCGACCTGGCCGGGGAGATGGACAGGGCGGTACGCGCCTTCGCCGACGAGGTGACGGCCGGCGCCTTCCCCACCGCCGAGCACAGCTACCGCTGACGACCCGGCCGCTCCCCGGCCCCCCGCGAAAGCCGTGGAAGCCCCCGCGGGGACGCGGGGACGCTGTGGAGACGCGACGAGCCCCCCGGCCGCCCTCAGACGAGGGTGGCCGGGTCGGTGTTGGCGCCGCACACCACGACGGCCACCCGCTCCCCGGGCGCCGGGCGGTAGGCGCCGGACAGCAGTGCCGCGTAGGCCGTGGCCCCGGCGTGCTCGACGGCGAGCCGGTGGTCGCGCCACATCGCGCGCCGCGCCTCGACGATGGCCTCGTCACCGACCAGGAGGCTCTCCACCCCGGCCGTGGCGGTGATCTCGTAGGCGAGCGCGCCCGTCCTGCTCGCGCCGAGCGCGTCGGAGCCGACCCCCGAGACCCCGACGGGTACGGGCCCGCCCGCCTCCAGGGCCCGGTGCAGGGTGGGGATGAGCTCGGGCTCGACCGCGACCACCCGGGCCCGGCCGGCGAGGGCCACGGTGATCCCCGCGACGAGCCCGCCGCCGCCGACCGCGACCAGGACCGTGTCGACCCCTCCGGTCTGCTCCAGCACCTCCAGGCCGACCGTGCCCTGCCCCGCGACCACCTCGGCCTGGTCGTAGGCGTGCACGTCCAGGGCCCCGGTCTCGGCCGCGCGCTTGACCGACGCCTCGTACGCCTCCGCGTAGAAGGCTCCGACCTGCGTCACCTCGGCGCCCAGCGCGCGCAGCCCGGCCACCTTCACCGGGCTGGACACCGTCGGGACGAAGATCTCCGCCCGGACCCCGAGGCTCCGGGCCACGTACGCCACGGCCAGGCCGTGGTTGCCGCCGCTCGCCGCGATCAGGCCCGCCTCCGGGAGCGTCCCGGCAGACAGCGCCCTGTTGAAGCCTCCTCGGGCCTTGAACGACCCCGAGTGCTGGAGCGCCTCCAGCTTCATGAACAACCCGGGCGACACCTCGATCACCGGTGTACGGAGGACATGCCCGGCGATGCGCCCGGCCGCCCGTTCCACGTCCCCGATCGACACGCTCACGCGCGCTCCCCTTCCCGGCGAACGACTCCGAAGGTTCCAGGCGAACGACTTCGAAGGGCCGCCGGGTGATCGGCGGCCTCCGTGCCGCAGTCTAGGAGAAGCCCCGGCGCCGCACGCCGGTCAGGAGAGCGCCTGCTCGATGTCGGCCCAGAGGTCCTCGATGTGCTCGATGCCCACGGCCACCCGTACGGTGCCCTCGCCGATCCCGTGCCGGGCCAGCTCCTCGGCGGTCAGGGTGCGGTGGGAGGTGGTCGCGGGGTGCAGGACGAGCGTCTCGACACCGCCCAGGGACGGGGCCAGCAGGGCCAGCCGCACCGAGCTCATGAACCGCTCCCCGGCCTCGCGCCCGCCGACCAGGTCGAAGGAGAAGACCCCTCCGAAGTCGGGCAGGAGCTTGGCCGCCAGCTCGTACGAGCGGTGCGAGGGCAGGCCCGGCCAGTACACGGCCGAGACGGCGGGGTGGTCGTTCAGGCGGGTGGCCAGCTCGCGGGTGTTGGAGCAGTGGCGCTCCATCCGCAGCGACAGCGTCTGCATGCCGCGCAGGGTGAGCCAGGCGGCGAACGGGTCCGGGGTGGCGCCCAGCTTGCTCGCGAAGGCCCACACCTTGCGGTACAGCTCGTCGGAGGCGAACACGGCGATCCCGCCGAGCACGTCGGTGTGGCCGCTGAGGTACTTCGTGGTGGAGTGCACGACGATGTCGGCGCCGTGCTCGATCGGCCGGCACAGGATCGGGGAGGCGAAGGTGTTGTCGACCACGGAGATCAGGCCGGCCTCGCGGGCCGCGGCGCACATGCCGGGCAGGTCGGCGACCTGGGTCACCGGGTTGGCGATGGTCTCCAGGTAGACGAGCCTGGTCTCGGGCCGTACGGCCTCGCGCAGCGCCGCCGGGTCGTCCTCGGCGACGTAGGTGACCGTGATCCCGAACCGGCCCACCATGTCGTTGATCATCGCGGCGGTGCCGCCGTAGAGCGGCTTCTGCGCGATCAGGTGGTCGCCGGGCGCCAGCAGCCCGAACAGCACGGCGTTGATGGCGCCCATGCCGGAGCCGGTGGCCACGGCGCCGACGCCGCCCTCCAGGCCGGAGACGGCCTCCTCCAGGGAACGGACCGTCGGGTTGGACATGCGCCCGTAGACGAACGCCCCGTCCGGACGGCCCATCCCGTCGGCGAAGACGGCCGGGTCGTCGAAGATGAAGCCGGAGGTCTGGTAGAGCGGCACCGTGATGGGACGGCTGCCGTTCAGCGGCGGCTGGGGAAGGTGGACGGTGCGCGTCTCCGGACGGAAATCAGTCATGCCCCAAGGATGTACGCAAAATAGGCCCTTTGTCAGATCCAATCCGGCAAGATTGGTCCATCATGGGAGCCAATAACGACGAACTGATCGCCAGGCTCGGCCGCTGGTCGTCGGGCAGGGGCCCGCTCTACCTGCTGCTCGCGGTGCGGTTGCGCGCCCTCATCGACGACGGGGAGCTGCGTCCGGGCACCCTGCTGCCCCCCGACCGGGAGCTCGCGCGGTCGCTGGCGGTCGGCCGGGGCACCGTGGTCGCCGCGTACGACCTGCTCCAGCAGGAGGGCCGGGTGGTACGGCGCCAGGGCAGCGGCACCCGGGTCTGCGCCGCCCAGCGGCCGCTGTCCGGTCCCGGCGGCACGGCCGGCACCGCCGGCACCGCCGACACCACGGCCAACCCGCTGCTGCTGCACCTGCTGGACCCGCCCGAGAACGTCACCCTGCTCAGCTGCGCCGCCCCGGACGGCCCGCCCCCGGTGCTGGTGGAGGCGTACCTGGAGGCGGCGGCCCGGCTGGGCCGGATCCGGCACGACATCGGGTACCACCCGGCCGGGTACCCCGAGCTGCGCGAGCGGATCGCCTCCTACCACCGGGAGCGCGGCGTGCCCACCACGGCCGGGCAGATCATGGTCACCAACGGCGGCCAGCAGGCCCTGACCCTGCTGGCGAACCTGCTGCTGTCCCCGGGCGACACCGTGCTGACCGAGGCCCCGACCTACCCCGGCGCGCTGGAGTCGTTCCGGGAGGCCGCCGCCCTGTTCCGCACGGCCGCCGACGCCGAGGCGTTCGGCGCCGCGCTGGCGGACCGCCCCGCCCTGGGGTACCTCGTCCCGACCTGCCACAACCCGACCGGCGCGATCATGCCCCCGCTGGTCCGGCGCCGCCTGGCCGCCCTGGCCGCCGAGCACGACGTGCCGCTCGTCGAGGACGAGGTCCCGGCCGAGCTGTGCTTCTCCGGCGAGACCCCGCCCCCGCTGGCGTACTTCGGGGACGGGCGGCGGATCATCACGGTCGGCTCGCTCAGCAAGCTCGTCTGGGGCGGGCTGCGGATCGGCTGGATCCGCGCGGCGGCACCGGTGATCTCCCGGCTGGTGCGGCTGCGCGCCGTCCACGACCTGGGCGGCGAGATCCTCGGCCAGCTCGCGGCGGCGTCGCTGATCTCGCAGATGGACCGGCTCCGCCGGGACCGGATCGACGTCCTGCGGCGCCGCCACGACCACCTCCTCGGCGAGCTCGCCGCGAAGCTGCCCTCGTGGAGCGCGGAACCCGCCCTCGGCGGGCAGACGATCTGGGTACGGCTCCCCGGCGACGCCGGGGCCTTCGCCCAGGTCGCGCTCAGGCACGGGGTGGCGGTCCCCCAGGGACGCTCGTTCGACCCCTCGGGCGGCCACGGCGATCACCTGCGGCTGCCGTTCCTGTTCGACGAGGAGACGCTCACCGCGTCCGTCACCGCGCTGGCCGCGGCCTGGCGGGACTACGACGGCACCCGCCGTCCCGGCACCCTGCAGGCCCTCGTCGTCTGAGCGTCCGCTCCCCCGCCGACAGCCGTCCAGGAGCCCCCGGCCGGGGCCCCGGAGGGTGCCGGCCGGTCAGATGTCGGTGAGGCGCAGGCCCGCGTGGGCCTTGTAGCGGCGGTTGATCGAGATGAGGTTGGCGGTCAGCGCCTCGACCTGGTGGGCGTTGCGCAGCCGGCCGCCGTACACGCCCCGCACGCCCGGGATGCGGCCCGCCAGCCCGCGCACGATGTCCGTGGCCTCGCGGTCGTCGCCCAGCACCAGCACGTCCAGGTCGATCTCGGCGACCTCGGGGTCCAGCAGCAGGACGGCCGAGACGTGGTGGAAGGCGGCGACCACCCGGCTGTCGGGCAGGACCGCGGCGGCCTGCTGGGCGGCGCTGCCCTCCTCGACCGGCAGCGCGTACGCGCCCTGCTTGTCGAAGCCGAGCGGGTTGACGCAGTCGATGACGATCTTCCCGGCCAGCTCGGCGCGGAGGGACTCCAGCGTGGAGCGGTGCCCGTCCCAGGGAATGGCCACGATCACCACGTCGGCCTCGGCCGCCACGGCCGCGTTCTCGGCGCCGCGTACCGCGCCGCCGAGGGTGGCCGCCGCCTCCTGGGCGCGCCCGGCGCTGCGCGAGCCGATCAGCACGGTGTGGCCGGCGAGGCCGAACCGCCGGGCCAGGCCCTTGCCCTGGTCCCCGGTGCCGCCCAGGATGCCGATCGAGACGCCGCTCACGTCCGGAACATCGGTCGGGTTGTCAGTGCTCACTCGCCGCTCCTCGTCGTCCCCGGTCATCCGGAGCCGGAGCCCGTCGACCATGTTTCCAGTGTCCATCGCCTTTTCCGATCATCTCAGGATCGCGTTCCCCGGATCACCGCGGGGTCCGTACGGCACCATGGGCACATGGACGCTGGGGCGGTGACACTGCTGCGCGAGATGCTGGCCTCCACCGGCTGGATCGAGCGGACCCGCGAGCTGGGCCTGGCCCTGCGCGCGACGCGTTCGGCCGGGGGGCTGATGGTGGTGGGCACGCCCGCTGAGGAGCCCTGGCACCTGACCGCGCACCTGAGCGACGAGGCCAGGCTCTCCGGGCTGCCGCAGCTGGCCCCGACGCTGGTCCGCTGGGCGCCCGCACCGGACGCGCCGGCCCACCTGCGGATCGGGCTGGACAGGATCGAGCGGGCGCGAAGGGGCGAGACGCTGTTCGTGGTGGCCGAGGAGGCCGCCCCGGAGGCCCTGCTGGAACGGGTGAGCGACGCCCGCAGGACCGGTACGACGATCCTGGCGCTGGACGGCGGCGACGCCGAGCTGGCCGGTCTCGCCCACGACGCGCTGACGATCCCCGAGCGGGCGCCGTTCTCCTTCGACGGCGCCCAGCACCTGGTCAGCATGGCCGCGGGAGAGGTCGGCCGCCGCCCGGGACTGCGCGACCGGCTGGCCGGGCTGCTGGAGCGGGTCAGCGGCCCGCACCTCAACGACTAGGCGGGCCCGGTCCGGGCCCCCGGGTCGCACCGCACGGGTCACGGCCCCGGCCGTGCTCACCGGCCGTGCTCACCGGCGGGGCGGTCAGGACGTCCTCCAGCGGGCCCGGAGGCGTTCCGCCAGGCCCTCGGCCGCCTCCCTGAGCGCCGCGATGACCACGGCCTGCACAGGGTCGGGCTCCCCCGAGCGGGTGCGGCTGAGGCGGGTGACCGCGTCCAACTTCCTGGCTCCCACTCCGGTGATGCCGGTGACGACGACCTCGCCGTCCGGGACGTCGAGCAGGGCCAGCGACGGCACGATCGCCACCCCGTGCCCCGCCGCGACCAGGGCGAGCGTGGGCGGGAACTCCTGGATCGTGTGCACCCGGCGCGGGGTGAACCCGTGCAGGGCGGCGAGCCGCTCCAGGGCCTGGCCGCTGGCGTGGTCGAGCGGCCCGGCGACCCAGGGCACCTCCGCCAGGTCCGGCACCTCCCGGGGGACCTCCGCCCAGCCCGGCGGGGCCACGATCCGGTACTCGTCCACGTACAGGGGGTGGGAGACGATGGCCTGCCGCGCCACGACGGCCTCGTCGGCGTCCTGCTCGGTGAGGGCGAGGTCGACCCCGCCGAGGCGGAGCTCGCTCAGCGCGGGCGGCCCGTACAGCTCCCGGATGCGCGGCGTGATCCGGGGGTGGCGCTCGGCCAGATCGCCGAGCGCGGGCACCAGCAGGTGCCGGATGACCGTGGGGAAGGCGGCGATCGCCACCGGCCCGGCCAGCCGCTCGGTGAAGCGGATCAGCTCCCGTCTGGCCTCGTCCAGCTCCTCCTCGACGCGCTCGGCGTATCCGGCGAGCACCCTGCCCGCGGGGGTGAGGGCGACCCGGCGCTGGGACCTGTCGATGAGGGAGAGCCCGACCTCCCGTTCCAGGAGCGCGAGCTGCTGCGAGACCGCCGAGGCCGTCAGGTGGAGCGCCTCGGCCGCGCGCATGACGCCACCGCGCCGGGCGACCTCGTGGAGCACCCGCAGCCGCCGGGGATCGATTTCCATGTAGCTGAGCTTACGTGGATGGTAAGACAACTTTATTTGACCTTCAGTGACCGGGGCGGAAACCATGGGGGCATGAACCTCTTCCCGTCGGGCGCGTGATCCCGTGCCCCTCTTCATCGACCTGCTCGGCTGGGCCGGAGCCGCCCTGCTGCTGTACGGGTACGCCATGGTCTCGACGTCCAGGATGTCCGGCGACGGCATGCCCTACCAGGTGATCAACCTCACCGGCGCGGTCACCCTCATGATCAACTCGGCCTTTCACGCGGCCTGGCCGTCGGCGGTCCTCAACGTCGTCTGGGGTGCGATCGGCCTCGTCGCCATCGCCAGGATCGCCGGGGCCCGCACCGGACACGGGCAGGTGAGCGTCCCGTGAGCCGGCTGGTCGAGCTGAGCCACCGCATCACCGAGGGCATGATCACCTACCCCGGTGTCCCCGGCCCGCGCCTGGGCGTGCACCTGAGCCGGGAGGCCTCGCGGGAGGTCTACGCGCCGGGCACGGAGTTCCACATCGGCAGCGTCGAGCTGGTCGCCAACACCGGCACCTACCTCGACACCCCCTACCACCGCTACCCCGACGGACCCGACCTGTCGGGGGTGCCGCTGGAGTCGCTCGCCGACCTCCCGGGACTGGTCGTACGGGCCGAGGGGGCTCCCTCGGTGGGCCTCGACCGGTTCGCGGGGCTGGACGTGCGCGGCAGGGCCGTCCTGCTGCACACCGGCTGGGACCGGCACTTCGGCACCGACGCCTACTTCCACGGCCACCCCTACCTCGAACCGGAGGCGGCCAGATGGCTCGCGGAGCGGGGTCCCGCGCTCGTCGGCATCGACAGCCTCAACATCGACGACACCCCGCCCCGCGGTGAACGCCCCGCGCACACGCTGCTGCTCGCGGCGGGCATCCCCATCGTGGAGCACATGACGGGGCTGGCCGCGCTCCCCGGCAGCGGGTTCCGCCTGCACGCCGCGCCACCGCTGCTGGCCGGGATGGGGACCTTCCCCGTACGCGCGTACGCCGTCGTGGACGGCTAGCGGGCGGGCTCAGTCGTCGTCCCCGTCCCACCCCCGGTCGTTCTTCTTCCAGTCCTCGTTCCGCCGGGCCGCGGTCTGCAGCGCGCCGGCCGCGGCCTCGCGGGTCGGGTACGGCCCCATCCGGTCCTTGTTCGGGCACCCCTTGTCGGGTTCGACGGCCTGGTGCGTGAGACAGAACCACCATTGATCGCTCATGCCGCAATCCTGCCCAGCCGGAAGCACAACTAGACTGCTGGACCATGACGACACTGCTCCAGCCCGGGCGGATCTCTCCCCTCCGCAAGGTCCCCTCCCACATCCAGCGGCCGGAGTACGTCGGGAAGAAGACCCCGAAGACCGGGGAGCCCGACGTCAAGACCCCCGAGATCATCGAGCGGATGCGGGTCGCGGGCAGGCTGGCCGCCCAGGCCCTGCAGGAGGTCGGCAGGCACGTGGCCCCCGGGGTCACCACCGACGAGCTCGACCGGATCGGCCACGAGTTCCTCTGCGACCACGGCGCCTACCCCAGCACGCTCGGCTACCGGGGCTATCCCAAGTCGCTCTGCACCTCGATCAACGAGGTGATCTGCCACGGCATCCCGGACGACACCGTGCTGCGCGACGGCGACATCGTCAACGTCGACATCACCGCCTTCATCGGCGGCGTGCACGGCGACACCGACGCCACCTTCCTGGTCGGCGACGTCGACGAGGAGTCGCGCCTGCTGGTCGAGCGCACCCGGGAGGCCACCGACCGGGCGATCAAGGCCATCGCCCCGGGCCGCCGGCTCAACGTGGCCGGCCGGGTGATCGAGGCGTACGCCAAGCGGTTCGGCTACGGCGTGGTCCGCGACTTCACCGGTCACGGCATCGGCACCACGTTCCACTCGGGCCTGATCGTGCCGCACTACGACGACCCGTCGCTGGCGGTCACCCTGGAGCCGGGGATGACGTTCACCATCGAGCCCATGCTGACGCTCGGCACCATCGACTACGACGTCTGGCCCGACGGCTGGACCGCCGTCACCAAGGACCGCAGGCGGACCGCCCAGTTCGAGCACACCATCCTGGTGACCGAGACCGGCCGTGAGATCCTCACGCTTCCCTGAGCCGCAGCGCGGAACCGGCCGCGGGCCGTCGTCCACGGCCCGCCCCGGCCTCGTTCCCGGACCCTATCCCCGGCCCTGCTTCCGGAGGGGAAGCACCCCGGTGACGGTGGTCCCCTCGCCGGGGCTGCCGTTGACGCCGAGCGAGCCGCCGAGCCTGCGGACCTGGGCGCGCATGGCGACGACGCCCCGGCCCCGGGCCTCGCCGAAGAAGCCGACACCGTCGTCGCTGATCGTCATGCGCAGCCCGCCGCGCCCGTGGGTGACGGCGACGGAGACCGTACGGGCGCGGCTGTGCCGCTCGACGTTGGCGAGCGCCTCCTCCAGCACCGCCAGCACGACCTCGGCGAAGGAGGCCGGGACGTCACGGCCGGGCAGCGCCCAGATCTCGACGGCGATCCCGGTGCGCTCGGACCATTCGGTCAGGTATCCCTCAAGGGCCTGGGCCAGACTCCGGCTCCTGTCGTCGCGTACGCGCAGTTCCTCGGACACTGCTCAACCTTCCCATGCACATGGCGATCACCGGCCCCCCGACCGGATGTGACTCGGCGTGGCGCGCGACGACGAAGCGCTGCACCCGCTGCGGTGAGCACGAGCCCCTGTGGGACACCAGGCTACCGGGAGGGACACCGGGAAGGCGGTAAGGGTAGGAGGGCGTAACCGTGGGGCTACCGACCGTTGTCACGCTTGTTGAGTCTGGCCAGGTAGTCGTTGTAGTCGTCGAGCCTGCTGTCCCCGCTGCCACCGGTACGGGCCGCGGCGGCCTCGGCCCGGCGGTCGGCGTGGCGGGCCCCGCGGTCGTCGGCGCGCCACCACTGGAAGGCCAGCGCGAGCAGCACGATGAGCGTCGGGATCTCCCCGAACCCCCAGGCGATGGCCCCGCCGGCCTGCTGGTCGGCCACGGCGCTGGGCCCCCAGGTCCGGCCGAGCTGGTCGTACCACTCCGCGGCCAGCACGGTGGTCATGCTCATCAGCGCGATGCCGAAGAACGCGTGGAACGGCATGGTCACGAACAGCAGGATGAGCCGGGCCACGTGCGGCAGGCGGTGGGGGGCCGGGTCGATGCCGATGATCACCCAGAAGAACAGGGAGCCGCTGAGCAGGAAGTGCACCGTCATCGCGATGTGGCCGAGGTGCTCCTCCATGGCGGCGGCGAACAGCGGCGTGAAGTACAGCGCGTAGGTGGAGACGATGAAGATCGCCGTGGCGATCGCCGGGTGCGAGACGAACCGGACGAACCTGCTGTGCAGGATCGTGGTCAGCCACTCCCTGGGCCCGCGGTCGCCCCGGCGGGCGGCCGGGGAGAGGGCCCGCAGCGCCAGGGTCACGGGCGCGCCGAGCACCAGGAAGATCGGCACCATCATGGAGAGCGTCATGTGCTCGGCCATGTGCGCGCTGAACAGCACCTTGGCGTAGCGGGCGACACCGCTCTGGGTGGCGATCAGCAGGATCAGCACGCCGACGAACCAGGCGGCCGTACGGCCCTTGGGCCAGGGGTCGCCGCGCCGGGCGAGCCGGACGACACCGGCGAGGTAGAGCCCGGCCAGCAGGGCGACGAGCGTGCCGGAGAACAGGTCGAACCACCACAGCGTCGCCAGGTTGACGAGGGAGATCTCCGGGGGCATGGTGTAGCCGAGCAGCTCGAAGGCCCTGTCCACGGGCAGGACGGCGGGCGGTGGCGCGGTACGGGACAGCGCGACGGCCAGCCCGACGGCCGCGAACATGACGACGATCTCACCGGTGGCGAACCGGACGAACGTCCCGGACCCGCCACCGGCCAGCAGCGGCAGGGTCCGCTTCCTGTGCCACCAGCCGATGACCCCGAGCAACGCGAACGCGGCCGTCTTGGCCAGCAGCAGCAGGCCGTACGCGGAGGTGAACAGCTCCGAGGGCGAGGTGAGCCTGGCCAGGACGCTGAACAGGCCGGACAGCCCCACCCCGATGAAGCACCACAGCGCCAGGGCCGAGAAGCGGGTGGCGGCGGTCGCCAGGTGCGGCTGCCGGCGCAGCGCGTGCGCGCAGAGCACGCCGAGGCCGCCCACCCAGAGCGCCAGGACGATCAGGTGCACGGCCACGCCCGTGGTGGCCAGGTCGTGGTTGGGCGAGGAGGAGGAGTGACCGGTCAGCGCGGGCGGGAGCATGGTGACCAGGGCCAGCACGAGCAGGCCGCCGGCCGCGCCCACGGTGATCGCGCCGCGCGCGAAGAGCGCGATGGCGACCGAGAACAGCACCACCAGGGTCAGCGCGATGCCCTGGGAGACCTGGCTGGCGAAGCTGGTGAGCTCGTCGCCGGCGAGCACCTCGGCCACCGGCGCCCCGAGCGCCTCCGAGAGGCTGAACACCATGGTGGCCGCGGCGGCCCCGGCCCAGACCAGGGCCGTCCAGGAGGCGGCCCTGACGTAGGCGAGGGCGGGCCCGCCCAGCAGGCCCTTGTCGCTGGGGAGCAGGATCGCGGCGGCCAGCAGCGTGCCGACGGTGAGCAGGCCGGCCCCGTCCATCGCCAGCTTGGCCAGCGGCAGGCCCCAGCGGGTGAGGGCGCCCTGGTCGGGCAGGCCGGGGATGATCCTGGGGAACGCCGCGCCCCCGGCGATCATCGCGATCACCAGCGCGACCACGGCGGCGCCGGTGCCGGCGAGGACGAGCCGTACGGTCCCGCCGTTCCCGGACGTGGCAGTGTCGTCCGTCTTCGCCGTCTTGGCCGTCTGCGCGGCCCGCGCGGACCCGCTCACGGCCGCTTCTTGCCGCGCATGCTGAAGAACATGCCGATGCCGACGCCGGTCAGGGCGCCGACGACGATCCACATCCAGCCCGGTACGCCTCCCGAGGAGCCGGACTCCTCGGCCGCGGCGGCCGGGGTGACCGGGACCTCCGACGGGGTGGCCGGGGCGCTCGCGGTGGCGCTCTCGGTGGCGCTCTCGGTGGCGGAGCCCGGTCCGGCGCCCGCGGGCGACGACTCCGACGCCTCCGGTGCCTGGGACGGCGAGGACGGCGAGGACGGCGAGGACGCTGCCTGGCCGACGAGGGTGAAGGGGATCTCCCCCTCGATCGGGTGGCCGTCGGAGGAGACGACACGGTAGGCGATCACGTACCGGCCGGGAGGAAGGCCGGCCTTGACCTTCTGGGTCACCACGGCGCCGTCCACGGAGGGCTTGCCGTCCTGGTGGGACGTGTCCCCGGAGCGGACGACGACGTTCGGGAAGCGCACCGAGGCGCTGAAGGTCAGCTTCACCTCCTCCAGGCGCTCGACCTTCGCGTCCTTGGCCGGGCTGCTGCTCTTGAGCCGGTCGTGTGCGAGGGCGGGCGTGGCGAAGGCCGTGCCGAGAACGAGGGCGACGAGGAGCGCGAGGGCGGCCGCGACAGGGGAAGTCTTCATGACACCCCCAGGCTACCGACGCGGCACCGCGGTCTCGACTCCCCTACCCGATCCACGGCTGCGCGCGTCTCCCCTCCGTCCGGCCGTTCCCGGCCCCTCACCCACCCGTCCTTCCCGGCCGGCCGGCCGGGGACACCTCGGCGGGCCTACAGCCCGACGCTGGCCAGTGCCCGCTTGTAGGCGTCGACGCTCCGGACGGGCTCGTCGATGCGCTCCAGGACCTGTGCCGCGGTCAGCCAGGCGTGGGCGGTGTCCCGGGTGACGGGCGAGCGCTCCAGGCACTCGGCCCCGGCCCCCAGCTCCCGCGAGGCCTCCTCCTGCCTGCCCAGCTCGGCGAGGGTCTGGCCGTACAGCAGCCGGGCCTCGGCCTGCATGATCTGCGGCATGCCGTCGAGGAGGTCGCAGACGGCACGCATGCGCTCCGCGGCCGGCTCGGGCCGGGAGAGCAGCAGTTCCACCCGGGCGAGGTTCATCGCGCAGCGCATCTTGTCCATGGGGTTGGCGGAGCTCTCGGCGAGCTCGCCCTCCACCTTCAGCAGCACGTCGCGCCAGGCCTCGGCCTCCATCGGCCGGGCGGTCAGCAGCACCTGGGCGTAGTCGCCGCGCAGGCGGGCCAGCCGGCGCGGGTCGCCGTACTCGGACTGGATGGCCAGGGACCGCTCGACGTGGGCGACGGCCTCCTGGGCCTGCCCGCTCTCGACGGCGACGATCGCGGCGCCCCAGTGCGCCAGGGTGAGCGCCTGCGGGGTGCCGAGGGTCTCGGCCGCGGCCAGCAGCTCGGCCGAGAACTGGCGCGCCCGCAGCAGGTCGCCGCGGCTGACGTAGGCGACGAGGAGCTGGCCGCCCAGCCGCATCAGGCCGTCGTTCCAGGCCGGGCGGACCGCGCCGCCGAGGATCTGCTCGGGGACCTGCACCGCCCGCGCCAGGTCGCCCTTCTCGCGGTGGCAGCGGGAGAGCGCGACGGCGACCGCGACCTGACGCTCGGGGTTCATGACCACCGTGTCGTTCTCGCGCAGTCCGTCGAGCAGGACGATCGCCTCGTCCAGGTCGCCACAGGCCTCGGTCGCCAGGGCCAGGCCGTACTCGGCGTCCTGGCGGAGCTGCGGCAGACCCGCCAGGCCGCCGTCGGCGAGGAGCTCCGCGTAGCGGGTGCGGGCCTCGACGACCTCGCCGTTCTCCATGGCCAGCTTCGCGTAGCCGAGCGCGAGCTCGATCTCCTGCATCTGCTCGGCCGTGACCCCGTTCACCAGATAGGTGAGCGAGCAGTCGAGTTTCTCGGCAAGAAGCTCCAACACGGCGGGGGTCGGAGTACGCTTGCCACTCTCGATGAGAGAGACGTAGCTATCCGACAGTTCCGGGTGAGCGAGCTGCGCCTGGGAAAGACCACGTTGCCGACGGACGGTCTTGATGCGTTGACCGACTAAGTCTTGACCAGTCACGTTACCCCTTGAAAGATAGTGTTGAGCAGCAGAACCCACGACAGGAGTCTCCCCGTGCGCCGACGTCTTACCTTGTCCCTGTCTGCCCTCGCCATGCTATTTGCGGCTGCTTTTGCCGTCTCTGGCAATGCTACGACCGTGAGCGCTGATTCGTCTGCCCCTCAGAACGACACCTCCAACTATTCTTTGCCCTTGAACGCCATGGGCGAGCTGGGCTGGAATGGCCCCGACTAATCGGCGACTCAGTTCACCGGTAGGGCCGGAAGTCCGACCGGAACCGGATCCGCTTCCGCGACGGGCTTCCAGACGCTGAGTCACCACCTCCGGTGAACCCGGCGTCGTCCACCCCGGCTTCCGCACCCGGGGTCCGGTACGGATGTCCCCGAGGCCAGGTCTTCGCAGACCTGGCCTTTCGCTTGTCGCGAACACGACCGTCCGCCGCCTGGCCGATCCGGCGCTTCAGTGATCTTCTCCGGCCCTTTTCCGTTCCTCGCGGGGCATCTCGGGCCCTTTTCGTTCCCGGGGGCCGCCTCCGGCCGCTTTTCGTTCGCCGGGCGCCGCCTTCGGCGCGGCTTCGGGCCGCCGTGCCTGCCCGTGCCTGCCCGTGCCGATCGCGTCAATCGTCCCGGGAGGCCTGCGGCCCGGAGCGTCTCACTGCTCGCAGACCACGCCGTCCCCGTCCACGTCGATGTACCAGTCGTACTGCTTGTGGACGCCGCGCGTGTACGGGCCGTACCCGTCGGCGGTCGCCTGCTTGCAGGTGGCGTACCGGGGATCGCCGCCCCCGCCGGCAGGGGCGGACGACGTGGTGGTCCGGGGGGAGGGGTTCGTCGCGGGCGGGTCGGTGGCGCCCTGACCGGTCCCGCTCCGGTCGGTCCCGCCCTGATCGGTCCCGACCGGGTTGGCGGCCGGATCGGTCGCCGGATCGGTCACCGGGTTCGTGGCCGGATCGGCCGGGTTCGTGGCCGGAGTGGTGGGCGCCTGCCGGCCGGGTGACGGACCCGCGGAGGGATCGGTGGACGGGGTGAAGACCGACCCGGTCGGCTGGGGGGCCGGCGCCGACTGCGTCCCGGCGGGGCGGGAACCGATCAGCCGGACGACCATCGCGTCCGCCTGCTCCTTGGTGAAGGCCCCGGCGATGCTCAGGCTGTCGTCGGTGATCGCCTGGGCCACCCGGGGAGCGGCCACCACCTTCTCCCCCACCACGATCGCGATCTGCTGCCTGACCGGGTCGTCCTCGTTGACCGCCTCCTCGGTCAGGGCGTTGATCTGGTCGCGGAAGGCGGGGGCGAACGCGATCCTGACCGAGTAGCCGCCGCTCTTCTCCTGGACGGCCTCGATCTTGCGTACCGCGTTCACGGTGATCCCCGCGGCGACCGTGTAGCAGTTCTGCCCGAGGTCGTCGGGGTAGGTCTCCGGAACCGTGCAGGCACCGGCCTTCACCTCGGTCACCGGCGCGAAGTGGATGGGGACCGCCAGCCGGCTGGGCGGAGGGGCGCCGAGCGGCATGTCGGGGTTGCGGGTCATGAGCACCGCGATGGTGCCGAGAACGCCGGTGATCAGTACGACCACGACCAGGGCCGCCACCAGGATCACGGTGGTGGCCCGGCTCGCCCGCGGCACCACCGGGACCGCGACCGGGGGTTTGCCGCCCCCCGGCACGCCCGCCCCGGGCACGTTCGTCCCCGGCGTACCCGCCCCGGGCACACCCGCCCCTGGCACACCTGCGGCCCCGGGCACACCGGGCTCGGGGATGCCCGCAGGTCCGGGCACACCGGGCCTGGGGAGACCGGCGGGTCCGGGGGGACCTGCGGCCCCGGATGCGGGGGCGGCTCCGGGAAGACCGGCGTCGGGCGCGTCCATCCCGAAGCCGCCCACCCGCGTCGTAGCCTCTCCCGGATCGTCCGGTTCCCGGCCACCGGGTCCCGGCCGCCCGGCCCGCGTCCCGGCGTGTCCCGGGTCGCCGTATCCGGAGTGGCCGTATCCAGGGTCGCCGTGATCCGGACGGCCAGGCTCGTCATGATCCGGACGGCCCGGAGAGCCGTAATCCGGAGCACCGGACTCCGAACCGCCGTACTCCGGACGGCCCGGAGAGCCGTACTCCGGAGTGCCGGAGTCACGGCCGGGAACGTCCCGGACGCCGGAGGGCTCCTCACCGGATCCGCCGGTGCCACGGGCATGGCGTCCGGGCGACGCGCCGGGACGCGGCGGCGGCGTGAAAGCGTCATAGGTGTCGGACGTGAAGATGGCCTGAAGGCCGGGTGGGAGGGCACCGGGGAAACCGGGCACGAAGACGCCACGGGCACCCGGCGGCGTGAAGGCGTCGCGGGAACCGGGCGCGGGTTCCCGGGAGCCCTCGAACGGGTCGTCGGGACCGGCTAGAGGCCCCTGCGGTCCGGGCGGCGTCCCACCCTGCCCCGCGTGCATCCCCATCGTCACGTCCCCGCGTTCCTCACAGCCGTTCGCGTCCGTTCGCGGCGAGCCTACCGATCGGCGCGAGAAGCCGGTAACCCTCTAGGTCAGGACATGTGGCGAACGGCGGGTCATGCTCCCGGCCGGGACACGTCCGGGGTCCCCGCGGGCGGCGGAACGGGCCCCCGCGTCCCCGCCCCGCCCGACCGTCCCCCCTCGCCCCGTCGTCCCCTCGCCGGAACGTCGCCGATATGTCACCGGCACGTCACCGGCGCCTCGCCGACCTGCACGTTCGCCCCGTCCGCGCGTGATCGCCCCCTTTCGGGGAACGCACAGGGGAACGCACACCGCGGACGAGGACACGCGCCCACCCTGGAGGAGCCGTGAGAATCTCAGTTCCCCGCGAGGTCAAGAACCATGAGTACCGCGTGGCCCTGACGCCCGCCGGAGCGCACGAGTTCGCCCGGCACGGCCATCGGGTCTTCGTCGAGAAGGGCGCCGGGCTGGGATCCTCCATCCCCGACGCCGACTTCCGGAACGTGGGCGCGACCATCGTGGACTCCGCCGACGACGTGTGGGCCGAGGGGGACCTGGTCCTGAAGGTCAAGGAACCGGTCCCCGAGGAGTACCACCGGATGCGCAAGGGCCAGGTGCTCTTCACCTACCTGCACCTGGCCGCCTCCCGGGCGTGCACGCTGGCCATGCTCGAGTCCGGTGTCACCGGTGTCGCGTACGAGACCGTGCAGAGTCCCGGGGGGTTCCTGCCGCTGCTGGCCCCGATGTCGGAGGTGGCCGGGCGGCTCGCCCCGCAGGTGGGGGCGTACCACCTGATGCGCCAGGGGGGCGGGCGGGGCGTGCTGATGGGCGGGGTCCCGGGGGTGCGCGCGGCCTCCGTGGTGGTGATCGGCGCCGGGGTGTCCGGCATGAACG
Organism: Streptosporangium sp. NPDC050855; assembly: GCF_044456585.1. Classification (NCBI taxonomy): domain Bacteria; kingdom Bacillati; phylum Actinomycetota; class Actinomycetes; order Streptosporangiales; family Streptosporangiaceae; genus Streptosporangium; species Streptosporangium sp. NPDC050855. The sequence goes on from NZ_JBITFY010000015.1 coordinate 198,241, forward strand.
CCGCGGTCATCGCGCTGGGCATGCAGGCGGAGGTGCTGCTGCTGGACCGCGACATCGACCGGCTGCGCCAGGCGGACGTGATCTACAAGGGCCACTGCAAGACCGTCGCGTCCAACGCGTACGAGATCGAGCGGGCGGTGCTGGACGCGGACCTGGTGATCGGCGCGGTGCTGATACCGGGCGCGCGGGCGCCCAAGCTGGTGAGCAACGAGCTGGTCTCCCGGATGAAGCCGGGCTCGGTGCTGGTGGACATCTCCATCGACCAGGGCGGCTGCTTCGAGGACTCCCGCCCCACCACCCACGACGACCCGACGTACCGGGTGCACGGGTCGGTGTTCTACTGCGTGGCCAACATGCCGGGCGCGGTGCCGCACACCTCGACCCACGCGCTGACCAACGTGACCGTCCCCTACGCGCTGGCGATCGCCGACCGGGGCTGGCGGGAGGCCCTGCGCGCCGATCCGGCGCTGGGGGCGGGCCTGAACACCCACGAGGGGCACCTGACCAACCAGCCCGTGGCCGAGGCCCACGGGCTGGAGGCGGTGCTCACGGAGGACGTGCTGCGCGGCTAGGGTCCCTCCCGCCCGCGCCACCGGCGAAGGGCGCCGCGGACGGGAACGGAACCGGTCTCAGGGGCCGACGGGGTCCCGGCGCGCGCGCCACTTGTCGAGCAGGAGCGGGATCTCCTCATGGCAGAAGGCCATGAAGTCCCGCATCTCCGCCAGGGTGCGGCCGGGACGGGTGTCGGGGCCGCCGATCGCCACCAGGCCCTCCTCGATGGCCTCCACGACCAGCTGAAGGCGGTTGCCCTTGGTGAGGGTCGCCTCCCACCACGTGTCGTCGCTGATGCCGTAGAGATCGCGCCGCGACCCCGGCACCGGCACCCGGTGGATCATGCCGATGGTCGTCAGATGGCGTACGGCACCCGAGATGGCGCCGGAGCTGGCGTCGAGCCGCTCGGACAGGTCGGCCGCGCTGAGCGCGTCCTCCTCGGCGGTCATCACGGTCAGCAGCACCCTGGCGGCCATGGGCGGGAAGTTCCACTCGGCCATCTGGCGGCTCATCCGCTCCACGAACTGACGCACGGCTTCTTCGTCTCTCATCGGTCCTCCTCGGTCGGGCGTCAGGGGTTCGCACGAACTACTTTCATTTATCTCTGAAACTTCTGTATGTTCTGAAGAGTGAACAACATCATCTCCGTGTCCGGCCTGACGAAGCGCTTCGGCCGGACGCGCGCGCTGGACGGCCTGGACCTCGACGTCCGGGCAGGCCAGGTGCACGGCTTCCTGGGCCCGAACGGGGCGGGCAAGTCGACCACCATTCGCATCCTGCTCGGCCTGTTGCGGGCCGACGCAGGCACGGTCCGCCTGCTGGGCGGCGACCCCTGGAAGGACGCCGTCGAGCTCCACCGCCGTCTGGCGTACGTGCCGGGCGACGTCACCCTATGGCCCAACCTGTCCGGTGGCGAGGTCATCGACCTGCTCGGCCGGTTGCGCGGCGGCCTCGACAGGGCGCGCAAGAAGGACCTGATCGAGCGCTTCGAGCTGGACCCGCGCAAGAAGGGGCGCGCCTACTCCAAGGGCAACCGGCAGAAGGTCGCCCTGGTCGCCGCGCTCGCCTCGGACGTGGAGCTCCTGCTGCTGGACGAGCCCACCTCCGGGCTGGACCCGCTGATGGAGGCGGTCTTCACCGACTACATCGGCGAGGTCCGCGCGCAGGGACGCACGGTGCTGCTGTCCAGCCACATCCTGGCCGAGGTGGAGAAGCTCTGCGACCGGGTGAGCATCGTCCGCGACGGCCGCACGGTCGAGACCGGCACCCTGGGCGAGCTGCGCCACCTGACCCGCACCTCCGTCACCGCCGAGCTGGCCGCCCCGCCCGGCGGCCTCACCGGCCTCACCGGCCTCACCGGCGTCCACGGGCTCCGCGTCAGCGGCGACCGGGTGACCTTCGAGGTCGACGCCGACGGCCTGGACGAGGCGCTGCGGCAGCTGTCGGCCCTCGGGGTGCGCTCGCTCACCAGCCGCCCGCCGACGCTGGAGGAGCTCTTCCTGCGTCACTACCAGGCCGAGCCGGTCCGATGACCGGCACCTGGTCCCTGGTCCGGCTGATCCTGCGCCGCGACAGGTTCCTCCTCCCGCCGTGGGTGCTGGTGATCGCCGTGCTGCCGATCGTCCAGACCTCCGGCATCGCGGAGCTGTACACCGACGAGGCCGCCCTGCGCCGGTTCGCCGCCTCGATGGGCTCCGCCCCGGCCTTCTCCGCCCTGTACGGGCCGGTCCTGCACTGGAACGCCGCCGCCATGGGCGTGTGGCGGGCGGGCTTCACCCCGGTCGTGCTGGCGCTGGCCGTGATCCTGACCGTGGTGAGGCACACCCGGGCGGAGGAGGAGACGGGCCGCCGCGAGCTGCTGGGCGCCACCGTGCTGGGACGCCGGGCCGCCCTGTCGGCGGCGCTGATCGTGGCCGGGACGGCCTGCCTGGCCGTCGGGCTGATCGTCACCCTCTCCTTCGGCGCCCACCCCGCCCCGGGCGCGCTCGCCACGGGGCTGGGCTACGCCTGCGTCGGCATGGTGTTCGCGGCGGTGGCCGCCGTGGCCGCGCAGCTCACCGAGAGCGCGGGCGGCGCCAGGGCGATCGCGATCTCGGTGCTCGGCCTGGCGTTCGCCCTGCGGATGGCGGGCGACACCGGCGGCACCGGCTGGCTGTCGTGGTCCTCCCCCATCGCCTGGGGTCAGCGGATGCGCCCGTTCGCGGGGGAGGAATGGTGGCCGCTGGGCCTGTTCGCCGCGCTGGTGATCACGCTCTGCGCGCTCTCCTACGCGCTGGCCGGGCGCAGGGACCTCGGGGCGGGCCTGCTGCCTCCCCGCCTGGGACCCGCCGACGCCGCCCCCGGTCTCGCCACCCCCCTGGCGCTGGCCTGGCGCCTGCACCGGGGATCGCTGGCCGGCTGGAGCGCGGCCGTCGCCTTCGGCGGCGCCGTGGTGGGCGCCACGGCCCAGGCCGCCTCCGGCGCGCTCGGGCAGAACAGGCAGGCGCTGGAGATGCTGGCCAGGCTCGGCGGCGGCGCCGGGGTGGGCCAGGCCCTCATCGCGAGCGTGGTGAGCGTCCTGGGCATCGCCGTCTCGGGCTACGCGATCCAGGCCGCGTCGCGGATGCGTACCGAGGAGACGCTCATGCGGGCCGAGCCGCTGCTGTGCGCCGCGGTGAGCAGGCGGAGGTGGACGGCGAGCCACCTGGTGTTCGCGTTCGGAGGCCCGGTCGTGGTCCTGGCCGTCCTGGGGCTGTCGGCCGGGATCGCCTACGGGGTCGCCACCGGCGATCCGGGCGCCCACGTGTCCGAGGTGCTGGGGGCCGCGCTGGTCCAGCTGCCCGCGGTGTGGACGCTGAGCGCGCTGGTGGTGGCCCTGTTCGGGCTGCTGCCCAGGCTGCTCCCCCTGGCCTGGGCGGTGCTGGCGGCGTTCCTGGTGTTCGGGCAGGTCGGCGCACTGCTGGACCTGCCGGGGGCGCTCGTGGGCCTGTCCCCCTTCAGCCACCTGCCCCGCCTGCCCGGCGGGGAGGTGACGGCGACGCCGTTGATCACGCTGGTGGCGATCGCGGCGGCGCTGACGGTCGCCGGCCTGTACGGCTTCCGCCGCCGCGACATCGGCTGACGGCCCCCGCGTTCCCCGGGCCCGCACCGGATCAGGGCACGGGCCGGAGCGAGGGTCCGAGCACGGGCCCGAACACGGGCCCGAGCGCGGGTCCGGCCCCGGATCCAGGCGCGGATCCGGGGCCGGGCGGGCCTGCGCCGGTCAGGGAGCCGGGCTGGCGCTGGGCGCGGGGGTCGCCTCACCGGTGGCCGCCGGGCTCTGGCCGGGCGTCGCGGTCGGTGCGGACGACGGGGCGGTCGCCGGGATGGGCGCCTCGGCGGTGGTGGTGCCCACGCCCCCGCTGCAGGACGCGCCGAGCTCGGGGGTGTCCGGCCCGTTCTTGTACTTGGTGATGAACTTGGGCAGGCGCGGGTCGTCGGCCCCGTTCAGCTTGAGCTGCTTGTTCCAGGAGCTGGCCACCACCTTGGCGGGCAGGCCCGGGTAGGGGCTGAGCAGCATGTAGTCCTTGGATGCCAGCTCCCTGAGGGTGTCCACCTCGGCCTTGGGCAGGTCGGGCCGGTAGGTGATCCACACGGCGCCGTGCTCCATGGAGTGGACGGCGTTCTCGTTGTTGATCGGCTGGTCGTAGATGCCGCAGTTCTGCCAGGCCGAGCTGTGCTCCCCGCCCATCGGCGGGGTCTCCTTGTACGAGACCTTGCTCTCGACGTGGAGGCTGCCCGGATACTTGGCGCTCGTGACCGCGTCCAGCGACGTCCTCGAACGCTCGTTGATCAGGTAGAAGGCGACGATCCCGACGAGCAGAACGATGACGAGACCGCCGCCACCCCACATCAGGAGCGAGGTCCTGCGTTCCTTGCGCTTCTGCTCCTCACGCATCCGGTTGAGGTGCTCGCGCCTCGCCTGCGCCTTTTCCTTGGTCATCGACCCTCCAGCCGGCAAACAACTTTTGTCACCCTATGCCCTAGTGGCGTATGTGGAGAATAAGGGTCTGACAACGTGCGACACAGCAGTGATTCCTGACAGTGGGTACGCTGAGGAGATAATGGAAACCGCGGTTCACGATGGTGCAAAGCCCAAGCGACGGCCGGCGCTCGGCGCGCTGCTCGGCTGCCTGCTGGTGGCGGCCGTCCTGCTGCTCGTCATGGGGAGAACGGCCACCCCGACCGACGCCTCACCGGAGGCGGGTTTCGCCCGCGACATGTCCGTCCACCACGCCCAGGCCGTCGAGATGTCCTTCATCGCCAGGGACGGGAGCAGGGACGAGGCGCTGCGGCGGCTGGCGTACGACATCATCGTCACGCAGACGGCACAGCGCGGGATCTTCACCGGCTGGCTGCAGCAGTGGGGGCTCAACCAGTCGGGCGAGCGGCCCGCCATGGCGTGGATGGCCGGCCACGGCGGCCACGGCGGCACCGGTGGCGGCGGTGGTGGCGGTGGCGGCGCTGTAACGCCGGGCGCCCCGGCCACGATGCCCGGTATGGCCTCGCAGGACGAGCTCACGAGGCTCCGCGCGGCCACCGGAAAGGACCAGGAGGTGCTCTTCCTGCAGCTCATGATCCGCCACCACGAGGGCGGCGTGCAGATGGGCCGGGGCCTGCTGAAACTGTCCGACCGCGACGAGGTGGCCACCATGGCACGGCACATCGTCAACGGTCAGACAGGCGAGATCGAGTTGATGACCGACATGTTGCGGCAGCGCGGCGCCCAGCGCCTGCCTTCCATCCTTTAGTGGCGTCGGCGCGTCCGTGTGCGGCCGGTTCCCGGCCAGGGCAGCATGGAGCCAACCTGGCCGGAGGAATGAGAATGGTGAACGACGAGCCGGAGAACCGGCTGGAGGTGAGCATCTCCGCCGAGGTGGAAATGGGGCAGTACGCCAACTTCGCCTCTGTGTGGCACACCCAGGATGGCTTCGTCCTGGACTTCGCGGTGATCACCCGGCCGCCCCAGCTGGCCAACGACCCCTCCTCCGGAGAGCACTTCGTGAGCGTGCCGACCCGGATCGTCAGCCGGATCCGCATCCCCCCGAGCCAGGTGTTCGAGCTGATGAAGGCCCTCGAACAGCAGCTCACCGCCTACGAGCACGAGACCGGCCACAAGAACTGAGCGCCCGGCCCGGGTCCGGGCCGGGCGCCCGGGTGATGCCCTGAGGCGGAAGGCGGCCCCGGCCGCGCGGGCTCACGCCGGGGAGAGGCGCATCTCCTCCGCCACGGCGGCGGCGAACGCGTCCACGTCGGCCTCGGTGGTGTCGAACGCGGTCATCCAGCGGACCTCGCCGGTGGCCTCGTTCCAGGTGTAGAAGCGGAAACGCTTCTGCAGGCGCTCGGTCACGTCCCCGGGCAGGATCGCGAAGACCGCGTTGGCCTGCACCGGGCGCGGGATCCGCACGCCGGGCACGTCCCGCACGGCCTCGGCCAGCCGGAGCGCCATGGCGTTGGCGTTGCGGGCGTTGCGCAGCCACAGGTCGCCCGCGAGCAGGGCCTCGAACTGCACCGAGACGAACCGCATCTTGGAGGCGAGCTGCATGGCGCTCTTGCGCAGGTAGCGCAGGCCCCGGACGGCGCCGGGATCGAGCACCACCACGGCCTCGCCGAACATCAAACCCGCCTTGGTGCCGCCGAAGGAGAGCACGTCCACCCCCGCGTCGGTGGTGAACGCGCGCAGCGGCACGCCGAGCGCGGCCGCGGCGTTGGTGGCGCGGGCGCCGTCGAGGTGGACGACCATGCCCAGGCCGTGGGCGTGGTCGCAGATCGCCCTGATCTCCTCGGGCGTGTAGAGCGTGCCCAGCTCGGTGGTCTGGGTGATCGACACGACCTTGGGCTGGGCCCGGTGCTCGTCCCCGAATCCCCACGCCTGCCTGTCGATCAGCTCCGGGGTGAGCCTGCCGTCCGGGGTGGCGACCGGCAGCAGCTTCAGCCCGGCCGACCGCTCGGGGGCACCGCCCTCGTCGGTGTGGATGTGCGCCGACTCCGCACAGATCACCGCCTCCCAGTGGGCGGTCATCGAGCGGAGCGCGACCACGTTGGCGCCGGTGCCGTTGAACATCGGCCAGACCTCGGCGGCCGGGCCGAAGTGCCCGCGGAAGACGTCCTGCAGCGCGGCGGTGTAGACGTCGTCGCCGTAGGCGGTCTGGTGGCCCCCGTTGGCGAGCGCGATCGCCTGGAGGATCTCCGGGTGGACCCCGGCGTAGTTGTCGCTGGCGAAGCCCTTCACCAGCGGGTCGTGCCTGCGGACGGCGTCCGTCATGGGCTCTCCTTCCCTCAGCCGGTGCCCGGCCCGGCGGTGAGGTCGATCCGGGTGCCGTTGGCGTCGGTCTCCCACAGCCGCTCGACCGCCTCGGCGAGGTCGTCGACGTCGGTGAATCCGGGGAAGGTCCGCTCCGGGCTCGCCTCGCGCATGCCCTCGTGCACGAGCGCCTTGACCACCAGGATGTTCGCGGTGGCGCCGGTGCCCTCCAGGGCGTCGGCGAAGGCCAGGGTCCACGCCTCGGAGGCGGCCTTGGCCGTGCCGTACGCCGCGTTGCCCTGGGTGGGCCGCTCGGCGGCCTTGGCCGAGACGATGGCGAACCGGCCGCGCTCGGCCGCCTTGAGCAGAGGTTCGAAGGCCAGCGTGACGTGCTGGAGGGTACGGATCAGCAGGTCGTGCAGGAGCGCCCAGTCCTCCAGGGACGTCTCGGCGAAGGTCTTCGACCCTCGCCAGCCGCCGACCAGGTGCACGATCCCGTCCACGTGGCCGTGCTCGGCCGCCACGTCCCGCGCCAGATCGGCGACGGCGTCGGCGTCGAGCAGGTCGACCGCGAGCAGGCCGTCGGCGCCGCTCTTGTCGACGCCGATCACCGTGTGACCCTGCCCGGTGAACCTGCGCGTGACGGCCCGGCCCGCGGGACCGCCCGCGCCGGTGACAAGGATGATCATGCTCGGATGCCCTTCGTGGAGTCGACGACATCGCCGAGCTTACGGCGCAGGGCCTCGTAGAACATGCTGAGGGGGAACTCGTCGGGCAGCACCGCGTCCACCGCGGTCTTCGGGAACCCCTCGGCGGGCAGCGCGGCCGCGCCACGCGCCCAGACCGAGGCCGGGTGCGGCTCGACGTAGGCGGCGACGAGCTGGTGGGCGGCCAGCCAGTGGGCGAGCTTGGAGCGGTCGATGCCGTCCCGGTAGAGCTTCTCCACCTCGGCCCGCAGGTCGGCGACGCCCCCGGCGAGCCGGTCCCAGTCGACGCTGAGGCGGTTGTCGGTCCACCGCACCACGTCGTTGCGGTGCAGGTACGCGAAGAGCAGCTGCCCGCCCAGGCCGTCGTAGTTGCGGACCCGGCCGCCGGTGATCGGGAAGCGGAACAGCCGGTCGAACAGGATCGCCAGCTGCACGTAGCGGGCGTGCGGCACGTTCTCGCGCTCCAGCCTCACGGCCTCGCCGAACGCGGTCAGGTCGCAGCGGAGCTCCTCCAGGGAGTACAGCCAGTACGGCATGCGCTGCTTGATCATGAACGGGTCGAACGGCAGGTCGCCGTGGCTGTGGGTGCGGTCGTGGATCAGGTCCCAGAGCACGAAGGTGTCCTGGGCCAGCTCCTGCGAGGCGATCAGCCTGGCCGCGTCCGGCGGCAGGTCCAGCTTGAGGGTGGCCGCGGCGGCACCGCTCACCGCGCGGAAGCGGGCGGCCTCGCGGTCGGCGAAGATCCCGCCCCAGGTGAAGCGGGCCGGGGTCTCACGGACGGCGACGGTCTCGGGGAAGAGCACCGCCGAGTTCGTGTCGTAGCCGGAGGTGAAGTCCTCGAAGGCGATCGGCACGAACATCGGGTTGTCGTAGCGGGTCCGCTCCAGCTCGGCCAGCCAGTCCGGCCAGATCGTGCGGATCCACACCGCCTCCAGGTGCCGGAACGTGGTGCCGTTCTGGGTGTACATGGGGAAGACCACCAGGTGCTCCAGGCCGTCGACCCGCTGGGTGTCGGGGTGGAACGCCTCCAGCGCGTCGAGGAAGTCGGGCACCCCGAGGCCCGCCTCGGCCCACTTGCGCAGGTCGGCGACCACCGCGGCCAGGTAGGCGGCGTCGTGCGGGAAGCGCGGCGCGAGCCGCTCGACGTGCCCGGCGATCTCGGCGACCAGGACGACGGCCCGCTCCCGGTCGCGTTCGACCGAGCCGTCCTTGGCCTGCAGCGGCCGGAGCGCCTCCACGGCCTCCTTCAGCGCCCGGAACTCGGCCCGGCCCGCCTGCCCGCCCCGCGACCGGCCCGCGGACGAGGGCGTCCGCGCGGCCCAGGTGATCAGGTTGCCCCAGAGGGCGGCGTGGTCGTGGTCGCCGAGCGAGTCGTCGCCGAACAGGTCGGAGTCGCCCAGGACCACGACCCGGCCCTGGCCGTGCCGCAGCGCCACCGCCAGCGGGCGTCCGGCCGGGGTCGCGGCCGGAGAGGTACGGAACAGCACGGTCGCGTCCTGGGGGGCGGTGAGCGTCCCGGCGCGGTAGAAGCAGGCGCGCCGGGCCCCGGCGAGCAGGTCCTGCCCGGCGGCGACCCCCTCCCCGGGGACGCCCATGACCCAGGAGGCCACGCCGTTGTGGGCGTTCCCGGGATCGTGGGCCAGGGTGTTCTCGACGCCCACCCCGAATCGCGCGAGCAGCTCGGTGAGGTTGCTGCCGTACTTCTCCTGCTCGTACTCGGCCATCACGACCAGCCCGCCGCCCGCGCGCACGTACTCCTCGACGGCGTCCAGCTCGTCGGCGGGCAGGACGGGGTCACCGCCGGTGGTGCGCTCCCAGCGTTCGGTGGAGGGGTGCGCGATCACGAGCACGTCCTGCCCGGCCAGCAGGTCCGGGGTCAGGGGACCGCCGGTGTGCGCGGCCACGGTGTGCCCCAGCGCGCGCAGCACCCCGGCGGCACGGACGTAGCCGCTGTCGTCGGGATGGCCAGGATTCATCGTCTCGGCCACGTCCCGCCGGATGGTCCACGACTCGCCGTGTGCCTCGTCGAACAGTACCCGCGGTAGCGCCGTCACGATAAATCCTCCTTCTCATCGAGCGTAATGCCGGAAAATATACACAGTACCGTCCTGTTTCAATAGTTCTGTGCTGGTTGGCGGGGTGGAGTGGCACGCCCGCGGACGGGGTCCGCGGCGGAGACCGCTTTCCCCACGGGCCCCGAACCCCCGGGGGCTCATGGGCTCCCGGGCCTTCTGGCGCTTGAGCCTTCTGGCTCTCGGGCCTTCGGGCTCTCGGGCTCTCGGGCTTTCGGGCTCCCGGGCTCCCGGGCTCCCGGAGCGATGAGTCCCCGGACCGGCGGGCCGATCAGCCGGGGGCACGGACCACACGAAGGTCCGCTCCCTGGCGGGTACCTACCTCCGAGGGATGAGTGCCAGGAGCTGGATCGCCGCCAGCGCGTACTGGGCGGCGTCGTTGGTGGAGACGTACGGAGCCTCGTCGACGGGCATGAGGACGCTCGCGTCCCGGACGTGGGTGAGCCGCCAGTCGCGCCGGGCCTGGAGGGGGTTGACGTTGAGCTGGTCGCCCTCGCCGACGTCGAAGGCGTGCCAGGCCACGTCGGCCAGACCCCGGTCCCCGGTACGGACGGCGGCGTAGGCGGCCAGGCGGCTGTGCGCCTGGATCAGCGAGACACCCCTGAGCTCCGGGTCGGTGAGATAGCGGCGGCAGTACTCCAGCCACGCCTCCTCGAAACCGGCCACCCCCAGGTCGAGGTCGATCAGTTCCGCGCAGACCTCCGGCAGCCCGAAGACGGCCGACAGGTGGGAGAGGCTGATCTCGTCCGTCATCCGGCGGAGACGGCCGTCACGCAGCTCCGCCTCCCCGGCCAGGAAGCCGTGCGGCAGGGTCGCCAGATCGGCCATCGTGCCCAGCAGCCTGTCGCGCGCGCCGGCGTCGCGGTGGCGCTCCCACCGGGTGAGCCACATCGCCGCGAGCGCGCCCCAGTCGGTGCCCAGGCCGATCCTCGGTTCGGGGACGGCGCGATACTTCCGCAGGGGGTCGAGTGCGGCGACCGCGTCCTCGGACAGTTCGTCCATGAGGTCGCCGGTGCGCTCGTCGGCGGTCAGGTAGTAGAACATGCGCCGGTAGATCGCGCTGGAGATGCGCAGCTGCTTGCAGGAGCAGCCCCAGTGCTGCACGTTGTGCCGGGAGCCCAGGCCCTTCCAGGGGCCCAGGTGGTAGACGTCCACCTCGCCGGTGTGGCGGGTCATCGCCTCGGCGAAGCGGAACACGTCGGCACGGCCGGTGCGCAGGAACTGGTACCACAGCCACAGGTCGGGTGACAGCTCGGAGTTGTCCCACGCGTAGCCGCCGACGTCGTAGCGCCAGGTGTGCCGGTCGGCGTCGTAGGTGTGCATGACGTCGCCGTAGTCCCAGAACCCGTACCAGCGGCGTTGCTCCTGCTGCGCGAGGTAGTGGTCGAAGAGGAAGTCCAGCCGCTCCTCGATCGGCCCGTCGCCGGAGCGCGGGGCCCACGTGCCGAAGACGCCCGCCTCCTTGATCCGCCCGGGGGAGGCGACCAGCAGCCCCGGGGTGAGACCGGCGGCGCGCTCGGCCAGCTCCTCGTTCGGCGGGGTGGCCTCGAACAGGCAGAGCGACAGTTCGTGGGTGCGGGCGATGCCGTACGGCGTGCCGTACCCGGGCTCGTGGTCCTCGTAGGTGATCTCCAGGCCCTCCAGCTGCTCCGTGTGGCTCTCCTGGCCCAGGCCGTCGTGCCAGAAGCGCAGGTCCATGGGCCGGGAGCCGGGAGAGTGGAGCCAGACGGTCGCGGTCGCCAGGCCGGTGGCGGCGCCGCGGACGTCGAGCCGGGTGGGATGGAGCTTCCAGAAGTCACGCAGGCCGAAGCCGAGACCGCCGCTGACACCGCCCACATAGCCGTACCCCTGGGAGCGGGTACCGGAGGGGATCGTCACCCAGCCGCGCCCCGGCCTGGTGCGCTTGCGCAGCAGGAAGCCGTCCGCGCTGTTCTGGTCGAGCGTGTAGTCGCTCCAGGTGGGAATCAGGTGCAGGTGGCCGGCCAGCGCCGACGGATCGGCCGCCCGCCCTTCGACCTGCGCCCGCCGCACGGCCGCGCCGGGGTCGCGGCGCAGGCCGGTCAGGCCGCGCACGGCCTCGGTCAGGAACCCGGTCAGGAACCCGGTCACCGATCCCGCCTCGCCGACCCCCCTGGACGGCCCCGCCAGCCGGACGTGCCGGTCGTGCGGCTCGTCGCGCATGATCACGTCGGCGCGCAGGCCGAGGCCGCGCAGGAAGTCGCGCTCCGGGTCACCGTCCCAGACGAAGCTGTGGACCAGGCGGACCTCGGGAGAGCCCGCGTAGAAGTACAGGCGCACGGTGAACGGCAACCGGCCGGCGTGCCCGCCCTCGACCCTGACCACCGCGCGGACCGGGCCGTCCTGCTCGACGGTGACCCGCTCGACGGTGGCGGTCACCTCGTCGTCGTGGACGCTGACCAGGCGGACGTTCCTGACGATCTCGCGGGAACCGTGCCGTCGCGAGCCCTCCGGCTCCGTGTACGAGATGGACTCGATGAGCCCGCCGCCGAGTCGCCAGGTGACCGGGCCCGAGCGGATCGTCCGGCCGGTCACGGTGACCGGATGCTCGGGCAGGGAGGTGACGGCCTGCGGGCAGAGCTCATAGGCGTCGGAGGGGTCGCTCTGCGGGCCGATGGCGTGGGCGGACCACTTGACCGAGCCGTCCGGCCAGGTGGCGGTGACCCAGCTCTGCACGGGAGTGCCGTCGCGCAGGGCGAAACCGGTCCCCGCGGCCACGGTGCCGCGCGGCCAGGGAACTCCCCAGGTGACCCCCTGCCTGCGTGGCCCGTCGAGCCAGCGTACTTCGGTCACTCCTTCACCGAACCGATCATGACGCCCTTGGCGAAGTGCTTCTGCAGGAACGGGTAGACCAGCAGGATCGGCAGGGTCGCGACGACCACGACGGCGAACTTGATGCCCTGCTCGGGGAAGAGCACCGAGTCGAAGGCCGAGACCGAACTCTCGGCGTCGACGCCGGTGAGCATCCGGACCAGTACCTGGAGCGTCCACTTCTCGTTGTCGTTGATGTAGAGCAGGGGCGACATGTAGTCGTTCCATATGCCGACCGCGTAGAAGAGCGAGAAGGTGGCGATGATCGGCTTGGACAGGGGCAGCACGATCCGCCAGAAGACCCCCAGCTCGTTGCAGCCGTCGATGCGGGCGGCCTCTTCGAGTGCCTCCGGCAGTTCCTGGAAGAAGCTCTTGACGATGATCAGGTAGAAGGGGTTGATCGCCAGAGGCAGGATCAGTGCCCAGTAGCTGTCGAGCATGCCGAGGTCCCGCACCACCAGGTAGGTGGGGATCATGCCGCCGCTGAACACGATGGTGAAGATGACCAGGTTCAGGATCAGGGTCCGGCCGGGAAGTGCCCGTTTGGACAGCGGGTAGGCCATGGTGAGCGTCAACATGACCTGTATCAGCGTGCCGACCGCCGTCACGCAGATGGTGGTGACCATCGCCCTGAGGAAGACGGGGGTGCTGAAGATGTAGTCGTAGGTGCCGGTGATGAAGGTGTCCGGCCACAGGAAGAACGGCCTGGTGGCGATCTCCGCCTCGGTGGCGAAGGACCCGGCCAGCACGTACATCAGCGGCAGGACGGTCACCAGCGCCAGGCCGACGAGGAACGCGATGTTGAACGCGTCGAAGAGCCGGCTGCCCCAGGAGCCGTGGTTGCTCACCGTGGCGGGGGTCTCCGCCGGCTTCTTCGCGGTCAGGTTGTGCGCCATGCACCCCTCCTTCAGAACAGGCCCCGCTGGCCGAGGCGCTTGGCCAGCCAGTTGCAGCCGAAGATGAGCACCAGTCCGGCGACGCCCTTGAACAGGCCGACCGCGGTGGCGTAGCTGTAGCCGCCCTGTGTGATGCCGACGTAGTAGACGAAGGTGTCGAAGACGTCGGCGACGTCCGCGTTGAGCGAGTTCCGCAGCAGCCAGAACTGCTCGAAGCTCTGGTCGAGCAGGTTTCCGGAGGTGAGGATGGCCATGATGACGATGGTGGGCCGGATGGCGGGCAGGGTGATGTGCCAGAACTGGCTCCAGCGCCCGGCGCCGTCCATGCGGGCGGCCTCGTACAGGTCGGGGTTGACCCCGGCCAGCGCGGCCAGGTAGATGATCGTGCCCCAGCCGGTGGTCTTCCAGACCGTCTGCAGCATGATGATCGGCCGGAACCACGCCTCCTGGGCGACGTAGTCGACCTTCTGCCCGCCCGTGACCGAATGGATCCATTCGGCGATCACGCCGTAGTCGACGGAGAAGAGCAGGTACGTCAGCGACGCGACGATGGTCCAGGCCAGGAAGTGCGGAATGTAGATGAGCGACTGGACCGCGCGTTTGAGCCAGCGCACCCGCAGTTCGTTGAGCAGGAGCGCGACGATGATCGGCGCCGGGAAGGCGATCAGGATCATCAGCAGCGCGATGATCATCGTGTTGCTCATCAGGCGGCCGAAGTCGGGCCCGGTGAACAGATCCTCGAAGTGCTTGAGCCCCACCCATTCGCTGCCTTCGACGCCGAGGAACGGCACGAAGTCCTTGAACGCGATGGACAGGCCGTACATCGGCCAGTACCTGAAGACGGCGAAGTAGACCAGGCCGGGCAGCAGCATGAGGAAGAGCCAGCGGTGGCGCCCGAACACGGACAGGCGTGAGAACAACCTGCCGCGTGGCCCTGCGGGCTCGTCGGTGGCCACCTTGGCGGGCACCGGTGCCAGGTCGGTGGCCATGGTGGCCTCCTTTCTCGCGTGCTCCGCGAGGGACCCGGTGGGGGTCCCTCGCGGAGCACGGCGTGTCAGGGCGTCAGCCCTTGTTGATCAGTTCCAGGAGCTCGGCCATGATCTGGGTGCCGCCGCTGTCGTACCAGCGCTTGATCTCGGCCTTGAACTGCTCCTCGGTGAGCTCACCCGCGAGGAACTTGATCCGCGCGTCGGTGGGGATCGGGTTCAGCGTGGCGCCCTTGTCCACCGCGGTCTTGGAGATGTAGGGCAGGGTCGGGTCGTGCTGCGCCGTCTGCAGGTCGAGTTCGGACAGGGTCTTCTTCTCCTCCTCGATGGCCTGCTCCTCGGGGGTGGCGCGCTTCCACGCGTACGCCTTGTCGCTCGAGAAGCCGACGCTGGCGCTGGTGCCGAGCTGGATGAAGGCCTTCTCGACGTCGTTGTTGATGGTCTGGACGGCGGGGTCCTGGTCGTTGATCTTGACCGCGTACTCGCCGTCGACCTTGAAGTTCTTTCCCTCGATGCCGTTGTTCAGGAGGGTCGCGCCTTCCTTGGAGGCCAGCTTGTCCATCATCGCGAGCACCTCGTCGAGCTGCGCCTCGGTCCTGACGGTCTGCTTGGAGATGGCGACGACGTCGTTGTAGCCGGTGAAGGGCAGCGAGAACTTCTGGCCGTCGGGGCGCTTGAGGTTGCCCGCCATCGCGACCTTGGTCTGGTAGTCGCTCGTGTCCGCCTGCTTGAACAGCTGGAACAGCTCGTCGGCGCGGACGTTGACGTCGATGATGATGCCGCCCTTGCCCTGGACGAACGGGTCGTTCCACTTGACGGTGTCGAGCGTGGCCCAGTCGGGGTTGGTCAGGCCCTCGTCGATGAACCTCTTGATGTACTTCTGCGCCTCCCAGAACTCGGGAGCGTCGAACTCCGGCACCAGCTTTCCGTCGCGCACCGCGTGGCCGTTCGGGGCGCCGAACCAGACGTCGATCGCGTTGTACGGGCTGGAGGCGCTGAAGGTGGGAGCCGGCCACTTCGGCAGGATCAGGCCGTAGGTGTCCTTCTTGCCGTTGCCGTCGGGGTCCTTCTCGGTGAAGGCCTTGGCGATCTCGTAGAGGTCGTCGGTGGTCTCCGGCTCCTTCAGGTCCAGCTTGTCCAGCCAGTCCTTGCGCAGCAGGATCGCCGAGCGAAGCAGCGGACGGATCCGGTAGACGCCGTAGTTCTTGCCGTTGGTGGAGGCGTTGGCCAGGATCCGGGGGTCCTGGGGCAGGTTCGGGTATTTCTTGATCTTGTCCGTGAGATCCCAGAAGGCCCCGGCCTCGGCCGCCTTGGCGAACGCGGCGTCCTTGGGGTTGACGACCAGGAGGTCGGGCAGCTTGTCCGAGGCCAGGGTGACATTGGTCTTCGAGGGGTAGTCCGCGTTCGGCACCCAGGTGATGTTGAGCTTCTTGCCGGCGAGCTTCTCCACGGCCTTGTGCATCTCGCCGTTGGGGTCCGGTGCGGTACCGAAGAGCTTGACCATGAGGTTCAGCCCGTCGGGCGCGGCCTGGCCCCCTTCGTTCTCGCTGCCGCACGCGGCCGTGCCGAGCAGAGTTGTTAGCGCAAACACGCCGGCCAGCAGCCGGCGGGGGGTGGTGTTCATCAGTTGCCTTTCGCGAGCAGGAGCGCCTCGTTCTCGGCGAAGAAGCGCAAGGCCAGCCAGGTGTTCAGCTGGATCCAGCCGCCCACGGCGAGCGTGGGAAGCAGGAGGGGCAGGAGTGACACCGCGTAGGCCGTCACCACCAGGGCGAACAGCAGCACGATCGAGGACGCGGGCCGGGCGAGCGCGAACAGCGACGCCTTGGGGAGATAGTCGCGTGGCCGCAGGTCGAAATGGACGTACATGGGGAGCAGGTACGCCGCGATCATCGCCAGGAGCAGCAGGGCGACCAGGGAGGCCGCGCCGTACAGGGTCGTGGTGGACAGTACGGCCGCCGCCAGGAGAATCGGAAGTACCAGTAGCGAGCCCCGCGCGAACTCCCGCCGGTAGGCGGTGGCGAACGCGCGCAGGGGCGGGAAACCCTCGCCCATCGCGTGTCTGCGGGCGAGGGTGTAGGCGGCCACCGTCGCCGGGCCGATGCCCAGCACGACGCCGCCGGCCAGGGTGAACAGCAGCCACAGCGCGTTGAGGCGGATGGCCCACCACACCTCGTCGAAGGCCGGGTAGAGGCGCATCATGGCGAGGTCACCTTCGGATCGGCGTACTCGCCGATCGGCGGAGCCGTCCGGCGAAAGCCGACCTTCCCGCCGGGCGGCGGGTCCGGCCCCTGGGCGACGAGGTGGAAGCCGTGGCTCCTGCGCGGGTCGCAGGTGTGCGAAAGGTGATCCTGTCGGCGGCCACCGCGTCCACCTCGGCACCGCAGCCGAACCGGTCCGTCTCCCGGTGCGGGCGGAGCGTCAGGTCGACGGTCTTCGGTACGACGGGCGTGATCCAGGCTCGTTCCGGCCATCGCTCGGGGTTCCGGGCGCCGCCGTAGACGATCACATGTTCTCCTGGCTGTTGTCAGCTCTCTGCGTTAGGGGGGATTAAAACGTTCTTCTTCTGGCGGCACAAGACCCCATTTCAGGAAACGGTGTTCAGGGACCCTCACCCCGATGTGCGGGCACCCTGGGCGCCGGATCATGGAGATCCGGAGACCAGGGGGTTCTGCATGGTCACGAAGGCTTCCTCGGCCGCGTTCACAGCCGACGCGGTCGCTTTGGTACCCGTCGGACCCGACCCGGACGTACGCGCCGGTGGCCGAGGACCTGAGCTCCGCCGCTTCGCTCACCGGCCTTTCACAGCTCGCGTACGGCGATTCCGGGATAGTCGAGCACGAGGCCGGACTCGTCGTAGGCCAGGCGGCACGCGAAGCCGAAGGCGGGCGAGGCGTAGTCGTAGCACCGGCGGGAGCCCTCGTCGGCGACGCGGAGGTAGTCCTGCTCCAGCCGCTCGACGGCGAGGTCGGCGGCGCGCACGTAGGCGGCCGGGGCCTTCGCAGCGGCCCCGGGCCCGAGACCCGGCCGGTGCACGGGAAAGGCGTTGGTCATCACCGAGGACTCCAGGCCGACGTCCAGGCAACCGTCCAGATGCGGCGCCGGTCCCGCCCGTCGCGCTCCGCCCTGCGTGAACGGCGTGGCCGCTCTCGCCCGGCCGCCCCTACGCTCGCGGCATGGAGATCGTCCGTCTGCTGCCCGAGCTTCACCAGCTGCGCTTCGAGGTCGGCCACGCCTACCTGTGGGCCGACCCCGGGGCGCTGACGTTGATCGACACCGGCGTGGTCGGCTCCGGGCCCGCGATCGCCGAGGCGGTCCGGAGCCTGGGCCGCGATCCCGGTGAGCTCCGCACCGTGGTGCTGACCCACTTCCACGAGGACCACACCGGCTCGGCCGCCGAGGTCTCCGGCTGGGGGGACGTCACGGTGATGGCGCACCGCCTCGAGGCCCCGATCGTCCGCGGGGAGGTCCCCGGGCCGCCGCCCGTCTTCACCGACGCCCCGGACTGGGAGCGCGACCTGTACGAGAACATGGCGAAGCCGCCCCCGGCGCCGCCCTCGCGGGTGGACCGCGAGCTGGAGGACGGGGACGTGATCGACTTCGGCGGCGGTGCGCGGGTGGTCCTCGCGGACGGCCACACCGACGGCAGCGTCGCCGTGTACCTGCCGGGCCGTCGCGTCCTGTTCACCGGCGACGCCGTCGCGAGCATGGACGGCACCCCGATCCTGGGCGTGTTCAACCTCGACCGTCCCCGCGCCGTCGAGACCTTCCGCAGGCTCGCAGCCCTGGACGCGGACACGGTCTGCTTCGGCCACGGGGACCCGCTCACCGGCGGGCCGGGCGAGGCGTCGGACGCCCTGCGCGCCGCGGCCGGCCGGCTTCCGGCCCGCGGTCGGTAGGGTCGCGGGATGGAGGAGAGCCGGATCGCAGACCACGACCGTCCCGCGCAGGCCCGCGAGGCCGGGACCCACGAGACGCCGCCCGGCGCGGGAGAGGCCGGTGAGGCACGGATCCGGGAGGCCGTGGCCGCGCGGCTGCCCGGCTACCGGGTCGGCACCGTCACCCCCCTGGGCCAGGGCCAGGACAACACCGCGTACGAGGTCAACGGGGAGCTGATCGTGCGCTTCGCCCGCGAGCCCGATCCGGCGCGCCGGGCCGCGCTGGTGGAGCGCGAGGCCCGGCTCCTGGCCGTGGTCGCGGCCGTCTCCCCGCTGCCCGTTCCCGAGCCGCGGTTCACGGTGCCCGAGCAGGGCTGCATGGCCTACCCCACGCTCGCGGGCGTGCCGATGCTCGGCCTGCCCGCCCCGCAGCGGGCGACGTACGCCGGGCCGGTGGCCACCGCGCTCGGCGGGCTGCTGGCTGCCCTGCACGCCGTCCCGGCCGAGCGGGTGGACGGCCTGGTGGAGGCGGACGGCACGGCGCCGTCGGAGTGGCTGGAGGAGGCCGCGGAGATCTACCCTGCGGTCGCCGGGGAGATCCCGGCCGCCTGCCACGACGCGGTACGGGCGTTCCTGGACGCCCCTCCCCCGGACGGCGGGTACCGGCCGGTCCTCTCCCACAACGACCTGGGCATCGAGCACGTCCTCGTCGACTCCGGCGACGGATCGGTGACCGGCGTCATCGACTGGAGCGACGCCGCGCTCGTCGATCCGGCCTACGACTTCGGCCTGCTGTACCGCGACCTCGGCCCCGGCGCGCTGGAGGCCGCCCTGCGGGCCTACGGCCCCTTGGGCACCTCACTGCACGAGCGCGCCGTCTTCTACGGCAGGTGCCGCGTGTTCGAGGACCTGGCGTACGGGATCGAGACGGGCCGGGACCTCTACGTCGCCAAGTGCCTCGTCGCGACGGAGTGGCTCTTCCCCGGGTAGGCGGCGCTCTCCCGGAGCGGCACGGCGACCGGCGCGGGAGGGGAGCGTGCCGATGACCGTCGCCTTCGACGGTCATCGGCGGGCGGTTCAGATCAGGCCGAGGGAGAGCATCGCGTCGGCGACGTCCTTGAAGCCGGCGATGTTGGCACCGGCCACGTAGTTGCCCGGCATGCCGTACTCGTCGGCGGTGCGCAGGCAGCGACCGTGGATTTCCTTCATGATCTCGTGGAGGCGCCCCTCGGAGAACTCGAAGGTCCACGAGTCGCGGCTGGCGTTCTGCTGCATCTCCAGCGCGCTGGTGGCCACGCCGCCCGCGTTGGCGGCCTTGCCGGGGCCGAAGGCGACACCCGCCTCCTGGAAGATCCGTACGCCCTCAGGCGTGGTGGGCATGTTGGCGCCCTCACCGATCGCGACGCACCCGCCGCGCACCAGGGACTCGGCGTCCCTGCCGGTGATCTCGTTCTGGGTGGCCGACGGCATCGCCACCTCGCACGGCACCTCCCACACGCTCCGCCCCTCCACGAAGGACACGTTGCCGCCGCGACGCCTGGCGTAGGCGTCCATCCGGAGGCGCTCGACCTGCTTGACCTGCTTGAGCAGGTCGAGGTCGACGCCCTTCTCGTCGACGACGTACCCCGAGGAGTCGGAGCAGGCGATCACGGTGCCGCCGAGCTGCTGCACCTTCTCGATCGCGTAGACGGCGACGTTGCCCGAGCCGGAGACGACGACGCGCTTGCCCTCGAAGGAGGTGCCGCGCGCCTTCAGCATCTCGTCGACGAAGAACGCGCAGCCGTACCCGGTCGCCTCGGTGCGGACCTGGGCACCGCCGTAGCCGATCCCCTTGCCGGTGATCACGCCGGACTCGTACCGGTTGGTGATGCGCTTGTACTGGCCGAACAGGTAGCCGACCTCGCGCTGGCCGACACCGATGTCCCCGGCGGGGACGTCGGTGTACTCGCCGATGTGCCGGTAGAGCTCGGTCATGAAGCTCTGGCAGAAGCGCATCACCTCACGCTGGGAGCGGCCCTTGGGGTCGAAGTCCGAGCCGCCCTTGCCCCCGCCGATCGGCAGGCCGGTCAGGCTGTTCTTGAATATCTGCTCGAAGCCGAGGAACTTGACGATGCCCAGGTAGACCGAGGGGTGGAAGCGCAGCCCGCCCTTGTAGGGCCCGAGCGCGCTGTTGAACTCGACCCTGAAGCCACGGTTGATGTGCACCTCGCCCTGGTCGTCCTCCCAGGGCACCCGGAAGATGATCTGCCGTTCCGGCTCGCAGATCCGCTCGATGATCTTGGATTCGGCGTACTCGGGGTGCTTGCCGAGGACCGGCCCGATGCTCTCCAGCACCTCGCGGACGGCTTGGTGGAACTCGATCTCACCGGGGTTGCGGCGCAGGACGCTGTCGTAGATCGAGTCCAGTCTTTCGTGCAACATCACTCGTCTTTCCGGTCGTCGGTTCACGCACTCGTGGCTCCAGACCCTATGAGGCGCGCATCTCACACCTTCACCCGGGCCACAGTGAGATCTTCTTACCCCGCCAGAGGGACCCCGGATCAGTCCCGCGGCGGACGACCCGGCGCGGGGACCTCCCCTACCGTCCTGGATGGCAGGCCCTCGCGGCCCCGCGCAGACAGGGAGGGCCCCGTGTTCACCGACCCCATCCGGCTCCCCGGGCACCTCCGGTCCCGGCGCGTCGTCCCCGGCGTGCCACCTACCCGACCGACTCGACCGACCCGACCGAGCTGCCCGGCCGGACCACGCCCGACTCGTACGCGAACACCACCGCCTGAGCCCGGTCGCGCAGGTGGAGCTTCATCAGCACCCGCGCCACGTGGGTCTTGACCGTGGCCTCGCCGACGAAGAGCTCGGCGGCGATCTCGGCGTTGGTCAGGCCGCGGGCCAGCGAGCGCAGCACCTCCAGCTCGCGCGGGGTGAGCTCGGCGAGCTGCGGCGGAGGCGCGGGGTCGTGCCGGCCGGCGAAGGAGGCGATGACGCGGGTGGTGACGGCCGGGTCCAGCAGGGCGTCGCCCGCGACGACCACGCGGATCGCCTCCACCAGTTGCTCGGGCGGCGACACCTTGAGCAGGAACCCGCTGGTCCCGGCGCGCAGCGCGGCGTAGAGGTTCTCGTCGGTGTCGAAGGTGGTCAGCATGACCACCTTGGGCGGGTCCTGCTGGCCCAGCAGTTCCCTGGCGGCGGTGAGGCCGTCCATGCGGGGCATCGAGATGTCCATCAGCACGATGTCCGGCCTGGTCCTGCGGGCCACGGCGAGCGCCTCGATCCCGTCGGGGGCCTCGCCCACCACCTCCAGGCCGGGCTCGCTCTCCACGACCAGCTTCAGACCGGCGCGGACCATCGCCTGGTCGTCGGCGATGACGACGCGGATGTTCACTTCTTCTCCTTGGCCGACGACTGGGCACCTCGTTCCCGGGACGCGCGGTCAACGACCCGTACGGCCGTGCGCGGGCGCCGGACGGGAGGGGAGAACCCCCATGCGGGGAGACTAAAGCCTGGTGGCCGTCTTGCCCATAGGACAAAACACCCGGACAAGCCGGTCACAAGTGGGACGCAAGTCGCCCTCTCGAAATACCAGGAAAGGGACACGCCGGACGAGCCCGGAAGGCCGGGAGAGACGCGCCGGGCGGCCTCAGAAGGCCGGGAAGGAGACGCTGCGCACGAACCGGTTGGCGGTCGCGTCGTCACAGGTGCCGGACGCGCAGAAATAGATCAGCAGTGCCGCCTCGTCCGGCCGGTCGACCACCCAGCCGGTGAAGTCGAGCCGGCCTCCGCGCTGCGGGTCGGCGATCGTCCCCTGCAGCCGTGAGGCCGTCTTGCCGCCCACGCTCACCTGGACGACCTGGGAGAAGACGCTGACGGTGCCCGGGAGCGAGGACTGCAGGGTCTCCTGCAGCCGCTCGGCGCCGCTGCGCGGGTCGAGGGTGTCGAGTGTCTGCGCGTACAGGCCGGTGGCCTCCTGGGGGGCGGCCTTGATGATCTCGTTCGCGGCGGCCCAGTCCGCGGTGACGGGCGTGGCGAACAGCGCCCGGAACCGGTCGGACCGGGGTGAGGCCATCACGAACACGTCCGCGTGCGGCTCCAGGGTCCAGTCGTCGGGATGCTGGAACGCCACCGGCACCGCGGACGAGCCCCGGTACTGCGCCCAGGCGTCGCCGCCGCGCAGGAACGACGCGAGCAGCGCCACCAGCACGACGATCGCGGTGATCGCCACGCTCGCGCCGATCAGGATGCCCTTGCGGCCGGAGGCTCCGGTGCCGGGGCCGCGTCCCGGAGCGGTCGGCGCCGGCGCGGGGGGCGCCTGGGTGAGCCGGTACGGCTGGTCGGCGCCGCTGATCGCGTCACGCAGCTCCGCGACGAACCGGCCGCAGGTCTCGTAGCGCTGCTCGGGGGACTTGGCCAGGGCCCGCGTCATGACCTCGTCCACCTGGGGCGGCAGCTCGGGGCGGAGCGTGGTGAGCGGCGTGGGGGTCTCGGCGAGGTGCGCCCACAGCAGGGCGATCTCGTTGTCACGCTGGAAGGGCAGCCGTCCGGACAGGGCCTCGTAGACCACGCAGGCCAGTCCGTACTGGTCGCAGCGGCCGTCGATGTGCTCCTTGTTGATCTGCTCGGGCGACATGTAGCGGGGGGTGCCGATGAACTGGTTGGTCTGGGTCAGCCCGGAGATCGAGGTGCGGTGCTTGGTGATGCCGAAGTCGGTGAGGTAGGCGTGGTCGCCCTCGGTGTGCGCGGCGATCAGGATGTTGGCGGGCTTGACGTCGCGGTGCACCAGGTCGTGGGCGTGCGCGGTGTCGAGCGCGGCGGCCACCTGGGCGAAGATCCGGTTGACCTGGCCGACCGGCATCGGCCCGCGGTCGTAGAAGAGCTTGCGCAGGTCGGGGCCGTCGACGTAGCGCATGGCGATGTAGAGGGTGCCGTCGTCGGCGCTGTCGGCCTCGTAGACCGGGATGATGTTGGGGTGGTCGATGCTGGCGACCGTGCGCGACTCCAGCACGAAGCGCTGGCGGAACCTCTCGTCCTCGCCGAGCAGCGGGTTGAGGATCTTCAGCGCCACCCGGCGGTTGAGCCTGGGGTCGATGGCGAGGTAGACCACGGCCATGCCGCCCTTGCCGATGATGTCCTCGATCTGGTAGCCGGCCACTTCCCGGCCGATCAGTGCCCTGTCGTTCACCGGCGTCACGTCTTGGTCGGCTGGCCGCAGTAGCCGCAGAAGCTGTGGGCCGGGCCCAGTCGCATCCCGCAGCCGGTGCAGTACTTCTGCTGCACCGTGGCGTCGGCCGGTTTGACGTCGGGACCGGTCTGGGCGCCGGGGTCGCGCGCCACCAGCACCGGCCCGGGAGCGGTCGAGGAGAGTTTGGGCAGGGCCGGGAAGGAGCGGCTGACCACCCTGGTGGAGTCGGCCTGGTCGTCGAGGACCTGCCGGGGCGGGACGGACGGCGGATCGAGCAGGGGAGGACGGGTGTCGGCGGCCGTGCCGGGCCCGGTCGCGGGTCCGGTGTCGGGCCCGGTGTCGGCGGGTCTGCGGCGCCAGAGCAGGAAGGCGGTGGTCAGCACGGCCAGCACCAGCAGGCCGCCACCGGCGACGAACGGCCACAGGGGCGCGCCCCGGGGCGTGTCGGTGGAGGTGGCCGCCGTGCGGGTCGCCTGGTCCTCGGCGGTGCCGCGCTTGGCCTGGGAGGTCTTCAGGTGGGCGGCGGCCACGGTGTGGCCGGGGTAGAGGTCCAGCACCCGCTGGAAGGCGGGGACGGCGTCGCCGTAGTAGTGGGTGTGGAAGCGGGTCAGCGCCTGCTCGAAGGCGGCGTCGATGGGCCCGCGCCCGGGGGTGACGTTCGCCTCGGCCAGGGCCTTGGTGACCTCCCGGATGCCGATCATGCGGGCCTCGGTGCCGCCGCCGACGAGCAGGCCGACGACCTCGCCCTTCTTGTCCTCGATGACCGGGCCGCCGAGCAGCCCCTTGTCGATGAGGGCGCCCAGTTTCCTGGGCTCGTCGACCTTGTTCTCCGGGTCCTTGAACTGCCGGCCGCCCTCACCGGCGCCTCCTGCCCGCAGGTGGGCGATGTCGACGGTCTCGGGCAGGTTCGCGGCGGGCCGTCCGGTGAACCCGGCGACCGCCACCGGCGAGCCCTCCTTGGAGGGCACCGTGGCGGCGAGCGGGGCGGTGGGCAGGCCCGCGCTGCCGTCGGCGCGCCCGACGGGCGAGAGCACCGCGGGGCTGTCGGGCGTGTCACCGGCGCGGACGATCTCGGCCTTGAAGCCCTTCTCGTCGGCCGGGGAGATGTTGGGGAAGACCGTGATCTCGGTGGTGACGTCGACGATGCAGGTGGCGGTGGACCGCTTGGGCGGGTAGCACTCCTGCAGGTGGTGGTCGAGCCTGTCGTCCTTGAGCCTGTGCCGCTCGAAGTCCGCGGGGATCTTGACCTTGTGGTGCTCGGCGAAGATCTTGTTGGCGGCGTGGATGCGCACGTCACGATCGGTCGTGACCACCCGGGTGAGCGTGACGATGCCGCCCTCGGGGTTGACCACGGTGCCGGTGCCGCTGCCGATGGGCACCCTGTAGGAACGCTCCACGTGAACCAGCTCGCCGATGTGGTCGAGCAGCGTGATGTCGACGTTCGCGGTGGCCTCGATCCGGACCACCGCCGGGGTCACCAGGTCGGTGATCCCGCTGGGATGCTCGTGGGCCAGCGCGGGGGCCGTCCCGGCGATCGCCAGACAGAGCCCTCCGACCATCGCCAGCGTCGAACCTGACCGCCGCATCTCCGCTCCCTACCGGGCATGAAACAAGGGTCGTCAATCGGGATGAACATGTGGACCGCCCGGAGGCGGGTTGCCTGTCGTCGTTCTCGCCCCGGCCCGCCGGGAGTCACGGGACGGTCATCCCTTTACGGCCTTCACCATCCTGTTCACGGCCTTTCACCAACCCGCGCCCCATCGCGGGCGGTTACGCAAAGTCTAATCCTCGTGGGCCCCGTGGGCGACAACGGACGGATACCGGAATCCGGCCGAAAGCCCGGTCGCGCCGGGCCTTCCGGCTCCCTCATAGGACGTTGATTTATATTTCTCCAATAGCAGACAAAAGAGACATGAATGCATATATCCAGCTATAGGTGCGGCTCAATACCACGATCACCCCGGACGGTACGGCGACGCGGAGCGGTCCGGTCGTCGGATACGGCGGCGAGCCGGGCGACAGGACGGCCCCGCGTCTAGGGGGCCGCGACCCGGAAGCCGAAAGACCGCGTTCACCGGGAGGCGGACCCGTTCGACCACAGGTGGGCGCCTTCGCGGACGGCGGTGTGGACGGCCCGGGCGATGCGGGCGCCCCAGGTCGAGCGCGGGCCGCCGAACGGTTCCTGCGGGCCGTGCTCGGGGACGGCCACGCAGACGGCGTCGGAGGCGGTGCCGGTGCCGGAGAAACCGGCCTCCAGCAGCGCCTGGGTCTTGGCCTCGGTCACCGTCATGACCGCGTTGACCAGGGCCGCGTCGCTCATCGCGACCGGTACGGCCACGATGATGTTGACCGTGCCCGGCAGGCGTACCGGGACCGGGCCGGGGCCGGGGCCGGGGCCGGGAAGGAGCATCGGGGTCGGCGCGGGCTCATGCAGGAGCATCGGGGCCAGTTCGGGGTCGGGCACGCCCTCGGGGGCGGCGGCCCAGGTGGGGACGCGCAGGCCGACGGTCGCCACGGCCTCCACTCCCCCGTCGGCCGCCCGGGTGAACCGGTCGACCGACGCCGCGGTGAGCATGCCGACGCCGGGTCCGGCCGGGGCCAGCTCCAGCAGGTGCTCCACCGGGTCCATCCGGGCGTACCCGGCGATGACCTGCGCGTTGAGCGCCCAGGCGGCCGGACCGATGCCGCCACCGAGCACGGCCGAGGAGATCGCCCGCCACCCGGGGCCGAACTCCCACAGCAGGCAGGCCAGCCGGGCGCCGTCCTCGTGGCGGTGGCTCAGGAGCGGCGCCGCTCTCACGGGCGCTCCAGGTGGCCCAGAATCGCGGCTTTCACGGGCGGCTCCAGGTGACCCAGGATCGGCGTGGCTCTCACGGGCGCTCCAGGTGGACCTCGGGCCTGCCGGCCGTGCCGGTCCCGACGCGGACGCGGGCCTCGAAGTGCTCGGCGATCAGCTCCTCGGTCAGCACCTCGGCGGGAGCACCGGAGGCGGCCACCCGGCCGGCCGAGAGCAGCATCATCGCGTCAGCGTACTGGCCGGCGAGGCTCAGGTCGTGCAGGGTCGTGACGACGGTCAGCCCGTCGGCCAGCCGCAGGCGGTCCACCAGCTCCAGCACCTGCTGCTGGTGTCCCAGGTCCAGGGCCGTGGTGGGCTCGTCGAGCAGCAGCACCGGGGCCTGCTGGGCCAGCGCCCTGGCGAGCACGACGCGCTGGCGCTCGCCACCGGACAGCCGGCCGAGCGGGCGGGAGGCCAGCCCCGACAGGTCCAGCCGCTCCAGCACCGACGCGGTCACCTCCCGGTCGCGCCGCCCCTCGCGTCCCAGGTAGGGGATGTACGGGGTGCGGCCGAGCAGGGCGTAGTCGAACACGGTCATGTCGACCGGCAGCGCCGGGGTCTGCGGGGCGTAGGCGAGCAGCCGGGCGCGGTCCCTGTGCCGCAGGCTGCGGACGGGGGCGTCGTCGATGAGCACGTCGCCGCCGTACGGCAGCACCCCGGCCAGGGCGCGCAGCAGCGTGGACTTGCCCGCTCCGTTGGCCCCGATGACGGCCAGCCAGCCGCCGTCGCGGACGTCGAGGCCGACCTCGGAGAGCACGGGCCGCCCGTCCAGCACGACCGCCAGGTCCCGTACCGTCAGGCGGCTCATCGCGTCCCCGCCCGGCACGTCGTCCGAAGCGACGTCCGGTGCGTCGTCCGACGCGTAGTCCGACAAGGCGTCCGACAAGGCGTCCGACAAGGCGTCCGACAAGGCGTCCGACGAGGCGTCCGGTGCGGCGCGGAAGGTGTCACGTCTCCATCCTCCGGGTCATCCTCAGCACGGCCACGAAGAACGGCGCGCCGACGAAGGCGGTCACCACGCCGATGGGCAGCTCGGCCGGGGCGAGCACGGTCCGGGCGAGCAGGTCGGCCAGGACCAGGAAGGCGGCCCCGCCGATCAGCGAGATCGGCAGCACGATCCGGTACGACGTCCCGGTCAGGCGGCGGACCGCGTGCGGCACCACGATGCCGACGAAGCCGATCAGCCCGCTGACCGCCACGGCCGCGGCGGTGGCCAGGGAGGCCGCGAGCAGCACGATGAACCGGACGCGGGTGGCGTTCAGGCCCAGGGTGACGGCCTCGTCGTCACCGACCGAGAGCACGTCGAGCAGCCTGCCGTGCAGCAGCATGATCAGCACCGAGATCGCGGCGTACGGGGCGACCAGCGTGATCTGTCCCCAGCCGCCGCCGAGGTCGCCGAGGATCCAGGCGTAGATGCGCTGGAGCTCCTCGACCCGCAGCTGCTGCAGGAACGTCTGGACGGCGGTGAGGAAGGAGGTGACCGCCACCCCGGCGAGGACCAGGGTGGCGGTGCCGCCGCCCCGGCCCGCCACGCTGCCCAGCCCGTAGGCGAGCAGCACGCCGCCGACGGCCCCGGCGAAGGCGGCCAGGGGGATGCCGACGGCCATGTCGTCGCCCCGGCTGAAGACGATCGCCGCGGTGGTCGTCAGCCCGGCGCCCGCCGCTGCTCCGAGCAGGTAGGGGTCGGCCAGCGGGTTGCGGAAGACGCCCTGGTAACCGGCCCCGGCGATGGCCAGCAGGCCGCCGACGAGCGCGGCGAGCACGATCCGCGGCAGCCGGATCTCCGACAGCAGGCCCAGCTCGACCGGGGCGAGTCCCGAGTCGGCCGAGACCAGCGGCAGCCAGTCGAGAAGCTGGAGCAGCACGCTGCGCGGCGCGATGTCCGCCGCGCCGGCCAGCAGCCCGGCGAACATGCTCGCCAGGAGCAGACCGGCGGCGGCGAGCGTGACCGCCGGGCTCAGCCGGGCCGCCTGCCTCGCCCGCACCCCGGCCTGACGGTCCGCGTCCGCGCCGTGGATCCCGGGGGAAGGGAAGAGATCGGTCACTTAGCGGCTCACCGGCCGGCCGAGGCCTTCTGGACGGCGTCGCCGACCTGCCTGGCCAGGTCCACGACGCGCGGCCCCCAGCGGGAGGCGACGTCGTCGTCGAGCGGGACGACCCGGTCGTTCTCGATCGCCGACAGCTTGGACCAGCCCGGCCGCTTGGCGAGGGTGTCCTTGGACTGGCCGCAGCACTTGGTGTCGGCCAGGAAGATCAGGTCGGGGTCGGCCTGGGCCACGAACTCGGCCGAGAGCTTGGGGTAGCCTCCGGCCGCCTCGGGGGCCTTGTCGGCGATGTTGGTCAGGCCGAAGAGCCCGTAGATCTGGCCGATGAAGGTGGAGGAGGTGGCCGCGTAGGGGGTGACGTCCAGCTCGTGGTAGTAGGTGAGCTTCGTGTCCTTGGGCGCGGCTGCGGCGATCTCGTCGAGCTGCTTGCGCATCCCGGCGACGAGCTCGGCGGCCCGGTCCACGTTGCCGGTGGCGGCGCCGAGGTCGGTGATCTGGTCGTAGGCCTCGTCGAGCTCGGTGGCGGCGGGCTCCAGCAGTACGGGGACGCCGACCTTGCCCAGTGCGGCCACCAGGCTGTCGGTGTCGTTGGAGATCACCACCAGGTCGGGCTTCTTGGCGACGATGGCCTCGACGTTCGGCTTGAAGCTCGACAGGTCGCTCTTGGGGGCGTCGGCGGGGTGGTTGGACTGGTCGTCCACGGCGATCACCTGCGGGCCCGCGCCGATGGCGAACAGGCCCTCGGTGGCGGTGGGCGAGAGCGAGACGATCCGCTCGGGCCTGCGCGCCACGGCGACGGCGCCGTTGCCCGCCTGGACGGTGACGGGGAAACCCGCCGCCGAGGGGGTGGAGGCCGCGGAGGCGGAGGTGGTCGCGGCCGGGGAGGCTGCGGGAGAGCTCTGGCCGCACCCGGCCAGGGTCAGTGCGGCGAGCAGGGCACCGGCGAGGGCGCTGCGTACGGGCCTCACACGAGGTCCTTTCAGTTGCCGGAACCGAGAGACCCGGGAAGGACGGGTCACCCTTTTCCACGAGGGTCGACGACGTCGACGCGGCGGAGGCGACCTGGCTCGACCCCCGGAAGGGCCATGACAGTTGCGGGACAGCGCCGGGCTCACACCGGACTTCGCTCAGCTACGCGTCGGACGAACGCTATCAATCCCCTCGGAGGGCCGGGTGTCCCGGTGTGCCGGTACCGTGCCCTCCCGCGTCCCGGCCGGGTCTCAGCCGAGCTGCTCCTCGGCGGCGGCGATGATCTCCTGCAGGCGCAGGCCGTGCGCGGCGTCCAGGGGGTGCCCGCCGCGCCGTACGGTCAGCGCGAACTCGGCGAGCATCAGCGAGAAGACGTCGGAGCCGAGCCGGGTGTCGTCGAGGGACTCGCGGCCCAGCCGGCCGTAGATCTCCACCTGGGAGGGCGGGACCTCGCCCGGAACGCTCATGCACAGAGACGCCTCGCTGACCGCGCCGGTCTCGTGCTCCAGCAGCAGCCCGACCCAGCCCAGCGGGTTGCCGTGCGCGCGGACCCCGACGACCCTGCCGAGCGCCGCGTCCAGCATGTCGATCATGTGCGGGCCCACGTCGAGGATCGCGCCGCGCTCCAGGCGCCAGGACGTGGCGAAGTCCCCGCCGAGCATCGCCCCGGAGACGTTGGCCGCCCGCCCGCCGAACGGTTCGAGCGCCGAGACCCTCGCCAGGAACGCGCGGGTGGCGGGTGAGTAGCGCCAGGTGAGGACCATCTGCGAGGGCACGCCCGCCTCGGCGACCGCCTCGGCCAGCCTGCGGGCCCCGGCCAGGTCGGCGGCGAGCGGTTTCTCCAGCAGCAGCGCCTTGCCCGCCCTGGCCGCGAGCACGCCGAGCTCGGCCTGGACCGCGGGCGGGACGGAGAACGCCACCGCCTCGCAGTTGTCGAAGAGCTCCTCGATGCGTTCGAACACCGGGGCCCCGAACCTGGCCGCGGCCTCGGGACGGCGGGCCCAGACACCCGCCAGACGCGTGTTCGGACCGGCCGCGAGCATCGGCGCGTGCACCATCTCGGCCCATGGCCCGGCGCCCACCAGACCCACAGATAACGTCACCGATCCAGTTTCGCACGCTCCCATGCCCTGATCGCGTGCTCGGGTCGGTGTGCCGTGGTCCCGCCGCCGAGCACCTCCTCGTTCGGGTCGCGGAAGCGCCGTTCCGTCGCGCCGACGTCGAAGTTCCCGGCGGCCCCGACCTGGCCGGGGCCCTCCTGACCGGAGATCACGCGCCGGGCTTCCCGGCCCGCGACCCCCCGCCTATGCTTATCAGGCGCTTGGCCGAAATAAGGGGGCGTCCGATGGACCGTCCGTTCCGGTTCGCCGCCGTGATCCGGGAGGCCGTCTCGGCCAGGGACTGGGCCGAGAAGGCCCGCCGCCTGGAGGACTCGGGCTTCGACGTGCTGCTCGTCCCCGATCATCTGGTCGGCCCCCGTTTCGCGCCGGTCGCGGCCATGACCGCGGCGGCCTGCGCCACCGGGCGCCTGCGGGTCGGCACCCTGGTCCTCGCCGACGACCTCCGCCGTCCGGAGGTGCTCGCCGAACAGGCCGCCACCGTCGACCTCCTCTCGGAGGGCCGCCTGGAACTGGGCCTGGGCACCGGCTGGACGGCCGCCGACTACGCCTCGGCCGGGCTGGCGTTCGAGCCGCCCGGGGTCCGGGTGGACCGGCTGGCCGAGGCCGTCGCCGTGCTCAAGGGCCTGTGGGCGGAGGGGCCCTTCACCTTCCACGGCGAGCACTACCGGATCACCGGGCCGGAACGGAGCCCCAGGCCGTGGAGCCGCCCCCACCCGCGGCTGCTGCTCGGCGGCGGCGACCCGCGCCTGCTCGGGCTCGCCGCCCGCGAGGCCGACGTGGTCGACATCGGCACGCGGGTACGCGCCGACGGCACCGGCACCGGCACCGACGGCGCGGACGGCGGGCGTGCCGCCTTCCTGGCCGGGATCGACGTCGTACGACGGGCGGCCGGGGACCGCTACGACCGGATCGAGCTGGGCACCGGCGTCCACCGGGTCGGCGCCCGCAGGCGCGAGGGGTCATGGAGCGCCGCGGGCTCCTTTCACCGGGACGAGACCCCGCGGGTGCTGCTCGGCACCCGTCACGACATCGCCGACACGCTCCGCCACTGGCGCGACGCCCACGACGTGTCCTACTTCGTGCTCCACCACGAGCGCGACCTGGACGCCTTCACCCCGGTCGTCCAGGAACTCGCCGGCCGCTGACCCGCCCCGCTCCTCCCCCGCCCCGCCGGCCACCGGCCCCGCCGCGCCCCACCACGCCGCGCCCCGTCCCATCTCGTCTCATCCCGCCTCGCCGGTCACCGGCCCCGCCGCGCCTCATCCCGCCGCGCCCCGCCTCACCCCGTCTCGCCGGCCCGGACCAGGCCCTGCTCGTACGCGAAGACCACCGCCGCCACCCGGTCGCGGAGCCCGGCCTTGGTCAGCACCCTGGACAGGTGCGTCTTCACCGTGGCCTCGGACAGGTGCAGGACCTCGGCGATCTCCGCGTTCGAGCGGCCCCGCCCGACGTGCTCCAGCACCTCCCGCTCGCGCGCGGTGAGGCGCTCCAGGGCCGTCCCCCCGCCGGGCGGCACGCTCAGGAAACGCTCGATCAGCCGCCGCGTCACCGCCGGGGCGAGCAGCGCCTGCCCGGCGGCGACGGTCCGGACGGCCTCGGCGATCTGGCCGGGCGGGGCGTCCTTGAGCAGGAAGCCGCCCGCGCCCGCGCGCAGCGCCTCGTACACGTACTGGTCGAGGTCGAAGGTGGTCAGCACCAGCACCGCCGGGCCACCCGGTTCGGCACGGACGCGCCGCGTGGCCTCGATGCCGTCCATCCTGGGCATCCGGACGTCCATCAGCACCACGTCCGGCCGCAGCAGCCGCGCCTGGGCCACCGCCTCGGCACCGTCCCCGGCCGTCCCGGCCACCTCGATGTCGGGCTGGACCCCGAGCATGGCCGACAGTCCCGACCGCGCCAGCGCGTGGTCGTCGGCGATCAGGACCCGGATCATCCCGGCTCCACGGGCAGCCGGAGGCGCACACCGTACCCGCCGCCCTCGGCGGGCCCCGCGTGCAGCACCCCGCCGTACAGGCGGGCCCGCTCGCGCATGCCGACCAGGCCGTGCCCGGAGGTGGACGGCCGCGACGGCGGCGGGCCGGCCCCGGGGGCGTTGACCACCTCCAGGCCGAGTTCGGCGCCGCCGTAGGTCACCCGTACCTCGGTGTCGGCCGCCCCGGCGTGCCGGCGGACGTTGGTGAGCGCCTCCTGGACGATCCGGTAGGCGGTGAGCTCCAGCCCCGCGGGCAGTGCCCTCCGGTCGCCCCGCTCGACCAACCGCACCGGCAGCCCGGTGGAGCGAACCTGTTCCACCAGCTCGGGCAGCCGGTCCAGGGTGGGCTGCGGTGCCAGCGCCTCGTCCTCCTCGTTGCGCAGCGCCTCCAGCACGTGACGCATCTCCACCAGCGCCTCGCGGGCGGTGCGCGCCACCGCGTCCATGTGGTCGCGTGCCCGCTCCGGGTCGAGTCCGCCGACCTCGTACGCGGCCCCGGCGTTCAGCGCGATGATGGACAGGGAGTGCGCGACCACGTCGTGCAGCTCGCGCGCGATCCTGAGCCGCTCGACGGCGACCGCCTCCCGGGCGCGTTCGCGCGTGCGCTCCTCGGCCTCGCGCACCTGGGCCTCCCGGCGCTGCAGCAGCCACCCGGCCGTCCACGCGCCGGTCACGAAGAACACCATGATCAGGGCCGACCCGACGTCCGGCTCGTCCTCGCCGTAGTACCGCAGGGCCAGGGCGGTGGCCATGCTGCCGGTCGTGACGGCCCACGCCGCGGCCGCCAGGAGCAGGGACGGCACGTGCAGCCCCACGGAGAAGACCGCCACCAGGAGCGAGGGGAAGGGCGCGACGGTGGCCGGCGGCACCTCGGCGACGGCCCCCCACAGCAGCAGCACGGACGCGATGACCACCAGCACCGGCAGCGGCGCGTACCGACGGGCCACCAGCGGCACCGTCCCCGTCAGGGCGAACGCGGCCTCGATCCAGAACGGGTCCGGGCCGGGCGGCAGCACCTCGGCGACGCCCCAGACGGCCAGCACCGCGGCCAGCGCCACGTCCGGGCCGGGCGGGCGCCGAGGCACCCGGGCCAGTCGCGCGAGAGGGTCCACGCACAGACCGTATCGCCCGGCGACGGCCCGGACGTCAGCCCCGCGGGGTAGGCGGGTCGGCCCGGGGTCGTAGGCGGTCACGCCTCCCGGTGGACGCGGCCGGGTCCCGATCCTCCCTAGCGTCGCGCCATGTCCCAGAAAGAACCCGCGCCCCCGTGGCGTACCCCGGCGACCCTGTCGGCGACGGCCGGCGGCCTGGCCATGGCCGCCGTCGGAGCGATGCAGGCGGTACGGCCCTTCGACGACGACCCCCGGGTGCTCGGCGAGGAGCACCTCATCCTCGGCCTGTTCGCCGCCTCGCTGGTCCTGCTCGTCCCCGGCCTGTTCGCGCTGGCCCGGCACGGCACCGGTGCCGCCGTCGCCGGAGCCGTCGCCGTCTCGGCCGGTCACCTCCTCCTGGCGTTCGGCGCGACCGCGTCCAACCTGCGCGGGGAGGACCCCCCGTGGTTCGGTCACGTGGCCGCCCCGGCGAACCTGGCCATGCTCGCCGGGGCCGTCGTGACGGCGGTGTCGCTGTGGCGGGCCGGGCGGGTGCCCCGGCCGATCGCGGCCGCCCTTCCGGCGATGTGGCTCTGCGAGATCGTCCTGGCCCAGGTCGGCGGAGGGATGATCGCCGGCGTCTACTGGCTCCTCGTCTGCCACCTGCCCGCCCCCGGCGCCCCGGAGGAGGTCACCGTGCCCGAGTACGGCCACGGGTGAGGCACGGCCCCCACCCGCCGCCCTCCCGGTCCCGTCCGGGGCCATGATGGTCGTCATGAAACAGATGACGCTGCTGCGGCACGGCGAGACCGAGTGGAGCCGGGACGGCCGGCACACCGGGCGCACCGACCTGCCGCTCACCACCAAGGGCGAGGAGCAGGCGCGGGGGCTGGCCCCGCTGGTGGAGGGCCGGACGTTCGACCTGACCCTGGTCAGCCCGGCCCTGCGCGCCCGGGAGACCGCCCGCCTGGCGGGTCTGGGCGCCTGCGAGACCGAACCCGACCTGTGGGAGTGGGACTACGGCGGCTACGAGGGCATCACCACCGCCACGATCCGCGAGAGCCGTCCGGGCTGGTACCTGTGGCGTGACGGCGTCGTGCCCGGTGACGCGGACCATCCCGGTGAGAGCGCGGCGCAGGTCGGCGCGCGCGCGGACCGGGTGATCGCCCGCGCCAGGGCCGTCGAGGGCGAGGTGGTGCTGGTCGCGCACGGGCACTACCTGCGGGTGCTGTGCGCCCGCTGGCTCGGCCTGCCCCCCGAGGACGGCCGCCTGTTCCGGCTGGACACCGGGACCTACTCCCGGCTCGGCTTCGAGCACGACGAGCCGGTCGTCCTGGCGTGGAACGCGCCCCTGGAGACGGCGCCGGTCGGCAGGGCACCCGTCTGAGGGCTCTCTCCCGCGCCGGGGTCCGCGCCGGGGTCCGCGCCGGGCTCAGGCCGCGGCGGCGGCCGGCTGCGGGCCGCGGCCGGTCAGCCACTCCAGGACCTTGCGGTGGCCGTGACAGGCGTCCTCGAAATGACCCCACCGCCAGTACCGCGGCTGGTCGCGCACTCCGGTGACCCATGTGCGGTAGGACACCGGAGTGGGCGAGCCCTCTCCCGTGGCGGCCGAGGCGACGCCGTAGGTGCGGATCACGACGCGCCCGCCTGGCGCGATCAGCACGTCGTCGGCCACCGGATACAAGGTCATCTGGTCGAGCACGTCCGAGCCCCCAATCACTGTGAGCTCGAACTCTCCCGTGCCGGCCCACTCCCCCGGTTACACCGTCGGCGCGCCGCGGTTAACCGGGCCGCCCCGATGTAAAAACGGCGTTACACCGTGAGACCGTCGAACTCCCCATCCTTCACCCCGAGCACCAGGGCACGAATCTCGTCCCGGGTGTAGATCAGGGCGGGCCCCTCCGGGAAACGCGAGTTGCGGACCGCGATGCTGCCGTCCGACAGTTCGGCCAGCTCGACACAGTTGCCCGTCGAGTTGCTGTAGCGGCTCTTGCGCCAGCTGGCCCCGGCAAGGTCAGTGGCGGGCATGCCGTTGTAGGTCTGCTCCATTTACATCTCTCTGAGAAGGTCGCCGAGGATCTCGGCGGTGCCCCCGGGCGTGGTGCTTTCCACGCACAACTGCTCCATGGCCGTGAGGTACGGATCGACATCCTCACGCTTGTCCAGGTAGAGGGCACCCCAGAGCTGCTCGACATAGACGACGTCCGACAGGTCGGACTCGGGAAACCGCAAGATGCTGAACGCACCACCCTCAGCCGCGTGCATTCCGAACCGGAAGGGCATCACCTGGAGGGTGATGTTGGGAAGCGTGGCCACTTCCAGCAGGTGCTGGAGCTGCTCACGCATGATCTCCTTGCCTCCGATGGGACGCCTCAGGGCCGCCTCGTCGATGACCGCCCACAACCGGGGGCCGTCCTTCTTCGTCAGGCGATCCTGCCGCTGCATGCGCATATGCACACGACGCTCGATCTCCGCCTCCGGCACGTCCGGGTAGCCCAGCCGGATCACGGTGCGCGCGTAGGCCGACGTCTGCAGCAGGCCGGGAACGAACTGCACCTCGTAGGTGCGGATCATGTTCGTGGCCTCCTCCAGCCCCACGTAGGTGGTGAACCAGTGCGGCAACAGGTCGCCGTACTTGTGCCACCAGCCGGGGGTGTTCGCCTCGCGGACCAT
The DNA here is from genome assembly GCF_044456585.1 of Streptosporangium sp. NPDC050855. Taxonomy (NCBI): domain Bacteria; kingdom Bacillati; phylum Actinomycetota; class Actinomycetes; order Streptosporangiales; family Streptosporangiaceae; genus Streptosporangium; species Streptosporangium sp. NPDC050855. The sequence goes on from NZ_JBITFY010000015.1 coordinate 234,300, forward strand.
CTCCAGCAGGCCGCGCCGTTCCGCGTCGTCGAGTACGCCGTACAGGGTGAGCAGGTCTTCTACGTCACGTGTCTTGAAGCCGACACGGCCGAGTTCCATACGGCTGATCTTGGACTCCGAGGCGCGGATGTGAAATCCGGCCGCCTCACGGGCGAGCCCCTTCTCCTCACGCAGCCGGCGCAGGCTCGCGCCGAGCATGATGCGCCGAACGGTGGAACCGGTACCGGGCGGATCCATGGACACGTGGTGCTCCTCGCTCGCTTTCCTGATCTCCAGTGTGTCACTTCGCGGCCTGAGAGTCCCTGGCCGCGGCCAAGATCCCCTTTCGTGTGGATTTGCCCAATCATGGGTAACGGTAGCGGTTGCACAGGCCTGATGCACGTGCATTCGCTCTTGCACCTGCACAGGAGTTTGGACCATGATTACGGCTGTGCAGTCCGCCCAAACCGCGCCCCCCCGAGCCTCCACGTCCTGGACGACCCTTGACTGGTGGCCCCCCGCCGGATGGTGGCCCGACTCCGCCCGCGATCTGCTTCCCGGATCTCCCGTGGTCATGGCCAGCGCCACCTTCGTACTCCCCCCGCACGCCGAGTCCGTCCACTCCGCCCGAAACTTCGCGACGGGCACCCTCACCGGCTGGAGCCTGGGTGAGCTGAGCGAGAACATGGAGCTGGTCGTCTCCGAACTGGCGACCAACGCCTTCCGACACGGGCTGCGGCTGGCCGAGTCCCGCGCCAGGGAGCCGATCCGGCTCTCCCTGCTCCGCCGGGGCACGACGGTCGCCTGCACCCTCAACGACCCGGGGGCCGGCTTCCCCTCGCTGCGCACCCCCTCCGCGCTCGACATCGGCGGCCTCGGACTGCACATCGTCGAGTCGCTGAGCCTGCGCTGGGGCTGGGCACCGCTGGCCCCGTACGGAAAGATCGTCTGGGCCGTCCTGAGGACCGGACGCCACGACGACCCCGACCACCCCTGACCGCAGCCTCTCCTCCCCGTCCTCCCCGTCGGGTTCCGGCCACCGCCGGCGTCCCGCCCCCGGCCGCCCGCCGGGTGCCGCCCTCTCCTTCCCGGGAACGGCACCCGGCCGGCTTCCGCCTCCCCGGCCCCGTTCCGCGTTCCGGCACCCGCCAGGACCCCCGCACCCCGAGACCCCCGAGAACCCCGGGATCCGTGCTCCGGGGCCCACCGGACCTCCCCGGACGGCGCCGCCCCTTCCCCTCGGACGGCGCCGGCCGGTCCCGGGGCCGCCACCCCTCCCGCCCGGCGGCCCCGGGACCGGCCAGAACCGGACGGAGACCACGATGACGCGGCGCATTCTGCGCGGTAGACACCGTCAGAGATTGCCCTCTGCATTACCGTGGATGTTTATGGCTCACGGAGAGTCCCCGCGCGAGATTCCTGAAAGAGCTGCGAGATGGACGATCACCTGCTCGGCTGGTTGAAAACCCTCGACGAAGAACGGCTCGCACGAGTTCTGGCCAACCGGCTGGACGCCATCGCCCCACCGTGGCCGCGCCGCCTGGACACCCTGGCGCAGCGGCTGGGCAACGGTTTCGCGGTGATGGAGGTCATGCGCGGCCTGCCGCTGCCCTCCCTGGAGGTCGCGCAGGCGTCACTGGCGCTCGGCGAGCAGGCCGACCCGGCCGCGGTGGCCCGGTTCCTGGGCGCGCCGGAGCCGGAGGTGACGCCCTGGCTCGACCTGTTGTTCGACCACGCGCTGGCGTGGCCGGACGACGAGGGACACATCCGCGTGGCCGAGGGGGTCGCCCGGTGGTGGGCGGCGCCCTGCGGGCTCGGCGAGCCGCTCCCCCACTACCTGAACTCCTGGACGGTCAGCGCCGACGCGCTGCGCGGGCTGGCCAGGGCCCTCGGCCTGCCGAACGGTCCCAAGCGCCGCACGGTCGCCAGGATCACCGAGATCCTCTCCGACCCGGCACGGGTGACCGCGCTGCTGGAGGGCGCGCCGCAGGGCGCCCGGCGGCTGCTGGACGAGTTCGCCTGGGACGGCCCGGTCCGCGACGTGGACGGCGGCAGGTTCGTGGTGCCCGGCGCCCCCGAGAAGTGGGCCGCCGACCACGGGCTGCTCTTCCGCCCGAGCTGGAACGTGGCCGAGATGCCCCGCGAGGTCGCGCTCGCGCTGCGCGGGCCCGACTACCACCCCCCGTTCACACCCGCCGCGCCCGACCTGGCCACCATGCCGGTGGACCCCGAGGCCGTGGACCACCTGATGACGCTGGCCGCCCCGCACGTGGTGGAGCGCTGCGCCGCCATGCTGGAGAACACCGCGAAGTTCCCGCTGCCGCTGCTCAAGGCGGGCGGTGTCGGCGTGCGCGAGGTCCGCCGGGTGGCCAAGGACACCGGCTGCGACGAGGACGAGACCCGGCTGCTGCTGGAGGTCTGCGCGGTCGCGCGGCTGCTGGCCTGGGACGAGCCCGCCGGCGGCCTGGTGCCCACCGAGAAGTTCGACCGCTGGCGGCTGGACGACGCCGCGGCCAGGCTGCGGGTGCTGCTGTCGGCCTGGTGGCGGATGGAGCGCTCGTCGCTGCGGAAGGTCGACGGCAAGTACGGCACGGTGCTCGGTGACGACCCGGCCGGGGCCATGGTCGCCCGCGCCCGCCGCGCGGTGCTCGGCGTCCTGGCCCGGCTGCCCGCCAGCACGGCGTGCACCGACCGCTCCGGGCTGGTCAGGTCCGCGCACTGGCACGCCCCGCTGCTGGACCGGTCGCTGCTGGCCGAGTGCGTCCCCGCCGTGCTGGAGGAGGCCCGGATGCTCGGGCTGGTCGCCCTCGACACGATCACCGACCTCGGCCGCGCCCTGGCCGGGCTGGACGCCTTCCCCGGGGACGAGATCGACGACTGCACCCCGCTGGTGGAGAACGACCCGATGCTGGTCGAGTGCTCGGTCAGGGCGCTGGCCAGCGTGCGGCGCAGCGCGCTCTTCGGTGCCGACCTCACCGCCGTGGTGACCGGGCCGCCGGCCGGCGAGCTGGCCGAGCTGCTCGACCGGGCCGCCGAGCGCGAGTCGCGCGGCGCGGCCTCGGTGTGGCGGTTCACCCCGGCCAGCGTGCGCCGGGCCATGGACGCCGGCTACACCGCCGAGGGCCTGCTGGGCGACCTCGCCGAGGTCGGCACGGTGCCGCAGCCCCTGGAGTACCTGGTGCACGACGTGGCCAGGCGGCACGGGGAGGTGACGGTGACCTCGGTCGCCTGCATCGTGCAGGCGTCCGACCCGGCGCTGCTGGCCGAGATCGCCGGGCACCGGCGGCTGGGCAGGCTGGGCCTGAGGCTGCTGGCCCCGACCGTGCTGGCCAGCTCGGTGCCCGCCGACAAGACCCTGACCGCGCTGCGGGAGAACGGTTACGCGCCGGTGCCCATCTCCGACACCGGGGAGATCACCATCCGCCGGGCCCGGGTGGAGGAGCCGCAGAACGGCCGGCTGATCCTGCTGCCCGGGGGGCGGGTGGCCGAGTTCGAGCAGCCCGCGTACCCGCTGGTCGAGCCGCCGCCGGACCCCCGCGAGCACGCCCAGCGCCTGCTGGGCGCAGAAGGGGAGGCCGCCCAGCCCGGAGGCAGGACGTGGGCGGTCATCGGCCGCATGGCCTCCCGGCTGCCGACCGCCCAGCAGTCCCTGCTCGGGTTCGTCGTCGACCGCGGGGTACGGGCGGCGATCACCCTGGCCGACGGCCTGACCGCCACCATCAGCCACGGCGAGCTGCGCAGCGGCGTGCTCGACGCGTGGTGCGAGGAGGCGGGCGACTACCTGGAGTTCCCGCTGGCCGACATCGTCGAGGTGCGCGGCACCTACGTCTGACCCGCCCCGCCGCGGCACCTACGTCCGACCCGCCTCGCGGCGGCACCTCCTCCGACCCGCCCCGCGCACCCGGCCGGACACGGCGCGCCCGTCCGGTCCCGTACGCGTCGGCGCGGCATGCCCCGCGATTCCGGTCCCGCGTTCCTTCGGTGTTCCCCTCAGAGTTCCTTGGCCTTGGACAGGTCGGCGCCGAGCTTCTGCAGCAGGTCGGCGAAGCCCTTGTAGCTGAAGCGCTCCTCGGAGTTCCAGCCGTAGACCTGGTTCGCCGTGACCGCGGGCAGCTTGGCGAAGGTCGGCTTCCTCTTCATCTCGTCGATCTTCATGGACTGGGTGCGGTTGTCCACCAGGATCACGTCCGCCTTGTACTTGTCGGCGTTCTCCCAGCTCAGGGACTCCCAGAAGCCTCCCTCGTCCACCTTGTCCGGCACCACGACGTCCAGGCCGAGCTCCCGCAGGTAGCGCACGCCCGCGTGGTCGTCGGGGTTGACCACCCACATGGTCTCCGGGCCTCCGGCGATGGCCATGATCTTCAGCTTCTTGGTCGCGGGGCTGGCCAGCGCCGTGGCGGCGGCGTCGAAGGCGGCCTTGGCCTCGGTCACCGCCGGGGCGCCGAGGTCGGCGCCCAGGGACGCGGCCACCTCGCCGTACTTCTCGATGATCTCCGGGGCCGACCTGCCGTTCAGCCGGACGCCGAGGGTGGGGGCGACCTGCTCGATGGTGGCGGCGGACTTCTCGGGCACGTACCACAGGGCCTTGTCGTACATGCCGCTGACCAGCAGGTCGGGCTGGAGCGAGATGTACTTCTCGACGTTGAACTCGTCCCACACGTTGCCGATGGACTCGACCTTGGTGATGTCGACGTCGCCGACCTGGGGGTCCTTGGAGCCGTCGGTCAGCCGGTGCGGGCCGAAGACCGCGACCGGGCGGACGCCGAAGTCCCACAGCGCCGCGGCCGCGCCGACCTGCGCCACGACCCGGGACGGGCGCGCGGGCGCCTCGAGCTTCTTGCCCCGGTCGTCGGTGAAGGTCCACGGACCCGTCCGGGCACCGGACGCGGCCGCGGAACCGGAGGCGGCGGGCGAGCCGCTCGCCGCGGGGGAGGCGGTGTCGGCTCCGCTTCCGCACGCTGCCAGGGCGAACACCAGGCCGAGCCCGGCGGCCATGAATCCCCGCCGCGGCATGACAGATAGCGACATTCGTGACTCCAAAGGATAGGCTTGCCTAAATGACTTTTTCATTAGATTAGCCTTGCCTTACCGATACGGAGCGAGAGGGGTGGCCCGATGAGCCCGGCCGACACGGCCACGTCCGCGACCCCGTCCGCGACCTCGTCCGCGACCTCGTCCACCGTCGCACCGGCCCGTGACCTCGGACGATCCCCCGGTCACGGCGGGTCCCCGGAAGCCGGGGGATCCTCGGGAGCCGAGGGATCCGCAGGAGCGGGAGGAGCGGGGGGATCGGGGGGATCGGGTGACGGGCCCGGCGGCCCGGGAACGGAGGGGTCCCGGGAGCCGGCCGGATCCGGTGGGCGCGACGGCGGGCACGACGGCGGGGCACCGCTTTCGCGGCCCGGCCGCCGCTCGCCGGTGCTGTTCGCCGGGCTGCTGGCCGGCCTGGCGGCGCTGGTGCTCATGGCCATGGTCAGCATCGCGGTGGGGTCGCGCTCGGTCCCGCTCTCCACGGTGCTGGACGCGCTGCTCGCGCCCGACGGCTCCACCGACCACACGGTCGTCCGGAGCCTGCGGGTGCCGCGGACGCTGATCGGCCTGGGCGTGGGCGCGGCCCTGGGCCTGGCCGGCGCGCTGATGCAGAGCCTCACCCGCAACCCGCTCGCCGACCCCGGCCTGCTCGGCATCAGCCAGGGCGCGATGTTGGGCGTGACGATCGCCATCGGGCTGCTCGGCCTGGGCGACCCGGCCGTCTACGTCTGGTTCGCGTTCGCCGGGGCGGCCGCCGCCGCGACGCTGGTCTACGCGCTGGGGTCCGGCGGGCGTACCGGGGGCGGGCCGGTACGGCTCACCCTGGCCGGCGTCGCCCTGGGCATGGTGTTCAACGCGGCGGCCTCGGCCGTGCTGCGGATGGACAACGCCACGTTCGACCGGATGCGGTTCTGGCTCACCGGCTCGCTGGCCGGGGTCGACGGCGGCGCGGCGGTCCGGTTCGCCCCGTTCCTCGCGGCCGGGCTGGTGCTCGGGCTGCTGCTGGCCAAGCCGCTCAACGCCCTGGCGCTCGGCGACGAGGCCGGGCGCGCGCTCGGCGTGCGGGTGGGCCGCACCCGCGGGCTGACCGCGGTCGCCATCACCCTGCTCTGCGGGGCCGCCACCGCCGCGGCCGGTCCGATGTGGTTCATCGGGCTCGCCGTGCCGCACGCGGTACGCGCCTTCACCGGCCCCGACCAGCGCTGGGTGCTGCCCTACACCGTCGTGCTCGCGCCCCTGGTGCTGCTCGGCTCCGACGTCCTCGGCCGGGTGATCGCCGCCCCGGGCGAGGTGCAGGTGGGCATCATGTGCGCGGTCGTCGGCGCCCCGGTGTTCATCCTGCTCGCCCGCCGCCGGAGGCTCGCCGCCCTATGACCGCCTCTCCACCGACCCTGCCCTCCACGACGCCCTCCACGGCGTCCACCGAGGGGTCCCCCGGGACGTCCCGCGCGCTCCCGTCCGGCGGGCCGCGACCGCCGGTCCTGCGGCTGCGCTCCTGGTCCCTGCGGCTCTCCCCGCGCGGCCTCGGCGCGGGGTTCGCGATCACCGCCGTGGGCCTGGCCGTCGGCCTGGTCGCCCTGTCCACCGGCGAGTTCACGGTCCCGATCCCCGACATCCTGGCCGCGCTGTTCGGCGACGGGCCGCCGGTCGCCGAGCTCATCGTGAACCGGCTGCGGGCGCCGAGGGTCGTGACCGGGCTGCTGGTCGGCGCCGCGTTCGGGCTGAGCGGGGCGATCTTCCAGAGCCTCACCCGCAACCCGCTCGGCAGCCCCGACTTCATCGGCTTCACCGCCGGCGCCGCCACCGGGGGCATCACCGCCGTCATCCTCGGCGGCAGCGCCTGGCAGATCGCCGGGGCCTCGCTGGCCGGGTGCGTCATCTGCGCGATCGTGGTCTACGGCCTGGCCTTCCGGCGCGGGGTGCAGGGCCACCGGCTGATCCTGGTCGGCATCGGGATCGGCGCGCTGCTGCTCTCGGCCGACTGGTACATGCTCACCCGTGCCGACATCAACGACGCCGCCACCGCCGGGGCCTGGATCACCGGCAGCCTGAGCGGGCGCGGATGGGAGCACGCGATCCCGGTCGCGTGCGCGCTGGCCGTGCTGCTGCCCGTCTGCGCCTGGCTGTCGCGCCCGCTGCGGATGATGGAGATGGGCGACGACGCGGCCAGGGCCGTGGGCATCCGGGTGGAGCCGGTGCGCGCGGTGGCCATCGGCACCGGGGTGCTGCTCTGCGGGCTCGCCACCGCCGCCGCCGGGCCGGTGGCCTTCGTGGCGCTGGCCGCGCCGCAGCTCGCCCACCGGATCTCCCGCTCCCCCGGCATCACCCTGCCGCTGTCGGCGCTGGCCGGCGCCACGCTGCTGGTCGGCGCGGACCTGGCCGCCCAGCGCCTCTTCGCACCGGTCCAGTTGCCGGTGGGAATCATGACCGCCGCCATCGGCGGTGTGTACCTGGTGTTTCTGCTCAGGAGGGAACGACGTTGAGACTGTACGGCACCGGGCTGACGCTCTCCTACGACAAGCGCGTGGTCGCGACCGATCTGGACGTCACCATCCCCGACGGGTCGTTCACGGTGATCATCGGCCCCAACGCGTGCGGCAAGTCCACGATGCTGCGCGCCCTGGCCCGCATGCTCAAGCCGCGCGCGGGCGCGGTCCACCTGGACGGGAACGTGATCACCTCGCTGCCCTCCAAGGAGGTGGCGCGCCGGCTGGGCCTGCTGCCGCAGAGCTCGATCGTGCCCGACGGCATCACGGTCGCCGACCTGGTGGGCCGGGGGCGCTACCCGCACCAGCGGATGATGCGCCAGTGGTCGCGCGAGGACGAGGTCGCGGTGGCCTCGGCCATGAGGTCGACCGACGTGACCGAGCTGGCCGACCGCTGCGTGGACGAGCTGTCCGGCGGCCAGCGCCAGCGCGTCTGGCTGGCCATGGCGCTGGCCCAGGAGACCCCGATCCTGCTGCTGGACGAGCCGACCACGTTCCTGGACATCGCCCACCAGATCGAGGTGCTCGACCTCTGCGCCGACCTGCACGAGCAGGGCAGGACCCTGGTGGCCGTCCTGCACGACCTGAACCAGGCCTGCCGCTACGCCACCCACTTGATCGTGATGCGCGACGGCCGGATCGTCGCGGAGGGCGACCCCTCCTCCATCGTCACGGCCGACCTGGTACGGGAGGTCTTCGACCTGCGCTGCGAGATCATCGACGACCCGCAGAGCGGGACCCCGCTGATCGTCCCCGAGACCCGCCGCCGGGCCACCGCGTCCGCCACGCCGGTCACGGCCACGGCGTCCGGCATGGCCGCCACGGCGCCGCTCAAGCGGTAACGCCGGGAGGATCGCGCGTCGCGGCCCGGCGGGAGGCGCCGTTCCCCTTCCGCCGTTTTCACACCACTGTCACGCGGACGAGCCGGTACGACTCCGGTGTTCCCATAAACTGCATTCCGTGGGTGACCCCAAGTTCGAGATCCAGATGCTCCACGACCGCGTGATGGTCAAGGTCGAGCAGGAGTCCGAGGAACGGCGCAGCACGGCGGGCATCGTCATCCCGGCGACGGTGAAGATGGCCAACCGCCTGGTCTGGGGAGAGGTCTGCGGTGCGGGCCAGAACGTCCGCGCGGTCAAGGTCGGCGACAAGGTCCTGTTCAACCCCGAGGACCAGTACGAGGTCGAGGTGCACGGCCAGGTCTACCTGGTCATGCGCGAGCGTGACCTGCACGCCATCGCCACCCCCCAGACCGACAACGGAACCGGCCTGTACCTGTGAGGGCCGCCGCGCCCTGAGACCCGCGCCGCCCGGCCGGGCCCGTCGTCGCCTGTCCCGCTCCCTCCCGCGCGTCCGGCTACCGGTCCGGGTCACGCGTCCGGTCCGGGCCGCGCGTCCGGTTCCCGGTCCCGGCCGAGGCAGGGCGGGGAGGCGGGGTCAGCGGCGGGTGTAGCCGAGGTAGATCCTGGCGTCCCAGTCGCCGGCGGCGAACGCGGCCAGCACCCGCGTGGTCCTGCCCTTGAGCGTGGACAGCACCACCTGGTAGTGCCCCCCGGAGGGGATGACGGCGATGAAGTGCTTCTCGTCCCACCACCCCCACAGGGCCTTGGGCCGGATGCCGGGCACCTTGGCGGCGAGCCTGCCCGAGGCGCGGTCCCAGACGCAGACGTGCTCGGTGTAGGTGGACGGGCACCAGGTCATCAGGCCCCGGCCGGAGGGGGTGAAGGCGTCCTCCCCTCCCGCGGGCCTGCCGGTCTTGACCAGGGTGCGGCGGACCGCTCCGTCCTGGCCGTAGAAGCGGGTGCCGCCCCGGTACTCGGCCATCACGTCGGAGCCGTCGGAGCTCCAGCGGAACCGCGCCGACCCGTCGACCTGGGCCACGATCGCCGGTTTCGCGGTCCTCGCGGAGGCGTCGACGATCACGAAGCCCGAGGTCACCCATGCCGAGCCGCTCTTGCGCTGGACGGTCAGCACCGCCTTGCGGCCGTCGCGGCTCCAGTGCGCGTAGTGCGCGACGAGCGGCTTCCTGACCGTACGGATCGTGGTGGCCTTGGAGGTCGCCAGGTCGAGCAGGACGACCGAGTCGTGGCCGTTCCGGTAGGAGGTGGGCACCGCGATGGCCTTGCCGCCCTTGGGCGCGACCGTGACCTCCTGGTAGGCGCCCTGCCGGGTGAACCCGTCCCCCCGGCGCAGGTAGGTCTTCGTGCCCGAGGAGTAGGAGGTCACCCTGAGCGGGTCGGTGGCCTGCTCCCGCAGGGTGACCCGGGTGCCGGGCAGCACGATGTCGACGGCCCGCCAGGACGCCGCCGGGGACACCCTCGGGGACACCGCGGAGGACACCGGGGAGGCCGCCGCGGAGATCCCGGCGGCGGGTCCGGCGGCGTGCGCGGCCGCCGGGAGCGGCACGACCGGCAGGGCCAGGACGACGAGAGGACCGAGCAGGCGGCGGATACCAGGAGTCACGGACACGGCGGCATCCTAAGTCGGAAACCGCTCATGATCGCGATCTAGAACGAAAGGGTTAGAAGAGGTGTGGAAGCGGCCTTCCGGGGCGAGGAATACCGGAAGGCCGCGGGGTCCGCGTCCCGCCGGTCAGGGGTCCCCGACCGGCGTGCCGCACCTGAGGCACTCCACGCCCGCGGGGACGCGGTGGCGCCGATGTTCGTAGAAGCGGTGACCGAGAGCCGTCGTGACGAGCACCCCGCCGAGCAGCAGGAGCATGAACGGCCCGTACTTCTCGTGTCCTATCAGGCCCATCGCCAGATGGGCGATACCGGCGGCGACGATGATCGCGCCGACGTTGAGCAGTTCCCTGTTGAGCGTCCACCCCGAGGCGGATCGTTCCCGTTCCGTCTCACTCATGCCTCCCAGGCTCACTACCCTCGGTTACAGGGCGCGACGGATCCCGTCACCACGATGTAAAACACCGGGCGTCCCTCCGGCGGCGGCCGGTGTGATCGGTCACCGCGACACCCCACCCGGCCCGTCCCGGCCGGACGGGACACCGGAGAACCCGGGCGGGACGTCGCCTCAGTCGCCGAGCCTGCGGAACGTACGGGCCGAGAGCGGCAGGAACACGGCGATCAGCAGCAGCGGCCAGAGCACCGCCATCAGCGTCGCGTGCTGCGCCACCCAGGACTCCCCGGCCCAGCCGGGGTCGCCGAAGAGCCGCCTGACGGCGGTCGCGGTCGCCGAGAGCGGGTTCCACTCGGCGACCGCGCCGAGCCAGGAGGGCATGGTCGCCGGATCGACGAACACGCTGGACAGGAAGCCGACCGGCCAGATGAGGATCTGCACGGACGCCACCGCCTCCGGCCCGCCCGCGACGAGGCCGATGAAGATCCCCACCCAGAGCACGGCGAAACGCAGCAGCAGGAGCAGGCCCACCGCGGCCAGCGTGCCGGCCGGGCCGCCGTCGCCGCGCCAGCCGAGCAGCAGCCCGGTGGCGAACATGACGGCCAGCCCGACGGCCGAGTCGAGCATGTCGGCGATCCCGCGGCCCATGACGACCACGGAGGAGTTCATCGGCATGGAGCGGAACCGGTCGGTCACCCCCCTGGCCGCGTCGGTGGTGACCGCCGTCATCGTGGTCTCCAGGCCGAACAGCATCGTCATCGCGAACATGCCGGGGACGAGGAAGTCGATGTAGTCACCCGCGCCTGAGCCGCCGGGGCCGCCGGAGGGAGCGCCGATGGCGCCGCCGAACAGGCCGCCGAACATCAGCACCATCAGCACCGGGAAGAACCAGCCCAGCACGACCGGGCCCGGTCTGCGGACCCAGTGCCTCAGGTCGCGCAGGGCGATCGTCCAGGAGTCGGTGAACACCCGGGCCGCGCGGGTCGCCGGGGACACGGCGGAGACGGCGGAGGGGGCGGGGGTCGTGACGCTCATGCGGGCACCTCCGTACCGGGGGCCGGGACGCCCGCGGCCACCGGCCGGGGGTCGTCGCCCGTCAGGTGCAGGAACACCTCGTCCAGGGTGGGGCGGCGCAGCGTGACGTCCACGGGCTCGACCCCGGCGTCGCCGAGCGCGGTGACCAGCGTGACGAGCGCCCGGGTGCGCTCGGAGACCGGGACGCTGACCCGGCAGGCGCCGGCGTCCACCAGGACCTCGCCGGACGCGACCCGCGCCGCGAGGGCCCGGGTGGTCTCCGCGTCCCCGGCGTCGGCCAGGACGACGTCCAGCCAGTCGCCGCCGAGGGCGGACTTCAGCTCCTCGGGGGTGCCCTCGGCGACGACCCTGCCGGCCCCGAGCATCACGATCCGGTCGGCCAGCCGGTCCGCCTCCTCCAGGTACTGGGTGGTGAGCAGCACGGTCGTGCCCGCGTCGACCAGGTCGCGCACGGCCGCCCACACCTGCCTGCGCGCGGCCGGGTCGAGGCCGGTGGTGGGCTCGTCCACGAACAGCACCGGCGGCGCCACGATGAGGCTCACCGCCAGGTCGAGCCTCCTGCGCATGCCGCCGGAGTAGCCGCCGACCGACCGGGGGCCCGCGTCGGCCAGCGAGAAGCGTTCCAGCAGCTCACCGGCCCGTCTGCGCGCCTGCGCGGCGGAGAGGTGGTTCAGCCTGCCGAACATCTCCAGGTTCTGCCGCCCGCTGAGGATCTCGTCGACCGCGGCGTACTGGCCGACCAGCCCGATCCGCTCGCGGACCCGCCGGGCGTCGGTCCGGACGTCGAACCCGGCCACGCTCGCCCGGCCCCCGTCGGGTCGCAGCAGCGTGGCCAGGATCCTGACGGCGGTCGTCTTGCCCGCCCCGTTGGGGCCGAGCAGCCCGCAGACCGTCCCGGCCGCGACCTCCAGGTCGAAGCCGTTGAGCCCCGTGCCCGGCGGGGCGCCCGCGTACCCCTTGCGCAGGCCGTCCGCGACGATCGCGGACCCGGCCCTGGCGTCCTGTCGTCTCACCCGTTCTCACCCGTCCTTTCGTGCCGGCCCGGCAGGAGGACCCGCCGACCCGCACACCTTTGCCGTATTGAGTACGGTACAGCGTACGGCTCCGTTACGGTGGTCCTGACGCCGAGAATCTGGAGACCGATCCCGTGAGTGCGAAGAAAGCTTCCGACGCCGACCCGGCCCGCAGCCTTGCCCTCCTGTGGGGCTCGCACAGCAAACCGGGGCGTTCCGGGCTGACGGTGCGCTCGATCGTCCTGGCGGCCGTCGAGCTGGCCAACGCCGAGGGGCTCGACGCGGTCTCCATGCGCCACGTCGCCGAACGGCTGGAGGTGGGGACCATGTCCCTCTACACCCACGTGCCGGGCAAGGGCGAGCTGGTCGACCTGATGATCGACGCCACGTACGGGGAGCTGTACGCCGACGTGGACGCGCCGTCGCGGCAGCCCGGCGGGTGGCGCGGCGCGCTGGAGTTCATCGCCGCCCGCAACTGGGACCTCTACCGGCGCAACCCGTGGATGCTCCAGGCCCGCGACCCGCGCTCCACGCTCGGGCCGAACGCCACGCTCAAGTACGAGGCCGAGCTGCGTCCCCTGGAGGGCTGGGGACTGTCGGACGTCGAGATGGACTCGGTCCTCAGCCTGGTCCTCTCCCACGTCGAGAGCACCGCCAGGTCCAGGGCCGACCAGCTGCGCGTCCAGCAGGAGAGCGGGATGGACGACGCCGAGTGGTGGCTGTCCAACGCCCCGCTGCTCGAACGGCTCGTGGACGCCGGCCGCTTCCCGGTCGCCTCCCGCGTCGGGCAGGCGGCCGGCGAGGCCCACCAGGCGATCACCGACCCCGCCCACGCCCTCTCCTTCGGCCTGGAGCGCATCCTGGACGGGGTGGCCGTGCTGATCGAGGGCCGCGGGCGCCCCTGACCCCGGGCCGCATCCGGGACGCCCCGGGTGCGGGTGCGGCCGGGGCGTCGCGTGAACGCCGGAAGGGGGGCCGCGTGCCTCGCGACCCCCCTCGACGTCACCGGTGTCTAGAAGTAACCGGTGCCCGTGATGGCGGCCGGGGTGTTGCCCATGTTCTTCACGCGGTAGCGGATGCACTGCGCGGGCGGGGTGGTGCTGGCGGCCACGTACGCGGCGTGGTCGTTGGCGGCGATCGGCAGCGTGCCGATGTACCGGCCACGGCAGTTGCCGATCTTGATCTTGACGGGGACGCTGTTGTTGTCGAGCTTGATCAGGACGTTCCCGTTGTACTGGGCCGCGGGGACGAGCTCGGGCGTGAGGAAGACCTCCTCGCCCGGCTGCACCCTCGCGGCCAGGTTGACGTCGTCGGCGTGGGCGGGGGTGCCGGTCAGGATGGCGGCTCCGGCGGCCGCGAGGACCAGCATCGAGGACAGGGCGCGCATAGAACGTCACTCTCCTTAATCGTCTCTGCCGATCCGTCCCTGCGGATCGGACGTGGAGACACTACGGAGAGTCACATCCGGGAAAGATAACGAGCCGTACTCCACCGGGTAAAACTCGTGGGGGCCGGGTCCCGGTGAGGCGCGCGGGCCGGTCTAGCGGAGGAGGAGCTTCTGCGCCTCGACGACCAGGTCGAGGCCGAAGCTGAGCTTGAGGCCGAAGTAGACGATGGCTCCGGCGGTGACCGCGGCGGCCAGGACGACCAGGATCTTGACGGTCCAGCCCCGGCGGCCGAGCCAGGCCGTCCAGGCCGACAGGGTCCGCTTGCCGAACTCCAGCAGCCGGTGGGCCCAGTGGAACTCGGTGGCCAGCACGGCCAGCCCCGCGAAGACGACCAGCCAGCCGGGGCCGGGGAAGGGCACCATGATGAGGCCGCCGATGACCAGCACCGCGCCGACCACACCGACGACGATCTTCAGGGTGAGACGGCCGGTGCGGGTGGACCTGATGTCGTCGAGCCTGCCGTGCAGGCCGGATCGCCGGGCCCTGGGGGCACCGGTCTCACCGGGGGCACCAGGGTCACCGGTGGCGCCGGTGCCGTTGACGTCGCCGGGCCGCGGCGGGCCCGGCGGGTTCGGCGAGCCCTCTGCCGCGTCCCGAGGTCCGCGCACCCCATCTGAGATCGCCATGCTCTCCCCCGGACTGTCGGTTTCTTCCACAATAGGGTCTGCCGGGCGGCCGGGCCTCCGCGGAGGGCGGATCTCATCCTGAAGACGGACCCGTACCGGCCATAAGACCGAGCCCGGACCCGCAATGGGGCCGCGACGGCCGTCCCGCCGGTCCGTCCCGCGTCACCCGCGCGAGGGAGTGCCGCGACCAGGACGGCCCCGGCCGGGCCCGTTCAGGGCTCGGCCGGGGCCGTGCGCGCTCCCGGCCCGTCGTGGTTCTCACTCCGGGCCGGGAGGCCGATGACGGGCCGCCGGGACCCCCCGGCCTCGGCGGCCGGTCGCACCGGCGGGTCTTCCTCCTGGCCGTCCCCGCGGGGACGGCCAGGAGGTGGTCGTCAGGAGACGGTGCAGGTGACGGTGGACGGGACGCCGTTGGTGCCGGTCCAGCTCGCGCCGAAGCCGAACACGGTGGACGCCCCGGCGCCCAGGGCGCCGTTCCAGTTCGTGTTCCTCACCGTGACGGCGGCACCGGTCTGGGTGTGGACGCCGCTCCAGAGCTGGCTGATCGTCTGGCCGTTCGGGAACGACCAGGTGACGGTCCAGCCGGTGGTCGCCGAGGTTCCGGTGTTCTTCACCGTCACCTCGCCCTGGAACCCGCCCGGCCAGGAGTTCGCGACCTTGTAGGTCGCGGTGCAGCCGCCCCCGCCCTGTCCGGCCGCGGTCTTGAAGGTGACCGGCGCCGAGGCGGTGGAGCCGTTGCCCGCGGCGTCACGGGCGATCACGTAGAACGTGTACGAGGTGTCCGCGCTCAACCCGGTCAGCACGTGCGACGCCGAGGAGGCCGTGGCCACCTTCACGTCCGTCGCACCCGCCTCACGGTAGACGTCGTACCCGCTCACCCCGCCCGCGTCCGTCGAGGCCGCCCACGTCAGCGTCGCCCCCGAGGAGGTGACCGCCGACGCCACCGGCGTACCCGGCCGGGTCGGCGGCACGGTGTCGTCGGGAGGGACGGTCCCGTCGTTGTCGGCGTACAGGATGCCGCGGCCGTTGGTGCCGAGGTAGACGCGGCCGTAGACGCGCGGGTCGCCGGTGAGGGCCTCGCCCGCGTTGCCGTACTGGTGCTTGTCGTCGTTGATCCTGACCCAGCTCGCGCCGGTGTCGTCGGAGCGGAACACGCCGGTGACGCCGCCGACGGTGGCGAGCGTGTACAGCGCCTGGTAGCTCTTGCCGGGCGCGGCCTTGCCGAAGCCGATGTTGACCGCGCTCGTGACGCCGGGCAGCTTGGTGAACGACGCGCCGCCGTCGGTGGAGTGCCAGATGCCCGCGGCGGCGCCGGTGTCGTTGGCGGGCCCGGTCAGCCAGATGTCGCCCTCGCGGCCGGGTACGGCCTTGAACTTGACGTTGCCCTCGGCGGGCAGCCCGGTCGCGGCGGTGGCCGTGAACGAGGCGCCGCCGTTGACGCTGACGTAGAACTTCCCGGCGCTGAAGCCGTAGAACGTGCTCGGGTTCACCCGGTCGGACTCGACCACGGCGCCGGTCGGCAGCCCGGTGGAGGCGGTCCAGGAGTTTCCGTAGCCGACCGAGTAGTGCACGCCCACACCCTTGGGCGCCCAGACGAACCGGGAGCCGTCGGCCGCGGCGGCGATCGTGCCGCCCTCGTTGATCCCGGCCGGCTCGCTCCCCTGGAACCAGTTGGCGCCGCCGTCGGTGGAGAACGCGGCGTGGCTGTCGTTCGGCCGGTCGGCGTCGGTGAAGTTGCCCGCGCGGACCATGACGGCCGGGTTGGTCTCGGCGTAGTCGAGGCTGGTGGTGGAGGTGAAGATCGGGGAGGTGAACATCATCGGGGGCACGGCGTCGAGGTTCGTGTGCCGGAAGCCTCCGATGTCACCCAGGGCGCTGACCAGCGGGGGCCCGGACGGCGGGCTGATCAGGTCGAGGACGGCGGTCTCCTCCAGCCCCTTGACCATGGGCTTGATGGTGAACTGGCCGCCGGTGTCCCACTTCTTGAGGTCCTCGGTGCCGTACAGCGTGGCGCCGGTGCCGTACATCATCCGGTTGCCGTCGAACGGGTCGATCTCCAGCGACTCGGTCATCCAGCCGAGCTTGGGCGTCGTCTCGGGCAGCTGCGGGTTGGTCCCGAAGGTCAGCCACGGCGAGGAGGAGACGTCCATGGTGTAGCGGAAGCTGCGGTTGGGGTAGGAGGTGAAGTCCCAGACGCGGGTCCAGGTCGCACCGGAGTCGGTGGACCTGAAGAAGATCACGTCCGGCCACCAGGAGATCTGGGTGGCGACCATGATCGTGCCGGGGTTCTGCCGGTCGATCGTGAGGCCGCTGTAGCCGTAGTACGCCTCGGACGAGCTGGAGGGGACCGGGCTGATCTGGGTCCACGCGCCGGTGGTCGTGTTCAGCTTCCACACGTCGCCCTTGGCGCCGTCGTAGGGGCCGGAGGTGTCGCTGGTCGCGATGTAGAGCGTGTGGTTGACGTGGTCGAGCACGCCCTTGTGCGCGATGTAGCCGGTGGGCTGCCCGGCCACCCGGCTCCAGGTGGTCCCGCCGTCGGCGGAGGTGTAGACGGTGTTCTCCTTGTCGGCGACGCCGACGTAGATCCGCTGCGTGGTGTTGCCCGCGGTCGCCGAGCTCGGGTCGAACGTCACCCAGACCACGCCCGGACGGTGGCTGGTGTAGCCGTTGGGGTCGGAGGGGTTGTCGGCGTGGTTGCCCGCGTTGGGGAAGCTCGCCACCTTGGCCCAGGTCACGCCCTTGTCGGTGCTGCGCCACAGGCCGTTGCCCTCGGGCGCGCCGAAGTAGACGACGCTGTTCCTGTTGGGGTCGACGGCCAGCCGCTCGCCCATCCCGCGGCCGGGCATGTTGCCGCCGAGCTTGAACGGCAGCGTCGTGACCTGCCAGGTGGCGCCCTTGTCGGCGGAGCGCAGGATGGCCCCGTTGTTGGGGTCCCAGCTGTTGGTGTACATGCCGGCGGCGACGTAGACGCGGTTCGTCTCCACCGGGTCGGTGGCCAGGCTGACCACCCCGTTGTAGCCCCACCTGTCCCAGCCCACCCAGTCGAGCAGCGGGGTCCAGCTCTTGCTCGCCTGCTCCCAGCGGTACGCGCCGCCGATGTCGGTGCGGGCGTAGACGAGGTTCTTCTCCTTCTGGTTGAACACGATCCCCGGCACGAACCCGCCGCCGTCGATCCTCACGTTCTTCCACTCGTACGGCTCGGCGGCGGCCACGGAGCGGGCCGCGGGGCCGGACACGGTTCCGGCCCCGGCCGCGGACGCCGAGGCGCCCGCCCCCGCGCCGGCCGCGCCCACCGTGGCACACGCCATCGCCACGGCGGCGAGCGCGCTGAACAGCCTTCTTCGCATGTACGGCTTCCCTTCGCAATGCAACGGACAAACCGCCATGCACGATCAGGTGACGGGACCCTGACCGTCGACCGCCCATGATGCGCGTGCATGAACGCCCAGAGGTTCACACGCGGGACCCCGGGGCGTCAATAGTTTGGATGGACAACTAAAAAACCCGCCCCCGTGCCGCCGTCCCGGGGCGTCGGGGACGGGCTCCGGGACGGCCTCGGGCGTCAGTCCACCGCGCAGGTGGGAGCGCATTCCCGGCGCGGGGCGACCATCAGGCGCGAGCCGGGACCCCGCGCGGCGGCCACGTCGTCGGGGTTGGCCAGCGCGCAGCGGTCCAGCGACAGGCAGCCGCAGGCGATGCAGTCGGTCAGCCCGTGCCGGAGCCGTTCGAGCTGCCTGATGCGCCCGTCCAGCTCGTCCTGCCAGACGGCGGAGAGCCGCTCCCAGTCCTCCCTGGTGGGGGTGCGGCCGTCGGGAAGGGCGGCGAGCGCCTCCTGGATCGTCCTGAGCGGGATGCCGACGCGCTGGGAGACGCGGATGAAGGCGATCCTGCGCAGGGTGTCGCGCGGGAACCGGCGCTGGTTGCCGGCGGTGCGGCGGCTGCGGATGAGCCCCTTGGCCTCGTAGAAGTGCAGGGCCGAGACGGCCACCCCGCTGCGGGCGGAGAGCTGGCCGACGGTCATCTCCGGAGTGTTGGGCATGCGCCAGTCTAACTTGACCTCAACATAAATTGAGGTTACAGAGTGGGGACATGATATTCACGGAGGCGGAGCTCGCCTATCTCAAGGACCGGCACCTGGGCCGGCTGGCCACGACCGACTCCGCCGGGGGGCTGCAGAACAGCCCGACCGGCTTCCACATCGACCCCGAGACCGGCACCGTCGACATCTACGGCCGCGCGATGGGGACCACCAGGAAGTTCCGCAACGTCCGGACGAACCCGCGGGTGGCCTTCGTGGTGGACGACCTGGCCTCCACCGACCCCTGGCGGGTGCGGGGCGTGGAGATCCGCGGCGAGGCCGAGGCCATCGAGGACCACGAGCCCCCCTTCCCCTACCTCAGCCGCGAGGTCATCCGCATCCACCCGCGCAGGATCATCTCCTGGGGCGTCGACCCGGCCCAGGAGGGCCTCAAGGCCCGCGACGTCTGACCCCGCCCCCGGGGCCCCGGTCACCGGAGCGCCGGGGCACCGGTCACAGGTCATCGGGGCGCCGGTCACCGGCCGGGACCCGCCGGACGCGGTCGCGCGGGTGACCGGCCGAGGGTGCTCTCCCTGGCCACCAGCCGGTAGCCCGCGCCGACCTCCTTCGGGGGGTGGTCGGCCGGGCCCTCGATCCGCTGCTTGAGCAGGTCGACCGCGATCCGGGCCAGCTCGGCCTTGTCGGGGGCGACCGTGGTCAGGGTCGGGGTGCTGAACCGGCCGTCCTCGATGTCGTCGAAGCCGGCCAGCGCGACCTCCTCGGGCACCCGCAGCCCGTACGACAGCAGGGTGCGCAGGGCGCCCAGCGCCAGCAGGTCGTTGAAGCAGAACACCGCGTCGGGCGGTTCGGCGCGCTCCAGCAGCCCGGCCATCGCCGCCGCCCCCTGGTCCCTGCGGTAGCGCTCGACCGTGGCGACCGTCTCGGGCAGCCCGCGGGCGGCCATGGCCTCGCGGTACCCGGCCAGGCGGAGCGGGGCGGTGCCGCTGGCGGCGTTGTCCTCGGCGCCCAGCGCGGCGATGCGGGTGCGGCCGAGCCCGATCAGGTGCTCGGTGACGTCGCGCGCCGCCCGTACGTTGTCGATGGCCACGTGGTCGGCCGGGCCGTCGTGGATCCGCTCGCCCAGCAGCACGAGCGCGGTGGCGTCGGTGCGCGCGGCCAGCTCGTCGGCGCCGATCGCGATCGGGCTGAGGATCACCCCGTCCACCCGGTGGTCGCGGACGCCGTCGAGGATGCGCCGTTCCCGCTCCAGGATGCCGTCGGTCTGCTCGATGACCACCAGCCACCTCAGCTCGGCCGCGGCGTCGATGACGAACCTGGACAGCTCCGCGAAGTAGGGGGCGTCGAGCTCGGGCAGCGCCAGGGCGACCACGCCGGTGCGTCCCTGGCGCAGGTTCCTCGCCGACAGGTTGGGCCGGTAGTCCAGCCGGGAGAGCGCCTCCTCCACCTTGGCCCGGGTCGCGGGCGAGACGTGGGCGTACCCGTTGACGACGTTGGAGACGGTCTTCACCGACACCCCTGCCAGACGCGCGATGTCGCGCAGGCTCCCTCCCACCCGCTCCCCCATTCCCGCCGCGGTCGCCACCGCCCGGCCCGGCGCTCTTGGGCCGTACGGGATCCGGTCCCGACGATCGTAACGCCCCGGTATCGACTTTCGAAATGCCCGTGTACAACGTTGAAACAACGTTGTAGAAACCTCCTACTACGAAATATCGCGTTAACAGAGAGGTCGTGCCGTGGCGTCTACCGCCCGCCTCCCCCTGGACCCCTCCTTCCGGATCGCCCCGGTCGAACCCCGGCTCTTCGGCTCCTTCGTGGAGCACATGGGACGCTGCGTCTACACCGGCGTCTTCGAGCCCGGACATCCCCTGGCCGACGCCGACGGCTTCCGCACCGACGTGCTGGAACTGACCCGCGAGCTCGGTGTCACGGTGGTGCGCTACCCCGGGGGTAACTTCGTCTCCAACTACCGCTGGGAGGACGGCGTCGGCCCGGTCGAGGAGCGTCCGGCGCGGCTGGACATGGCCTGGCGCAGCCTGGAGGGCAACGCCTTCGGGCTCAACGAGTTCATGACGTGGGCCGCCAGGGCCGGGGTCGAGCCGATGATGGCGCTCAACCTCGGCACCAGGGGGGTCGCCGAGGCGCTGGAGCTGGTCGAGTACAGCAACTACCCCGGTGGCACGCGCCTGTCGGACCTGCGCCGCGCGCACGGCGTGGACAAGCCGCACGACGTGCGGCTGTGGTGCCTGGGCAACGAGCTGGACGGCCCGTGGCAGATGGGCCACAAGACCGCCGCCGAGTACGGGCGGCTCGCCGCCGAGACCGCGCGGGCCCTCAAGCGCTTCGACGAGGACCTGTCGCTGGTGGCCTGCGGCAGCTCCAACAGCACCATGCCGACGTTCGGCGCCTGGGAGGCGGAGGTGTTGGAGGCGACGTACGAGATGGTCGACTACATCTCGCTGCACGCCTACTACGACCCCTCCGACGGCGACGTCGACTCCTTCCTGGCCAGCGGCGCCGACATGGAGCACATGATCCGCTCCATCGCGGCCACCGCCGACCACGTGGGCGCCA
>NZ_JBITFY010000016.1:0-245827 GCF_044456585.1 Streptosporangium sp. NPDC050855
TGTCCACGCTACCGGCCGATCACCTCTCCCCCGCCCCCCCCCCGGGGGGGGGGGCACCGGGGGACCCGGCCGGGTAAAGCCCGGGGGGGGGCCGGGGGGGGGCCCCCCCCGGGCCCGCCCGGCGCGGTCTCAGCCCCCGATCGCGGGCATGCCCTCGGGAACGGTCTTCGCCACCGCGTCCGGCCTCGGAGCCGCGAGCAGCCCGGCCAGGTGGTCCGCGATCGCGGAGATGGTGGGCTGCTGCCACAGCAGGGTCGCGGGGAGGCGGCGGCCGAAGCGCTTCTCCAGGCGCCGCCGGACCATGACGGTCATCACCGAGTCCAGCCCCTGCTCGACCAGGGGACGCCGGACCGCCAGGTCCTCGGGCGCCAGCCTCATCACGGCCGCGATCTCCGCGCGGATCTCGGGCAGGACGCGCTCGCGCAGGTCCTCGGGCGCCACCCCGGCGAACGACTCCGCGGGCCCCCGGAGATCCTCCTCGGCCGGGGCGGGCGCGTCGATCACCGGATAGCGCAGTCCCGCCAGGTGTCCCACCACCCGGCCGTCCACGTCGGCCAGGAGCGCCCGGACGGTGTCGTCGGCGGCCGGGTCCACGGCCGCGTCGATGATCAGCGTCGAGGGCGGGGTGCCGGTCAGCACCACCTCGTCGATGTGCACGACCATGCGCAGCACCGGATCGCCGGGGAACACGCAGGGCGCCACGGACATCGCCGCGTCCAGCGCCGGTGCCCAGCTGTCGGGGTCCCCGGTGCGTACCGTGGCCCGCAGCGCGCCGTCCGCGCCGAGCAGCGTCTCGATCGTCCAGTCGAAGCCCGTCGAGGGCACGCCGACGGCGGCCAGCCGCCCGTGCACGAACCCGGGGTCGACCGGGACGAGGGAGCCGTCGTCCGGCAGCACGTCGGGCTTCGCCTGGCCCGGAGCGGCCACGTCCGCGGTGACGTGCACCAGCCAGGCGGGTTCGGGCTCGTCGGGGCCGGCCGGGGTGCGGGCCGCGAGCCGCAGTGCCGGGGGCTCGTGCACGACCTGGACCTGCCTGCGTTCCGCGGTCATCAGCGGATGCATCATCTCCACGTCGGTGAGCGTGACGTCCTCGTCCTCGGCCGCGTGCAGGAACGTGTTGACCAGCACGGCGGCGGGCACGATCTCGACCCCGTTGAGGGTGTGGCTGCCCGGGTAGGGCCGGTCGGCGTCCTCCACGCTGGTCCGCCACACCCGGGTCCGGCTCCCGGCCAGCGCGGTCCCGGCCCCGAGCAGGGTGTGGGAGCTCACGTCGTGCCCGCGGTTGTCGTCCCCGGCGTAGGACTCGCGCCAGTGGCGACGGTGCTGCCAGGCGTACGGCGGCAGGTCGGCCAGGGTGCCGGACGGCTGCAGCCGGCTCCAGTCCACGTCGACGCCGTGGCAGTGCGCCGTGCCCAGCGCGACGAGGAGGGCTTGGCGCTCCGGCTGGTTGCGGCGCAGCGACGTGCCGACGAACACGTCCTCGTACCCGTTCTCCGAGAGCGTCTCGGTCACCGAGTGCGCCACCACGGGGTGGGGGGAGATCTCCAGGAACACGCGGTGGCCGTCCTGCGCCGCGGCCGTCGTCGCCGCGACCAGCCGTACGGGGTCGCGGAGGTTGGCCGCCCAGTACGCGCCGTCCAGGACGGGCGCCGACCGGGGGTCGGCCAGCGCGGTCGTGTACATGGGGATGCGGGGCGCCCCAAACTCCAGGTCGGCGACGGCGGCGGCCAGTTCGACGGCCAGGGGGTCCATGTGCGGGCTGTGGAAGGCGACGTCGGAGGCCACCCGCCGCACCACGATGCCCTCGACCGGCCACTCGTCCAGCACCTGCTCGACGGCGGCGACGTCGCCGGACAGCACGGTGGAGCCGGGGGCCGACGCGATCGCGGCCACCAGGTCGTCGCGGCCGGCCAGCCGGTGCGCCGCCTCCTCGAAGGACAGGTCGACCATCACCATGGCGCCCTTGCCCTCGGCCCGGCGCAGCAGCCGGGAGCGGCGGCAGATCAGGCGGGCGCCGTCGGCGACGGTCATCGCGCCGGCCGTCACGGCCGCCGCGATCTCGCCGACGGAGTGGCCGATGACGGCCTTGGGAGCGACCCCGTACGCGTTCCAGAGCCTGGCGAGGCCCAGCTGCATCACGAAGATCATGGTCTGCACGCGGTCGATGGTGTCGAGGTCGCCGTCGGCGAGGACCTGCCGGGGAGAGAAACCGATCTCCTCGGCGAAGATCGGCTCCACCTCGTCGACCAGGGACGCGAACTCCGGCACGGCGAGCAGGTCCCGGCCCATCCCGCGCCACTGGCAGCCCTGCCCGGAGAAGACCCAGACCGGCCCGGGACCGGGCTCGGGCAGCACGTCGCCGAGCAGGACGTTCTCGGCCGGCGCGTCGTCGGCGAGCCTGCGCAGACCGGCCGCGAGCTCGCCCGCGTCCGCCGCGACCACGACGGCGCGACGGGTCAGGTGGGTGCGCCGCAGTGCCAGCGTGTGCCCGGCCGACGCCGGGTCGAGCCCGTCGCCGAGACGGTCGGCGAGCGTGCCCGCGTACCGCCGCAGCGCCTGCTCGGAGGCGGCCGACAGCGGGAACAGCCGCTCCCCCGTCACCTCGTCGCGGGGCGTCCTCCGGGCCGCCTCCGGGACCGGGGGCGCCTGTTCGAGCACGATGTGCGCGACCGTGCCGCCGTAGCCGAAGCTGGAGACGCCCGCCCGGCGGGGGTGGTCGCGCTCCGGCCAGTCCGACCGCTCGGTCACCACGCGCAGGCCCGAGGTCTCCCAGTCCACGGCCGGGTTCAGGGCGTTCAGCACGCTCGGGGGGATCTCCCCGCGGTGGAGGGCGAGGACCGCCTTGATGACGCCGGCGATGCCGGCGGCGCCTTCGAGGTGGCCGATGTTGGACTTGACCGAGCCGATGAGGCACGGGTCGTCCGCGGGCCGCCCCGCGCCGTACACCGAGGACAGCGCGCCCGCCTCCAGCGGGTCGCCGAGCCGGGTCCCGGTGCCGTGCGCCTCGATGTAGTCGACGGTGGACGGCGCGACGCCCGCCTGCCGGCAGGCCCGGATCATCACGTGTTCCTGGGCCTTCCCGCACGGCGCCATGATGCCGTTGGTGTGCCCGTCCTGGTTGACGGCGCTGCCGACGACGAGCGCGAGGATCCGGTCGCCGTCGCGTTCCGCGTCGGACAGCCGCTTGAGCACGATCACGCCGCAGCCCTCGCCGCGTCCGTAGCCGTCGGCCGACGCGTCGAACGACTTGGACCGCCCGTCGGGGGCCAGGGCTCCGGCCGTGCCGAGCGTGAGGGTCTGGCCCGGGGTGAGGAGCAGGTTGACGCCGCCGGCGAGGGCGACGTCGCTCTCGCCGAGCCGCAGGCTCTGCGCGGCCAGGTGCAGCGCGACCAGCGACGCCGAGCAGGCGGTGTCGACCGCCATGCTGGGGCCGCGCAGGTCCAGGGAGTAGGAGATGCGGTTGGCGACCGCGCAGGTCGCGGCGCCGATCCCGGTCCACGCCTCGATCTGGGGAAGGTCCTCCAGGAGGCGGCCACCGTAGTCGGCGGTGCAGACCCCCATGAACACCCCGGCGTCGGTGCCGGCCAGCTCGTGCGGCGGCAGGCCGGCGTTCTCCAGGGCCTCCCACGCGGTCTCCATCAGGATCCGCTGCTGCGGGTCCATCAGCTCGGCCTCGCGGGGCGACAGGCCGAAGAACTCCGCGTCGAAGCCCTCGACGTCGCTCAGGAAGCTGCCGTGGCGCACGGCGTCGCGCAGCGCGGCGGCGTGTTCGGGACCGCGGTTCTCGTACCGGCGCCAGCGTTCGGCGGGCAGCGGCCCGGTCGTGTTCCGGCCGGCGCGCAGCAGGTCCCAGAACTCGTCCGGTGAGCCGGCGTCACCGGGAAGGCGGAGCCCGATCCCGATCACCGCCACCGGCTCCACCCGGACTCCGCGCGGAGTGTCGGCCATCTGCGTTCGTTCCCTTCGGTTCAGGCCCACTGAGGCCTGTCGATGATCTTGATGACGGCACCGGAGACGGTCACTCCCGGCCCGGTGCCGAGCATCAGCATGTGGTCGCCGGGACCCAGCTGCCCGGTCGTGAGCAGGTGGTCGAGGGAGAGGACCTGGTCGCTGGCCCCGCAGTGGCCGATGGTGCGGCCGTAGTCCCAGGTGGAGCGGGACATGGGCAGGTCGAGCATGGCCATGCACCGCTGTTCGACGATCTCCTCGGAGTAGTTCATGAACGCCACCCGGGTGAGGTCGCCGGCCTTGATCCCGCTCTCGTCCAGCACGCGCTCGACGACCTCCATCAGCGCCCGCTGGATGGTGAACAGCGCCGCGGTGGCCTCGCCCCTGGGCATGACCTGCTGCCGGAACTGCTCGTTCCTGGCCGCGAAGCTCATCTTCCGCCCGACCGTGACGCCCGGGGGGAACAGGGGTTCGCTGCCCCGGTGCAGTTCCTCGGCCTCGGCCACCGTCGTCGTGCAGACCGACATCAGGCGCGCGAACCCCGGCCGCCTGGTGAGCACGAGCGCGCCGGCGGCGTCCCCGCCGATGTAGCCGGGGCCCATCCGCCACCGGTCCATCAGCGGGGTGCCGTAGTTGTCGGAGGAGACCAGCAGGGCGGCCTGCCGCCCGGGGACGGCGCTCAGGTGACCGGCCGCGAGTTCCAGGGCGAGGAACATCCCGTTGCAGCCCTGGCGGATCTCGGTGGCCAGGACGTTCCCGCCGACGAGCCGGCGCTGCAGGTAGGAGTGCGGGGGCCAGCCGTCCGGTCCCTGGTGCCACGTCGAGGCGTACAGGAGCAGGTCCAGGTCGGCGGGCGCCCGCCCGCTGCGCTTGAGCGCGATCCGCGCCGCGTGCAGGGCCATCTCCGGAGCCGGTACGTCACCGGCCACGACCGCCCCGCCCAGGTTGTGCAGCTCGGCCTCCTCGGCCGGGTACCAGCCCTTGGCGACGGCCTTCTCGACGCTGACGACGGTCCGGGGGACGAAGGCCCCCACCCCGTCGATGTACGTGTCCGCGTACCGCATGCTTCGTCCTCGCCCCGGCTAGACGGATTCGAGTTCTTCGACCATCGCCACGATGGTCACGACGTCCCGGAAGTTGTCGGGGTCGAGCTTCGCGGCGGGGATCGGGACGCCGACGTCCCTGCGGAGGAAGTTCAGCAGCCGTGCCGTCCTCAGGGAGTCCAGCAGGCCCGACACCAGGAGCGGGGTCGTCTCGTCGACCGTGATGTCGTCGCCGTCCTGGACGAGGTTGTCCTGGATGAAGCCGACCAGCCGCCGAGAGAGCCCGGTCGTGCGGGTGAGACCGGTCATGCGCGTGCCCCCGCCGTGACGGGCGAGGTGGCCAGGATCCTGAACGCCGCCGCGGCGACGGACGTGCCGGAGCCGAACCCGACCATGAGCAGGTGGTCGCCGGCCACGAGCCCGCCGGTCGCGATCAGGTGCTCGAAGGCGATGAACTGGTCCACCGCGCCGCAGTGGCCCACGCGCCTGCCGTAGTCCCAGGTCGTCTGGTCCTCGTCGATGCCCAGCCAGGACATCTGCCCGTCCAGGTCCTCGCGGCGGCCGTGCGGCAGGGCCACCTTCGTGATGTCGGAGAGCTCGATCCCGGCCTCGTCCAGGGTCCGTTCGACCTGCTGCATCATCGTCTTCTGGATCGTCAGGTGGATCCCGGTCCCCTGGGCCTTGAGCAGCCGCTGGCGGAACTCCTCGTGCCGGTCCGAGAAGCTCAGCCCCCTGCCGACGGTGGCGTCCGGGGGGAACAGCGGGTAGGCGCCGTCGTTGACCGCGTCGGCCTCCGGGATCACCGTCGCGTTCACCGACAGCAGCTCGGCCATGCCGTACCCCTTGCCGAGGAGGAGCGCGGCCGCGGCGTCGCCGATCAGCGCCCCGGGGGTCATCCGCCAGCGGTCCACCAGCGGGGTGCCGTGGTTGTCCGAGGAGACGACCATGGCCGTCTCCCGGCCGGCGTCGGCCTGGAGGTAGCTCGCCGCAAGCTCCAGCGAGCTGATCATCCCCACGCAGCCGCTCCGGATCTCGAACGCCGGAACGTTCCCGCCGAGCAGGTGCATCTGCAGGTAGTGCTGGGGCTGCCAGCCGTTCGGGCCCTGGTGCCAGACCGACGGGTAGAGCAGGAGGTCGAGCTCCTTCGGGGAGGACTCCCCCCAGCGGTCGTACGCGTCCAGGACGGCGAGCCGCGCCATCTCGGGCGCGGGCATGTCGCCGGCCACCGCCGCGCCGATCTGCCGGTACCTCTCGACCTCCTCGGCCGGGTACCAGCCCTCGCGAACCGCCTGTTCGACGCTCACACTGTCAGGCACATATACGCCGAGACTCCTGACGAACATGTTGGATGTACGCACGCGTCCCCTCACTCATCGACGATCCCGGACAACGCCCCTCGGGCAGCGGAAGGCGGCTCATCCGATTCATTTCGGGCGCCGGGATATCAGGCGACCCCCGGCCGGGCATGAAAGCAACGGGAAATAGTCCGGCGAGCCGCCACGGGCAAGAATAGAGGCGGCCCGTCGGGGAAAGCAATATAAACACGGGTAATCCGGTAGGTGACATTCCGTGGCCGGAATTCAACGGAACGTGTCGGCCCCGGAAATGCGTCTTTCCGCTCCACGCCGCGGTTTCCGGGAATGTAATGGCGAGGAGTCAGGACGATGTGAGAACGGCGCCGAGCCGTCGCCATTCCGGCGACGGCCCGGCGCACCGGCGTCAGGGCACTCTCGTGCAGACGATGTTGTTGAGTTTGAACTGGGCCGGAATACCGTTCGTCCCGGTGGCGGTCGCCGAGAAGCCGAAGCTCTGGCTGGAGCCGGAGCCGATGTAGGAGTTGTGGCCGGCGTCGCGGGCGGTCACCTGGGTGCCGGTCTGGGTCACCGTGGCGTTCCAGCCGCCGGTGATCTGCTGGTTGCCCGGCCAGGTCCAGGTCAGGACCCAGCGGTCGACGGGGGTCGTGCCGGTGTTCTTGATCGTCACGCTGCCGTTGAAGGCGCCGGTCCAGACGCCGGTGGTGTAGGTGACCTCGCAGGCGTTGCCCATCTTGAGCCCGCCGCGCAGGAAGGTCGTGAAGTTGGCCCAGGTGGGGTTCAGCGTTCCGGTGGAGACGGTCTCGCCGCAGTCGGTGGTGGTGCGGACGGTCTGCAGGCCGTACTGGGCGGGGTCCATGATCTGGGGCATCATGTGGTCCGCGCCGGGCACCGAGACGAACGTGGCGTCGCCGCACTGGGCCTTGATCCTGTTGTAGAGCAGGACGCTCTGCCCGTGCGGCACCAGGAAGTCGGCCTGGCCGTGCAGGAACATCAGCGGCGGGTCGTTCGCGTCGGCGTAGGTCATCGGGTTGGCCTGGGCCACCGTGGCCGGGCAGGTCTGGATCGGGCAGCCGACCAGGAGGGACTCCGGGGAGGCGGGAGAGTTGTGGTCGAGCCCGCCGGTCGGCAGGTTCTGCGCGTTCATCTGCAGGAAGTCGGTGGGACTGAAGAAGGCGATCCCCACCTGCACGGCGCTGGAGACGCCGGTCGTGCCGACGGTGCCCTCCATCGCCGCCACGCCGCCGGACAGGGTGGCCATCTCCGTGAGCCAGCCTCCCGAGGAGTCGCCCATGATCGCGAACCGGTTGGGGTCGAGCTGGTAGGTGGCGGCGTTCGCGCGCAGCCAGCGGATGGCCGCCTTGATGTCGTGCACCTGGGCCGGGAAGATCGCCTGGGCGCTGGACCGGACGCTGACGCCGGCCACGGCGAAGCCCAGGGGGTTGAAGATCGCCGCGATGGCGTCCGCCCCGGCCTTGCCGTCGTCGCTCGTCCACGCCGAGCCGGTGTGCCAGATGATCAGCGGCCGGGGCGTGATGCCGGTGGACGGCAGGTGGAGGTCCAGCAGGTGTCCCCTGCTCCCGGCCGGTTGCGCGGGTGCGTAGGCGATGTCGGTTATCACCTGGGCGTGGGCCGGCGGCGCCAGGGCCGTCGACACGGCGGTGGCTGCCAGCATGGTCACCGCCATGACGGCGGTCATGGCCATACGGATTCGAGCTTGCATGAGGCGACTCCGGTCGGATGATCGCCGCTTCCCCGGTGACCGTCCGTGTCTTCTCCTGTGCCGGGACAGCCGTGATCGGTACCGCCGACCGTAGCGCCTGCGAGAACAACGTCCTGCTCGAGTGTCGCGACTTACATCGATATGGGCGGGGCGACGATATGACACCCGGGTGATGGCGGTCAAAGGTTTCTTCATATCGTTTCGACCGACCAGAAACACCGGCACGAACCGTACTTTACCCGTCATACAGCGTGAAGAAGCACAGATCATCCATGGCATGCACAGGCAGCCGGATACGCACCTGCGAGGCATTTCAAGAACGCCGCGTATGGAATTGGACAGCGACCGGAACATCACTCCGGAAGGCCGCACACCGTCTTTACCACCGGTGAATGTCCGTGAAACACACGCCGCCCTCGACGACACCGATGAAAGTTTCATCCCCGCACCGCGGCCGATTGGGACCTGACAATCTTTCTGGCTCGCAGTGAGTGATAATGTCCACTTTCATGATCTCCCCACTCACAGGAGGACGAATGCGAAAGACCCGCGCTGTTCTCGTCTCGGCCGCCGTGGTCCTCGGAGCGACACTGACGATCGGCGCCACCCCGGCGCACGCCGAGACGCTGGCCGGCGTCTTCAGGGAGCACTCGGAGTGCGAGCGGGTCGGGACCCGCGGCACCGACCAGGGCTGGTGGGACGACTATTCCTGCGAGTGGGAGAGCCGTTACCGCTACTACTTCCTGTACGCGTGACCCCGTGACGCTTCCTGTACGCGCGACCCCGTGAGACGCGCGCCCGGCTCCGGGAGGCCGGACCGGGCGCGCGCTTCGGGCGCCCCCTCCCACCAGGAGGGGACGCCCGCCGGAAGGCACCGGGGGATCAGGCCCGGATCCCCCGGTGCCGGGTCCTACCGGAGGTAGACCTTGGGCTGGGCCGGGGTGGCCATGCCGTTCCCGATGAAGAAGCTCGGGTGCGGCGGCTGGTTGTAGGCGGTGTTCTGCCAGGCCAGCGCCACCCGGTACTGCGGGTCGTGCAGCAGGGTGTGGATCTTCGTGGTGGTCACGTGCGGCGTGGCGTAGATCCGCAGGGCCCGGTTGTCGGTGGTGGGCCAGATGACCTCCTCACGCCAGTCGCCGAGGATGTCACCCGACAGGGACGGGGTGGCCTTGGTGCCGTTGTTGGAGTGCACCCCCGAGGCGCTCAGCAGCCGGGTCTCGCCGCCGGTGCCGTACTTGTCGATCCGGGTCTGGTCCAGCAGCTCGCGCAACGGGTCGCCGTCCCACCAGGCCAGGAAGTTGGCCGAGGAGGGCTGGCGGCCGACGACCGTGCCCGCGGTGTTGCGCAGGCCGTTCTGGCCGGCGCCCGCCGCCCAGGACTCGGCGCCGGGGCTGCCCGCGTAGATGTCGGCGGCCACCCCGCGCCCGGGGCCCTCCTCCGAGCTGGCGGCGGTCTGCCACAGCCTCGACCCGGTACGGGCGTCGACCATGTACAGGCCGGGGCTGGCGGCCCACTCGGAGATCTTCACGTACTCCAGGCCCGGACGGGAGGGGTTGAGGTCGCCCAGGTGACCGGCGTCCCCGTGGCCCAGGCCGGTGTTCCACAGGCCGCGGCCGTTGTCGTCGATGGCGGCGGCGCCGTACAGGATCTCGTCCCTGCCGTCGGCGTCGACGTCGCCCACGCTCAGGGAGTGGTTGCCCTGGCCCGCGTAGCCGCCGTTGCCGGAGGCGTTGGAGTCGAAGGTCCAGCGCTTGACGAGGGAGCCGTTGCGGAAGTCCCAGGCCGCGATCACGGCGCGGGTGTAGTAGCCGCGGGCCATGATCAGGCTGGGGCGCCGGCCGTCGAGGTAGGCGGTGCCGGCCAGGAACCGGTCGACCCGGTTGCCGTAGGTGTCTCCCCAGGAGCCGACGTTGCCGCGCGGCGGGTCGTAGTTCACCGTGGACATCGCGGCGCCGGTCTGGCCGTTGAACATGGTCAGGTACTCGGGCCCGGTGAGGATGTAACCGTCGGAGTTGCGGTGGTCGGCGCTCGCGTTGCCGATCACGGTGCCGCGGCCGTCGACGGTGCCGTCGGCGGTCTTCATCGCGACCTCGGCCCTGCCGTCGCCGTCGTAGTCGTAGGCCTGGAACTGGGTATAGTGCGCCCCGGCCCGGATGTTGCGGCCCAGGTTGATCCGCCACAGCCGGGTGCCGTCCAGCCTGACGCCGTCGACGTAGACCGGGTCGGTGACGCCGGCCTGGGAGTTGTCCTTGGAGTTGTTGGCCTCCCACTTCAGCACGATGTCCAGGCGTCCGTCGCCGTCCAGGTCGGCGGGGGCGGCGTCGCTGGCGTGGTGTCCGGAGGACGGCGGGGTGATCGGCACGTCCAGGTAGCCGTTGCCGAACCGCAGCGAGGTCTCCGACGCCGGGCCCTCGCTGCCGCCGCTGACCGCCCGCACCGTGTAGGAGGCGTCGGCGGCGGCGCCGGAGTCCAGGTGGTTGGTGGAGTTGGTCACGCTCGCGATGCGGGTGCCGCCCCGGTACACGTTGAACGACGTGTCGCGGGTCTCGGTGCCCAGCAGCCGCCAGGACACCAGGTTGCCGGACCCGGAGCGCACGCTGATCAGGCCACGGTCCAGGTCCTCGGCCTGCTTGGCGTCGGCCGGGGGCGTCGGGGTCGGTGTGGGGGTGGGGGTGGGCGTCGGGGTCGGGGTCGGGGTCGGGGACACGGTGGGCGTCGGTGTGGGCGTCGGGGTCGGCGAGGCGGTGCCGCCGTCGCAGACCGTGCCGTTGAGGGAGAAGGAGGCCGGGGCGGGGTTGGACCCGTTCCAGGAGGCGTTGAACCCGAAGGAGGCGCTGCCGCCGGAGGGGATGGCGGCGTTGTAGCCGGCGTCGACGGCCGTCACCGCCGTCCCGCTCTGCGTGGCGGTGGCGTTCCACGCCTGGGAGATCTGCTGGCCTGCGGTGAAGTTCCAGGTCAGCCGCCAGCCGTTGACCGGGTCACCGAGATTGTCGATCGTCACGTTGGCGCCGAAGCCGCCGCCCCACTGGCTGGCGATCTCGTAGGTGACGCGGCAGGACACCGCCGCGGAGGCGGGCGCCTGGACGACGGCCCCTCCCAGCAGCACCGCGCACACGGCGCCGCCGATCACGGCGCGGCTCCGTGTCAGATGGATGAAACGTTTCATGTCTGGCCCAATCAGATGGTGGTTCCGTTGGTTCGTCGGGGATCGTCGTTTCTGGCCCCGCTCCCGGATGACGGCGTTCCGCGAGCGGGGCGGCGTCCGGCGCCGGTCGGGCACCGGACGCGCCGCGCCCTCGCCCCGCCATCGGGTCCGGAGCGGTGCCGGGGACGTCCGCGCCGGCACGGGGCCCGCGCGGACGTCGTCCGATCAGCTCGCCGGCTCCCCGGAGGGGGAGTTCAGCGTGGTGCCGAGCCGGACGGGTGTGCCGAAGTTCGGCGTGCCGTCGGCGTTCCAGGTGAACTTCTGGGCCCGGGTGCTGCGGTTCATGTCGCAACCGCCGCTCGCCGAGCTGTTGGCGTGGTAGACGATCCAGTCCTCGGTGCCGTCGGGGGACGTGAAGAACCCGTTGTGGCCGGGCGCGTAGACGCCGTTGGCGTCGCTGCGCTGGAAGACCGGGGTGGGGTGCTTGGTCCAGTGGGCGGGGTTGAGGGGGTCGGCGCCGGTGAGGGTGAGCATGCCCAGCTTGTAGTCCGGGCCCCAGCAGGCGCTGGCGGAGTAGATCACGAAGGTCTTGCCGTTGTGGTACAGCGGTTCGGGCCCCTCGGCCACCGCGGCGGTCTGCCGCTCCCAGGCGTAGGTGGGCGAGGAGAGCCTGACCCGGGAACCGCCGATCGTCCAGGGGTTGCTCAGCGGGGTGATGAACAGGCTCTGGGTGCCGGGGTTGTAGGTGCCCATCAGGTACAGCCGGCCACCGTGCCGCAGGACGCTGGCGTCGAGCTGCCAGTCGCCGCCCAGGTCGGCCTTGAAGGTGTACGGACCCATGGGATCGGTGCCCGCGCTCTCCAGGACGTGCAGCCGCTGGGTGGGGTTGAAGTCGGCGACGTTCTGGCCGGCCACGTAGTACATGTACCAGCGCTTGCCGTTGGGCCCGTCCAGCAGGTGGAACTCCGGGGCCCACATGTTGCAGCAGCCGTTCGCCCTGCCCGCCAGGTCGAACACGACGGTGTCGGGAGCGGTCGCCAGCCCGCCCAGCGTGCGGGAGCGGCGCATGGTGATGGTGGAGTTCCAGGTGGTCGTGGCCAGGTAGTAGTAGCCCCC
The DNA here is from genome assembly GCF_044456585.1 of Streptosporangium sp. NPDC050855. Taxonomy (NCBI): domain Bacteria; kingdom Bacillati; phylum Actinomycetota; class Actinomycetes; order Streptosporangiales; family Streptosporangiaceae; genus Streptosporangium; species Streptosporangium sp. NPDC050855. The sequence goes on from NZ_JBITFY010000016.1 coordinate 12,289, forward strand.
GTGGTGGGTCAGCCACGGGTCCGGGCCTCGTGTCTTGATCGGGTTGGTGAAGGTGTTGCGCGGGCCGGTGGTCGGGGTCGGTGACGGGCTGGGGCTGGCCGTCGGGCTCACGGTGGGGGTCGGGGTGGGCGTGGGGGTGGGGGTGGCGCCGGTGCAGGCGACGCCGTTGAGCGCGAAGTCGCCGGGGGCGGGGTTGGTCGTGCCCGAGGAGGCGTTGAAGCCGAACGTGGTGCTGCCGCCGGAGGGGATCGCGGCGTTGTAGCCGGCGTCGACGGCCGTCACTACCGTCCCGCTCTGCGTGGCGGTGGCGTTCCACGCCTGTGAGATCCGCTGGCCTGCGGTGAAGTTCCAGGTCAGCCGCCAGCCGTCGACCGGGTCACCCAGATTGCGCACGGTGACGTTACCGGTGAACCCGCCCGACCACTGCGAGGCCACCGCGTAGTCCACCCGGCAGGCCACCGCCGCCTGGGCCGTGGCGGCCGGTACGACGACGGCGGCGCCGAGAAGCAGGGCCGCCGCCATGGCGCGTGTTCGGAGAAGACGCATGGTGATCACTCCTGACGGGCCGGGGTCAGTAGACGAACGGCCAGCCGGCCGAGTCGTAGCCGATCCGGTTGATACCGAGAAGGGAGGCGCCGTTGTCGGCGTAGTAGTGGTAGACCAGCAGCTCACCGTCGGTGTCGGCGAGGACGGCCTGGTGGCCCGGGCCGTGGATCGAGCCGTGCCCGGCCAGCACCTGGGTGCCGCCGCCGGAGGTCATCGCGACGCCGTTGCGGTCGACGTAGGGGCCGGTGACGCTGGTGGAGCGGCCGACCATGACCCGGTAGGTGCTGGCGGCGCCGTTGCAGCACCGGTCGAAGGACACCCACTGGTAGTAGTAACCGCCGCGCTTGACGATGAACGGCGCCTCGATCGCGGTGCTGCCGGGACGGGCGGCGATGCTGCGGACCGTGGTGTTCAGGCGCTTGCCGGTGGCCGGGTCCAGCTCGATCAGCTTGATGCCGGACCAGAAGGAGCCGAAGGACATCCACCAGCGGCCCTGGTCGTCGACGATCAGGTTGGGGTCGATAGCGTTGTAGTTGCTGGAGGCGGTGGTGGAGATGACCAGTCCACGGTCGGTCCAGGACCCGGAGGCCCCGGTGGGGCTGGTGGCCAGGAAGATCGCCGAGTTGGTGGAACCGAAGCTGGAGGCGGAGTAGTACAGGTAGTACTGGCCGTTGTGGTAGGAGATGTCCGGTGCCCACAGGTTGCGGGCACCCCCGGTGTAGGGGGTGGTCCAGGGGGCGCCGCCGGGGAAGACACTTCCGGCGTTGCGCCAGTTGACGCGGTCGGTGGACGTCTTCAGGGCGACGTTGTCGCCGGTGTGGGCCATGAGATAGCCGCCGCCGGGCCGCCTGACCACCGTGGGGTCGTGCACGCCGATGTCGCCCGTGACGCGGCCGGGAGCGGGGTAGGACGCCGGCGGAGTCGTCGGCCCCGTCGGGGTCGGGGTCGGGGTCGGGGTCGGGCTGACCGTCGGGCTCACGGTGGGGCTGGCCGTCGGGCTCGCGGTGGGGGTGGGAGTCGCCGGAGCGCCGGTGCAGGCGACGCCGTTGAGCGCGAAGTCGCCGGGGGCGGGGTTGACCGTGCCCGAGGAGGCGTTGAAGCCGAACGTGGTGCTGCCGCCGGAGGGGATCGCGGCGTTGTAGCCGGCGTCGACGGCCGTCACTACCGTCCCGCTCTGCGTGGCGGTGGCGTTCCACGCCTGTGAGATCCGCTGGCCTGCGGTGAAGTTCCAGGTCAGCCGCCAGCCGTCGACCGGGTCACCCAGATTGCGCACGGTGACGTTACCGGTGAACCCGCCCGACCACTGCGAGGCCACCGCGTAGTCCACCCGGCAGGCCACCGCCGCCTGGGCCGGCAACTGCGCGACGACCACCGCGGGGATCGTCAGTCCGAGCGTTGATGTTAACGCTAACACGGCTCGCTGGAGTGCTCTTGATCTCTTCATGTCATGCCCATCACTGTGGTGGAGGTGGGTGGTGGCCAGACCATAGGAGCCTTGACTGGAGGAAGTCAACGAGGCGTTTTCGACTTTCGGACGGTCGCGGTCGCCGTGCCGTCGCCGCCGCCGAGGTCACCCCACCTGTCGTCCCGGTGGACATGAAATTAAAACGTGAAAATTTCATACCCTTCCGGCGGACGCGATCCGGAGCCCGCCGGGAAGCGCCGACCGGGGTCCGGTGACTCCCCGGCCGGTACAGTCGGTACGGTCGTGGACCGTCCGTGCCGGGGAGCGCACCGTGGTACGCCCGTTCGATATCGAGGAGATCTTCCCCGAGGCCGCAGCCGGGCCGCCACCAGGGCGGAGACGGCCGGGCAGCTCGGCCCAGGGCCTGGCGGTGACCCTGATCGCCGACTACACCGTGCGTACCCGGGCCTGGTTGCCCTCGGGGGCGATCGTGGCCCTGCTGGGCGAGTTCGGCGTGACCGCCGGCGCCGCGCGCACGTCCATCAGCAGGCTGGTCCGCCAGGGGGTCCTGGAGGGCAGCCGGCAGGGGCGGTACAGCTCGTACCGCCTGACCGAGGGCGCCGCGGCCGATCTGTCCAACGGCGGCACCGCGATCGCCGCCATCGGCGTGGACCCCGGCCCCTGGGACGGTTCGTGGACGGTCGTCGTCTTCTCCATGCCCGAGCAGGAGAGCACGCGGCGGCGAGCGCTGCGGGAGCACCTGCGCTGGAACGGCTACGCCCCGCTGTACGACGGTGTGTGGATCTCCCCCGATCCCCCCTCGCCGGACGGGCGTGCGGAGCTGGCGGCCGTGGCGCTCGGCTCGGTGACGATGTTCCGCGCACGGCACCTGGAACTGGAGGCGGAGGTCGACCGCGATCCGGTGCAGGCCTGGGACCTGGCGGCCATCGCGAAGGAGTATGAAACTTTCATCGACCGGTGGGGCCCGCTGGCGCCCCGGGTGGCCGCCGGCGCGGTGACCGGCGCCGCGGCGGTACGGGCCCGCACGGAGGTGATGGACGTCTACCGGCGTTTCCCGGTGCTCGACCCGATGCTCCCCGACGTCCTCATGCCGCCCGGCTGGCCGCGAGGTCGTGCCCGCGACCTGTTCGCGCAGGTCTACGACGGACTGCTCCGGCCCGCGCAGGATCACGTCCGCGCCGTGTCGGCACGCGTCGCGAACGGGCCCTGCCCCGGGATCCGGGCGCACACGGTCGCGGACATGGCCGCGGGCGTTCGCCGCGACGCGGATCGGCCTCGCCCTGCCGCGTCGTCCGCGCCGGCCGTCGCCGCCGGCATCGACGATTGACACTTGAACGTCCCGCAGTAACACTCCTTGATACACGTCGTCGTGATCCCGCACCGGTCCCCGACGCCGACACGCCCCCACCGGCGGCGGGACGGGCTCGTCCGAGCCCACCGGCGCCCGGGGGCATGGGTCACCACGACCGTGACGGTCCCGCCGGACACCGGCGGCGGCACCGTCCGCCCCTGCCGGCACGGCACCACGAGGGAGGCCGCCACCGTGACAGACCACCCCCGTTCCCTTTCGTCCGGTACTTCCGCGCCGTCACCGACTCCATGCGGGAGCTCCGCATGGGCTCGGTCCACCGGCCCGCGCTCGGAGGAGAGATCAGCGAGTACGGCTACGACCGCTGCCCCATGTCCGTCCTCCAGGGGAATTGATCCGAGCTCCCGGCGTCGCCGGATCGGCCGGGAGCCTCAGGCGCGGGGCAGCGCCCGGCCGTCGGGCAGCGTCCGGCCGGACAGGAGCGCGACCAGGGAGCCGCTGTCGGCGCGCACGAGCCGGCCGGTTCCCCGGCTCCAGCCGGTGTCGGTGGCCTCGAGCCGTACCCCGGTCAGGTCGGTCCCGAACCAGGTGCCGTCGGCGGCGGCGAGCCGGTCGAGGACGGCGGTCACGGCCTCGGCCGGTGCGACCGCGGGCCGGTCGAGCGCGATCGTCACGTCCAGGGAGTGGATGACGGCGTGGCTCAGCGCACCGGCCGCGCCGCCGCCCGGGGGCTGCCACGCGTGCAGCCCCGGCGACCGGAGCCGGCCGAGCAGGTCGGCGGCGGGCAGCGAGGCGTCCCGTGCGGCCACGGTGTCGGAGAGCACGGTGAAGTCGCCACCGGCCGCCGCCATCTCGGCCCCGAACCGCTCGGGGGTGAGCCGCACCGGCATCGTCACGTGCGCGACCACGTGACGGACGAGCCACTTCTCGCACAGCGTCGGGGCGTCCCAGGTGCCGGCGTCCGCGACGGCGAGGAGGTCGGCGAGCCCCGTACAGGTCGGCGCCACCCAGGACTGCGGGTCGGTCATGACCGATCTCCCTGTACGAGGTGGGCGAGGTGGTCCCCGAGCTTGTCGAGGGAGGTGAGGAAGCCGTCACGGGCCCGGGGCGTGCGCATCGCCTCGGGCACGTGCCGCTGATGGATGACGACCGCGGTCCTGCCGTCGCCGAGGTCGTCGAGCGTGCCGGTGGTGTGCATCCCGGTCGCAGGCTCGACCCAGGCGAGCCGTCCGGGCGGGACGACCTCGGTGAAGGTGGCGACCATCCGGTGGTCGCCGTGCTCGCCGACCATCAGGGTCTCGAACCGGCCACCGGGACGGAGTTCGACCACGATGCCGTCGATCGGCGTGCTCATGCCGGCCGGCCCCCAGAACCGCGCGAGCTCGGCGGGCTCGGTGAGGCACCGCCACACCAGCTCGCGCGGCGCGTCGAAGACCCGCCGGTGGACGAGTTCGTCGTCGCTCACCGGTCGTCACGTTCCTGCAGGCGGGCGAGGTGCGCCTCCAGCCGGTCCATCCGGTCCGACCACACGCGCCGGCTCTCCTCGATCCAGGAGAGCGCGGCCTCGAGCGCCCCGGGTTCGAGGCGGCACGGCCGGGTCTGGCGGTGCCGTCCCTGACTGATCAGGCCGGACCGCTCCAGCACCCGGATGTGCTGGGAGACGGCCTGCATGCTCATGGCGTACGGCTCGGCCAGCTCCTTGACCGTCGCCTCGCCCGCGCTCAGCCGGAGCACGATGTCCCGCCTGGTGCGGTCGCTGAGCGCCGTGAACAGGGCATCGAGCCGTTCGTCCTCGACAGTGGTTCCCATGCAGGTACTTAAGCATTCGCTTTATAAAGTGTCAACTTGAAGATGCTGGTCACCCGTGCGCGGCCGGAGGGATCGCGGTCGCGACGTCCGTCCGGCTTCGTCATTTCCGGGCCCCTCGGGCCGAGCCCGGAGCGGCGCTCAGGGCGTCGCGTTGCGCGGGGCTCAGGCGGTCGGGTCTCGGGATGACGGCGTACGCGCCGCGCCCGGTCCGCTCCACGGTGAGCGGGTCGGCGAGGATCGGACGACGGCCGATCGCGTCCAGGGCTTCGGCCGTCCGCGGGACGGGCCAGTCCAGTGCCGCGGCGAGGTCGTCCACGGTGAGCGGCCGGGCGGCGTGGACCAGCGCGGCCAGCACGGTCAGCGCGTCGCGCACGACGGCGTCGGTGAGGCCGCTGTCGTTCATCTGCTCGCTGATCCAGGCGAAGAACCGGGCCATCCGGTCCAGCCGGGTGCCGATGGACGTGCCGGAGCCGAAGAGCTCGCTCCCGTGCCGCGCGGCGGCCGCGATCTCGGTGTGCGCCCCGGTGTCGGCCTCGAACGCCCGGAGCCAGACGTCGTCGTCGACGACGTACCGCTCGCGGCGGCCGGAATCCCGTGTGCGCCTGACCAGCTCGATCGCCTCGAGGTGGCCGACGGCCTTGGACACCGACGCCGGGCTGACCCGTAACCGGCGTACGAGCTCGGCGGACGTCAGACTCCCGGAGTCGGAGGTGAGCAGGCAGACGAACACGCGGGCGGGCATCCGGGGGAGGCCGGTCCCGGCCAGCAGCGTCGCGAACTGCTCCATGAAACCGCGCACGGACTCGGCCGGTCGCCCGTCGGCCGGTGGCTCCGTGGCCTGAACCGGTCTGCGGCGGCGGGCGCGCAGCCCGGTGGACCGCTGCGCGTGGTCGGCCAGGTACCCGCCGGGCGCGCTGTTGCGCGCCACCTCGCGGCTGATCGTGGACGTGGGCCTGCCCAGCCGCCTGGCGATCTCCGCGTACCCCAGCCCTTCGGCCAGCCAGATCGCGATCTGCCGGCGATCGTCGTGGGTCAGCCTGCCTCCGGGCATCGGCCCACCCTCCTGTCGGCTCGGGTCCACGGGTGCGTTCACCAACAGTACATTGCAACGGAGGATCGACGTGAATTGCATTCATCGACAATATCATCGCAACGATTAACACGAATAACCAGCATTAAGGCGCATGAATGGATGTTCTACGTTGACCAAGGTTGAAATGCAACGTAGCCTTTTATCGTCCAGAAAGATTCGCTCAAGACGAGGACCCCTTTATGGCACAAGCGTTGGACGTGGCCCGGATACGCGCCCGCGTCTCCGAACTGCTCGCGGAGTACCGGATCCCGAGTGCCGCGATCGGTGTCCTCGTCGACGGGGAGATCACCGACTTCGCGGTCGGCGTCGGGAACGTCTCCACACGGGAGCCCGCCACGACCCGCACGATCTACCAGTGCGGCTCCGTGTCCAAGACATGGACCGCCCTGGCCTTCATGCGGCTCGTCGACGAGGGGAAGGTCGCCCTGGACGAGCCGGTGCGGACCTACCTCCCCGGTTTCCGGGTCGCCGACCCCGACGTCGGCGCCAGGGTCACCCCCCGCCACCTCCTCGACCACACCGGCGGCATCGAGGAGAGCTACGGGGACCCGGGCGAGGGTGACGACGTGTACGAGCGCATGGTGGAGAACATCGCCGGCGCGAGCCAGGTCCACCCCCTGGGCCGCACTCACGGCTACAGCCCGGCCCTGGGATACGCGATCCTCGCCCGCATCATGGAGGTGATCGACGGCGGGCGGTGGGACGACATCATGAAAAATCGCCTGTTCGACCCCCTGGGGCTGACCTCGACGAACACCCGGCACGAGCACGTCGACCGGAACCGGGCCGCGACCGGACACCTGGTCCGATCCCTCGAAGAAGGCCCCGTCCGCTCACCGCTGGACCACCTGCCGCGCTCCTTCGGTCCCGGAGGGAACGTCACCACGACGGCCAGGGAACTGCTCACGATGGCGCACGTGTTCCTCGACGAGGGAAAGGCGCCGAACGGGACGGAGATCGTCTCGCCCGGCATCATCCGCGAGATGACGGAGTCGCGGGTCCCCGTACCCGACCCGTACACGTTCGGGCCGGAGTGGGCACTCGGCCTCATCGTGTGCGACTGGCACGGCCGGACCGTCTACGCCCACGACGGCAGCACGATCGGCCAGAGCGCCCGCCTGCGGATCCTGCCGGAATCGAACATCGCCGTCTCGATGCTGGTGAACGCCGGACCGCGGGACGGCTTCTACCGGAAGGTGTTCAACGAGATCCTGGCCGACCTCGGCGCGGTCACCATCCCCGGCCTGCCGGAGCCCGACCCGGCCCTGGTCCTCGATCCGTCCAGGTACGAAGGCTGCTACGAGCGCCCCGGCACCCGTTACGACGTGGTGGCCGAGCACGGAGCACTCCGCCTCAAGTTCACCCTGGACCCCATGGAGGCGGAACTCCTCGGCAAGCTGCAGCAGCTCGACCACGAGCTGCTCCCGATCAGCGAGACCCACTTCCTGATGCCTTCGGACGATCCGCTCGAGGACCCCCGGACGGTCGCGATCTACGACTTCGAGAACGGTGCCGCACAGTACCTGCACGTCAACTGCCGAGTGAACCCGAGAGCCGACGAGGAGAGTGCCAGAGTGCACGTCATGGCCGTTTCCACGATCTCCGACGACGACGGTTTCTGGGATTCCCTGAAGAAGGCGTACGGCCGGCTTCCCGCGGGGGCCAGGTGGACGGTGGGGGTGGCGAGCACCGACGGGACCAAGGCGGTGAACGTCATCGTCCACGACTCGATCGACGGCGTCAGGAGCTTCTTCGAGGATCACGCCGGTGCCTTCGCCACGACGGAGTACTTCGAGGTCGACGCGGCCAACGCCCTCGGCCTCCCCGCGACGTGACCGCTCCGTGCGTGGCGTCGGCCGGGCACCCCGGTCCCGGCTCGTACGCCTCACCCCCATAGTGCTTGCAAAATGCCACCACTAAGCACTACGGTCTCGGCAGGCGGTTGCACATCACGAGCGGAGGGAGCCACCCGTGCTGAAGCAGGTCGCGGAGGGTGTGCTGGTCCACGAGAGCGAGTTCTGCCAGAGCAATGCCGTCGTCGTGCACGGCCGGGCAGGCTCGTTGCTCATCGACGCGGGGGTGCAGGACCACGAGATGGCCTGCCTCGCCGACGACCTGTCCGATTCGGGCCGGACCGTCGTGGCGGGCTTCTCGACGCATCCGGACTGGGATCACCTCCTCTGGCACGCCCGGCTCGGCACGGCCCCCCGATACGGCACGGCCCGCTGCGCGGCCGCCGTCCGGGACCAGCTGTCCGACCCGAACATCAAGGCCGACATCACCGAGCACCTGCTCGAGACGGGCATCGCCGAGAAGGTCCCGCTCGACCTGTACGGCCTGATCACCGCCCTGCCGGGCGAGACGGCGCGGATCCCATGGGACGGCCCCGAGGCCCGGATCATCGAGCATCAGGCGCACGCACCGGGCCACGCGGCGCTGTTCATCGAAGAACGCGGGGTTCTCGTCGCCGGCGACATGCTCTCCGACGTCCTGGTCCCGATGCTCGACCTGGACGGCACCGCCGACCCGATCGAGGACTACCTCGCCGCGCTGCGGCTGCTGGAGGGCGTGGCGGACCGCGTCGACGCCGTCGTCCCCGGTCACGGGTCGGTCGGCGGAGCCGATCAGGTACGCGCACGGATCGAGCAGGACCGGGCGTACGTGCTCGCCCTGCGTGAGGGCCGTGCTCCCGACGACCCGCGGATCGGCCCGTCGGCCAGGCCCGGCTGGGAGTGGGTGAGCGACGTGCACGACGGCCAGACCCGGCGCCTCGCGGAGAGGGACGACCGCGGCGGCACCCGCTGACGACCGGTACGCGGCACGTTGCCGGGACGGAGGATCCGACGCGGTGGTCGCGGTGAGATCACCGGAATGCCACTCGCCGCGGGAACCGGCGCTGATCGCCCATCGACGTACCGACACCCCCGGCGGCCCGGCCCCGGCCCGCTCGTGCGGGAGCAGGAGCCGGGCCGCCTGACGGTCAGGAGGCCGGCGGCGGTGCGCTTCCGTTGTAGAACGGGTTCTCGGCCGATCGCCCGGGCGTGACCAGGAAGCGGATCACGCCGGCCTGTACCTGCCAGGCGTGCCATACGACCCAGTCGCCTTCGACACGGCCGGCGGGAACCGGATCGAAGGACGACATACCGCCGGTCCGCGCGTCGACACGGATACGGCTGAACATCACACGCAGGTCCCGCCGGCGAGCCTCGGCCACCATGTCCCGCACGGACCGGCCGTGCCGCAGGGAGACCCCGGCGAACATCTCACCGGGGGCCATGGCCTGGTCGATGTTGGCGTACCGTTCGCCGGGCCGGGCCTGGCGGCCGAGCCGAACGTTCACGCGGCCGGCGAAACCGGCGGGAATGCGCATCACCATGACGCAGCCGCTGTCGCGGCCCGGCCGGCACCCCTTCGGAGCGGTCTCCGCCGACATGGCGACGCCGCCGAACCGAAGGCCGGAGGGATCCGACTCGGTCTGCGGATCGGGAATCCGATCGGGAGCCTGGTCGCCGCCGACAATCATGCCCAGGATCTGTCCCACGGCTCCTGGGGAGACCGGCACCGGACGCAGGTCGATGTCCAGGCCGACCGCGCGGAACGCCTCGGTGTACCTGGCGTGATCGGCGAAGGGGTCGATGATCCGTGCGACGTACTGCGGGCCGTCGCGCACGATCGCGACGGCGGAGTTGGCATAGCTGACGGCGCTCCGGTCGCGCAGCAGGCTGGGGCCGACGACGACGCCGGCGACGAGCATGCCGACGACGACCGCCGCGATCGTCAACCGCGTTCTCCGGGGTCGCCCGCCGGCCGGTGAGGGCGGCACCGCGGTGTGCGGCCGTGAGGCGGTGATGGCGGCGAGCAGCGTTCGCGCCCCCGCGGCGGACGCCTGCCCGGTCAGTTCGTCGTCGCGGACCCGGGCCAGACGGCTGATCGCTTCATCGGTGACGTTCATAGCGGCCTTCCTGCCGGGATCTGCGCGGTTCTGGTCATCGGCGTGAACGTGAGGTCCGCCGCGGCCAGCCGGTGTGCGAAGCGCTTGCGGGCGCGGTGGAGCCGGATGCGTACGGCGTTGCGGGAGCAGCCCAGGACACGGGCGATCTCGGCGGCGTCCAGGCCTTCCCAGGCGACCAGCGACAACAGCTCGCGATCGTCGTCGGACAGCCCGCGGAACACGTCGGCCACCTGGGTGAACTCCAGGCGCTCATCGGACGGGGCGGTACGGGCGTAGAAGGCGACGACATCCTCGTCCAGTGTCGTGTGGCGGCTGCGGTGCCGCAGGCGTCCCCTGCGGTGGCCGGCCAGGACGTTGCGCGCCACGCCGTACAGCCACAGCCGCGCCTCGCCACCGGCGGGCAGGTCCTCTATGCGGCGCCACGCGATCTCGAACGTCTCGGCCACCACGTCGGCCGCGTCCTGAGCGCAGTCGCAGCGGCGGATCGCATAGCCCAAGATCTGTTCGTAGGTGTCGAGGTAGACCTTCTCGAACCGGATGTGATGGTTGTCATCCACTGATAGTCCTCATGACCGGCCTTCCGCGTGATGGGGGTTCGCGTATGCCCCTTCATGTCGCAGATGCCGCGATCATTTCTCTGCCCCCTGGGCATCCCTTCCTTCTACCGTGACGGGCGGGTCCGCGTGCCGGAGGGCTTCACGCCGTGCGCTACCGGTGAGCGGCCGTCGTTCCCGTTCGATCGTCTTGGCGGGGAGGGCACGGCGCGTCCGGGCGGTGCTGCCGGTTCTCGTCGACGTTCACAGATCCCGTGATCGGCGAGTGCTGTCCTGACTCGTCGAAGGCGATGCCCGTTCCCGGCTACGGAGTCATACGCATGGACCGTGGTCACCCGGTCGGTCGCCCGGCGATACGGAAGGCCGCTCCCGATCTCTCGGGAACGGCCTCTGATCCCAGGTCACGATCTTCCGCGGTCCCGGGGGCGGGACAGAGGAGAGGGGACGGTTCCGCTCTGCGTGAAGTCGGCGGGACTCGAACGCGTCGTCTCTCTATGGTGAGAGGTATGGCGTCCTCTGTCCCGCCGCTACGTCCGGCGATCGATCGGCCCGATCCCACGTCGTCCCCGGCTCGCGAGCCGCTGTGGCGGCACGTGCTCGGCGAGCGTCTGCGGGGTCTTCGTCACGAGCGGGGCGAGAAGCTGAGCGAGACGGCGCGTCGCGCCGGTGTCTCGCCGCAGTATCTCTCCGAGATCGAACGAGGCGTCAAGGAGCCGTCGAGCGAAATGATCGCCGCGGTCGCCGGCGCGCTGGACGTCACCCTGGTCGACCTCACCCTTGCCGTCGCCGAGAGCCTGCGGTCCGCTCAGGGCAGCGGCACGTCGACAGGTGCCACCTGCTCGATGGCGTACGCCCTGGCCGCGTAGCGCGGCCCGCCGGGATCACCCGCGCGTCTGCGAACGCTCCTCGATGATCTCGTCGATGAGCCCGTACTGCAGGGCCGCGGTCGCGGTGAACACGCGATCGTGATCGGTGTCGGCGCGCAGGGTCTCCACACTCTGGCCCGTGTGCCGTGACAGGATGCGCTCGATGTCCGCCCGGACACGGACGACCTCGTCGGCCTGCAGGATGAGGTCGGGGATCGTTCCGCGCCCCTGGGCGGCCGGTTGGTGCAGGATCACCCGTGCGTGCGGGAGGGCGGCCCGTCTTCCCTCGGCCCCCGCGGCGAGGAGGACGGCGCCCACCGCGACGGCCTGCCCGACGCAGGTCGTCTCGACCCGCGGGCGGATGTAGCGCATGGTGTCGTATATCGCGAGCATCGCACTCGGGTCCCCGCCCTCACAGTTGATGTAGAACTGTATGGCGCCGTCGGGGTTCTCCGACTCCAGAAAGATGAACTGCGCGACGAGCGCGTTCGCGACACCCGCGTCGATCGCGGTCCCCAGATAGACGATTCGCTCGGTGAGAAGCTGCGAATAGACGTCCATGATCCGCTCGCCACGGGGATTCTGGGCGATGACGTTGGGGATCGTGTACGTGCTCACTGGTCGGCTCCTTCGGTGATGGTGAATCCGAGCCGCGGGCGATCCTGTGGCGCTATCTCGTCGAAGCTCTGGACGATCGCGTCGATGAAGCCGTAGTCCAGCGCCTCCTGCGCCGTGTACCAGCGATCGTGCAGGGAATCCTCGAATATGCGCTCGAAGGGCTGACCCGTGTCCTCGGAGATGAGGCCGAGCACCGTGTCACGGGTGTGCCGCAGGTCGTCGGCCTGCAGTTCGATGTCGACCGCGGTGCCACCGATCCCGGCCGAGCCCTGGTGCATCAGGACACGTGCGTGCGGCAGGGCACGGCGTTTTCCCCGGGTGCCCGACGACAGCAGGAACTGCCCGGCGCTGTAGGCGATACCCAGCGCGAGGGTCGACACGTCACAGGGAATGAGCCGCATGACGTCACGGATCGCGAGCATCGACGGAACCGAGCCGCCCGGGGAATGGATCCACAGTGCGATGTCGGCCGACGCGTCCTGCGCGGCGAGTGCCATCAACTGCGTGGCGAGCAACGTCCCGTTGTCGTCATTGAGAGGACCGTCGAGAACGAGAACACGCCCGTCGTAGAGCTGACGTCTCACCCGCGCGTCGAACAGTGGAGGTTTCGATTCTTCGCCCATGCGTCCATCCTGCGGGGCGGTCCGGACCGGCGTCGACACGATCTGCCTGCGGCAGATCTGCTCTGAGCAGCGTGAATCCGGCCTCCGGCCCGGTGCCGTGACACCGCGGCCGGAAATGGCCGGTGCCCTGGCATGTGAACCTTCCTCGTCCGCGTGGTGCCATGCTGCGCTCCTACTCCCGGTGCCGTAGAGGGGACGGCTCCTCCTCCCGGTGCCGTACGGGTGGAAGCCACCCGCGGTACGACGACCGGCGTCGGCGGGCGGGCGACGATTACGGCCATGAGAACCTCAGCCAGGTACGTCCACGGGGCCGCGTTGTCGGCCACCGGGCTGCTCGCCGGAGCCTTCGGGTACGGCGCGGCCAACGTGGTCCCCACCTTCGGGGCCGTCCCGCTGGACGTGCGCCTGACCTTCCACACCGCGATGATGGAGGTCAACGAGCCGGTCATGCAGAGTGCGATGGCGCTGGCGATCCTCACCTCGTTCGGACTGGCCGTCGTCCGTCGCGGCCTGCCACGGCGCCTGGCGCTCGGGGCCGGCGTCCTGACGGTGGCCTCGCTGCTGGTGACGGTCTTCGGCAACATCCCGCTGCACTCCCACATCAGGCGATGGGCCGCCGCCGGCTCCGCCCCGGCCGGTCACTCCGAGATCCTGCAGACGTGGGAGCTCTTCCACACGATACGTACCCTGACCGCTCTGTCGGCCTTCGCGGTGATGATCGGCATCGCCGTCCTCGTCCGGCCCGAGACCCGTTGAACGAGCTCGGCGGCTCACCTGGTCCGGAGATCCGGCGCGCAGCTCCGTCCCGGGCCGCCACCACACCCCGGCATCGGACACCGCGACACCGCCACCCCCACCCGGGCACCCGGACACCCGGACACCCGGACACCCGAAGGACGTGAAGCCATGGGGAAACGAAGAATCGTCAGGATCGTCAGGGTGATGCTCACCGTCCTGATCGGGGTGCCGGCACTGGGAGTCGCCGGGCTCACCCTCTGGGACGGCGGCATCGACACCGATCCACGCCGGGCGATCCTCCCTGACATCCGGATCGACCTCCGGACCGCCACGACACGGCTCGGCCCGATCGAGTACGACCTGTACGGCACCGAAGGCCCTGTGCTGCTGTCCGTTCACGCCGGGCTCGGTGGAGCCGACCAGGGACGGCTGTTCGCCGGTTGGCTGCAGAAGGACGGGTTCCGCGTTCTCAGCCCCTCACGGCCCGGTTACCTCGGAACGCCGCTGGAGAGCGGCCGGACCGACGAGGAGCAGGCGGACCTGCTCGCGGCGCTGCTGGACGAGCTGGGCATCGACCGGGTCGGAGTCCTCGCGGTCTCCGCGGGAAGCCCGGTGGGCTACACCTTCGCCGCGCGCCATCCGGACCGGGTCTGGGCACTGGTCTCCATCGGCGGAGTGAGCAGGCCGCGGCCTGCCGGGACGGGCTCACCGCTGCGAAGGGCGTTCATGGACACGGTGGGCCAGAAGCTGGCCCGGCTGACGGCGGAGGTCTCGCTCGAGACCGTCGTCGCGGGGACGTTGAGCGAGACCGGCACCTTCACCGACGGGCAACGGGCCGAGCGCGTCTCGTACATCATGAACACGCCGCACGTGCGGGAGCTCTTCACGGCGATGTTCGACACGACGTTCCCCTACCGGAAGCGCTGGGCGGGCACGGACAACGACGCGGTGCAGGCCCGGCGTGGAGAACTTCCCCTGGAGCGGATCTCGGCTCCGACACTGGTGGTCCACGGCACACAGGACGGTGATGTGCCGTTCGACCACGGGAGGTTCGCGGCCGAGCGGATACCCCGCGCGGAACGGCACTGGATGGAATACGACGATCACCTGGGCTTCTGGCTCGGCCCGAAAGCCGGTCGGGCACAGGCCGCGGCGCGAGACTTCCTCCGGCGACACGTGCCGGGCGGATCCGCCGGCTTTCCGCGGCCTCGCCCAGCCGTGCACGGGCCGGTCCGACCATGATCGGCGAAGGACTCCCCCGCACACCGACCGCGGCACCGGTCCGAGTCCGTCGGCCTCGTACGCCATGATCGGCGCTCATACATCCCGTACGTCCCCAAGGAGCGTCGTGGTCGACGACGAAACCGGACGGGCCGATGTCGGCTGGGACGGCTGGGACGGCTGAACGAACCTCGGTCTGATTCAGACCCGGCTCGACGCGGGGGCCGAGCCGAATTCAGAGGTGCAGCGGCTGCCGTCCGAACGGGTCACAGCCGGGCTGTCACCGTCAGGGTGACAGCGGTCAGTGCGGCGAGCAGCGCCCAGGCGGGCGCGAAGCCGCCGGTCAGGTCCGTGAGCAGGCCGAGCACGGGTGGTGCCAGGATGACCGCCACCTGGTTGACCGCCATGGCCAGGCCGAGGGCGAACCCGGTCCGGCCCGGCGGCGCCGATTCGGCGGCGTAGGCGACCCAGGGGCCGTACCAGCCGATCCCGAAGAAGCCGAGCCAGACGAAGAGCAGGCAGGCCGCGACGGGGGATCGGCCGACGGGGGTCGTCAACAGCGTCATCCCGATGATCACGGCGGCCAGGCATGTCAGGACGCAGGCGTAGCGGCCGGATGCGTGGCGGTCGCTCCAGGCCGCAAGGCAGACACGGCCCAGCGCGCCCGCGCACTGGACCGCGACGTAGACCAAGGCCGCCGAGGCGGGGGTCATGGACGTCACCTCGTGCAGGTACAGCACGGTGAGGACGCCCACACCGCTGTGCACCGAAACCATGCTCGTACCGGACAAGATGATCTTCTTCATGTACGGCTCGCGGAGCAGTTCCAGCCGCACGAGGGACGTGGCCGGCGTCGGGTGCCGGTCCGGCGGGCGGCGGTAGAAGACCATGAAGGCGACGGCGCCCGACAGGGCGACGAGCGCGCCGGCCACGAGCGTCGACCGCCAACCGAAGGCCGTCGCCAGCGAGGGAAGCGCGAGGGCGGCGAGGACGCCCCCGAGCGGAAGCCCCGCCTGGCGGACGCCCATGGCCATGCCACGCTGCCGGGCGTCGAACCAGGACGCCACCGATTTACTGCCGCCCGGCTGAATGGTGCTGTATCCCGCACCGACGATCAGCAGGGCGACGAGCAAGGAGACATACCCCGGGGCCGCACTTCCGGCGGCCAGCGCGACGGCGACCACCAGAGCACCGATCCCGACGATCCAGCGTTCGTCGTGGCGGTCCAGCAGGCGTCCCGCCACGAGCAGCCCGGCCAGGGGAAGCAGCTGAGCCGCCGACAGCAGCAGGCCCAGCTGGGTCGTGTTCAGTCCCAGGTCTCGTTGCAGGTGGACACTCATCGCGCCGATGCCCTGCACGAAGAACGCGGCCGCGGCCTGGGTGAAGGTCGCGACACCCAGAACGACCCAGCGGTATCGCGACGTCTTCACGGCTTCCGGCACAGCAGGGGATCAGGGTGATCGCAGAAGCCGAGCTGCCGGTAGAGCGGTTCCGCCTGACGGGAGGCGGTGAGGTCGACCCGTACGGCGTCGCGGTCGCGGAACCAGTCGAGCAGACCGAGCATGATCGTCCGGCCGTGCCCGCGCCGCCGGTACGACGGGTCGGTGACCATGCCGATGACGTGGCCGATCCTCCCGTTGCGGGAGTGGGGACCGGGGAACCACTGTTCGATGGTGCCGATGCCGCAGGCGGCCAGGCCGGTGTCGCCGTCCACGACCAGGATCCGGCAGTCGGGTTCGGTCAGCTTCTGCTCGAAGACCCGTGCGAGCGCGTCGCGCCAGTCGTCACCGGCGTTCGCGGGGTTGAAGAAGTCACCGCCGAGGTCGTCGAAGAGCAGTGCCCGGAGACGGACGAGTTCTGAAATATCGTGCTCTGTTGCTGTTCGCATCATGACGTACAGGCTCATGTAATGAGCTTGTACGTCTCAACCCTTACGGCGCGGACGCGGTGAGCTTCCCCGCGGAACCGGCGAACCGCCCGTCGGCGAGCGCCGGTGAACCCGACGGCCGCTGCCGCACGGCAGCGCCACACGGGGCACTCCACACCGACCATGACCATGCGCTACGCCGCCACGCCCGACGAGCACGCCGAGCGGGCACTCCTCGCAATCAGGAAGTCCGAGGCCAACGGCACCCGGGTGAACTTCCCCCACGAAACTCCGCCGGGATGCACCCGTTCGAGCGAGCCGACCGCTTCCCTCTCAACGGCCGTCGCCCACTGCCGCCCCTGCAGAGCTGCGACAAGGACAACGTCCGCCCGACCTGCGGCGTCTTCGTCACCGACGCCCGCTACCTGACCACAACTCCGCCCAGCCACCTGCCCCGGGATGACCATGGTTACGAGAAGCCGCGTTTCCCGCACCCGGCCCGAATTTGTCGGCCTTGTACGCCATGATCAGCACTCGTATCAGCACATCCCCCCAAGGAGTGCCATGGCCGTCACCGGCAGAGCCGGATGGTCCGGCATGGGCTGGAACGGCTGGACGCACCTCGCTCTCCTCCATGCCCAGCTCGACGCGGGCGCCGACCCGAATGCGGGAAAAGACTTCCATGGACGGCCCCTCCACCGAGCAGCCGAGCGCGGCCCGCCTGAAGCGGCTCTCGCGGTGGCCACCCGGTCAGCCATGATCCAGAGCTCTGTGAACGGCTCAACACGAGTGAACACCGCATCAACCTTCCTACTCACCGACCCTCGACCCTCGACCCTCGACCCTCGACCCTCGACCCTCGACCCTCGACCCTCGACCCTCGACCCTCGACCCTCGACCCTCGACCCTCGACGAGAGCGTCATGACCGCCACGTACAGGAGGCAAGCGTGAAGCTTCTTCTCACTTCCGCCGGCGTCAAGAACCCGAGCATCCACAGCGCGCTGGTCGACCTACTGGGCAAACCGATCGCCGACTCCAACGCCCTCTGTATCCCCACCGCTAGCTACGGGCACCCCCAGGGCAGCCCCGGTGGGGCATGGCGTTTCATCAGCGGTCGGTCCTCCACCCCCATGTGCGAGCTGGGTTGGAAGTCCTTGGGAGTGCTGGAACTCACCGCGCTGCCCAGCATCGACGAGGAACGCTGGGTCTCCTGGGTCCGGGAGACGGACGTCCTGCTGGTGAACGGCGGCGACGCCCTGTACCTGTGCCATTGGATGCGGCAGTCGGGGCTGGCCGATCTCCTGCCGTCGCTGCGCGAGACGGTCTGGGTGGGACTGAGCGCCGGAAGCATGGTGATGACCCCCCGTATCGGAGAGGACTTCGTCGGCTGGGAACCGCCTTCCGGGAGCGACGGCACACTGGGCATCGTCGACTTCTCGATCTTCCCGCACCTGGATCACGAGCTCCTGCCGGAGAACACCATGGCCCACGCGGAAAGATGGGCGGCCGGAATCCCAGGCCCGGCGTATGCGATCGACGACGAGACCGCCATCAGAGTGACCGAGGGCACCGTCGACGTCGTGTCCGAGGGGCACTGGAGGCTGTTCTCGCCCTGACACCGAAAGGGCTCGTACGGTGGCCGCCGACTTTTCGCTGATCCCGGGCCCTCTTCGATGCGGACCCCGTTAGGACGTGTCGCCTCCCATCAACGAATGCCGTTCGGTGCCGTCAGGTGCCGCGACGGTGACGTCCATCGTTCTCGGCTGCGCTCCGGTGTCAGCGGGTCCGCTGACTTTTCGCCGACTCCACCCAGCCGCCCGACCTGAGGCGACCATGGCTACGGGAAGTCGCGTTTCCCGCGGCCGGCGCGAATTTGTCGGCCTCGTACGTCATGATCGGCGCTCGTCTTCAGTACGTCTCTCTCAAAGGAGTGCCATGGCCGTCACCGAAGGAGCCGGATGGTCCGGCCTGGGCTGGAACGCCTGGACGGATCTCGCCGCGATCCGTGCTCGGCTCGACGCAGGTGCCGACCCGAATTCGGTACTGGACTTTCGTGGACGGCCCCTTCATCACGCGGCCGAGGAAGGCTCACCGGAAGTGGTCGCGGAACTGGCCCGGCGCGTCGACGACGTCGACGCCGAGCACGACGGCCGCACCGCGCTGTGGCTCGCCGTCTTCAACGACCGCCCCGACAACGCCCGTGTCATGGTCGCCGCCGGAGCGGACCCGTGGCGGCCGATGATGAACGGCTGGTCCCCCGGACGGCTCAGCCTGGCCGGTCCCACCCCCGATCTGTTCACTCTTCCCGATGGGGAGGCCAGCCTGTCGGCCGCCGAGGCCGCCGCCGTGGCGGAGGCCGGACGTCTGACCGCCGCGTTGGGGCGCTTCGACGGCGACGGCCACAGCCTCGCCTGTGTCGCCGACATCACCGCTGCCGAGGCGGTACGGCGTCTGGAGGCCGTACCAGTCGATGACGCCGACGTTGAAGAGATCATGGGGGATCCCTGGGGGGATTTAGACGCCACTTTGTCCGTCATCGGTGTCACCGACGTGCCCGGCGGATGCATCGTCTTTCAGCCGTGTGGGCACGCCGCGTCCAACCCCGGCGTCATAGAACGCCTGTCGGTGGGCACCGTCTGCTACGGGCTGTTCGCCAACCCCAAGAGCGGCAACCAGGGGGCCATCGCCCGTGACGGCGCCATCGAGGAATGGGACACCCACCCCGGCGGCGGCAGCGTCTGCTCCGAAGAACCCGCAGAGGAGATCCTCGCCACCTATCTCTACCACCACCAAGCAGAGGCCTACTGCTTCGCCGGAGCGGGCCTCCGGCCGGCTGACGCCCGATCGATCAACGGCCGGGCCGACATGTGGCTCAAGCTGCCCGGACAAGACTGGTGACGTTAACCGGAGATACGACAAGAAAGTTCGTTCCCGCCATCTGAAGTCGGGCCTTCATCCTGCGGCTCGACCTCCGCCACAATGATCATGTGATCGACTACTACCGCGATTTCTTCGAGCGGCATCAGTGGCTGGAGAACGCCCTCTCCTGGACCGTCGTGCAACCCCTCGACGAAGAGATCACTGCGGACGACCTCCTGCGACGAGTGAACGGAGGCCGCGCCCCCGAGCAGCGCGTCATGGAGTGTCCCCGGGAAGAGTCCGGAGAAGAAGGTTGCCCCGTCCTCCTCGTCTCCGAGGGCGAAGGAACCTGGGGTTTTCTCGACCTCGCCGGAGGTTTCGGTCTGTCCGACCGCGTCCTCACCGCCCTCAGTGCGGAGTCACGCGTGTGGATGGTGACCTGGCACTTCAACGGGGGATACACGATCCTCTATGCGGCCGGCGGCGAGATCAGGGCGCGGACGCGCGACTTCCTCTTCACCGAGCACGTCGTCGAGGAAGGCGACCCGAGCATCCTGGCCGACTTCCGCGCCATGCTCGACGGTCTCGACCCGGAGGACTACCGCGGCAAACGCGGTGCGCCGTTCGCCTTCATCAAGGCGGCCACCGGCATGGCCCTGGACAGCGAGTTGCCGGAGGTGGAGAACGCCCCCGTGGTCATCCTCGACCACCCTGCCGCCTGACCGGTTGTCGGCCGGCCTCCCCGCCACGGCGGCAGCTCATCCTCCGAAGACGTCCACTGACTTTTCGCTGGCTCCGCCCCCGGAACTTCAACGGACGTCCTCACCGATCTTGCTGCCACGATCGCGGGTGAGGATGCCGTCAGCGAGCAGCGAGGTGCCCGCCAGGACCTGTAAAGCACATTGGCCCGAACCGATTGTGGCGCAGGTACTCACGTCGATCGCCTTTCATACTCCACCTCACGTCTTCAGGTGGCCGGAAGCGGCCAGGTGAGCCCGTCAACTAAACGGGTGTCATATGCGTCTGACACGCATCCCCTTGAGTCTGGAGATGTCGTGACCTATCCCCCGCAGGGCCCACAACCTCGGCCGGGTTACCAGCACCCGCAGCAGCAGCCCTACGGGCATGTGCAGGGCCCGCCACACGGGTATCCGCCCCCGTACGGCCACCCCGGTCACAGCCACCAGCCGCCGCCGAAGACCAGCCGCGGGGCCGTCGTCGGGATCGTGGCCGCCGTGTCTTTGACGGTCGTGGCGGGCGTCATCGGCACCCTCGTGCTGCTGGGCAGCGGGACCACCGGGAGCGAGCTCCGTTCGGCCCCGGACGGCGGGCAGCTTTTCAGCGCCCCGCCGCCCACCGAGGCCGGGCAGCCTGCGGACACCGGGCAGACCATCGCGGACCCTCCCGCCGAACAGCAGGGTCAGGTCGCGAAGGTTGGGGAGACCATCACCGTCAAGGGGCGTCAGCCCGGCGTCGAAGTGGCCGTCACCCTCAACCGCGTCATCGACAACGCCACGTCGTCGAACCAGTTCCTGCAGCCCGACCCCGGCACCCGCTACGTCGCCGTCGAGCTGACCCTGAAGAACGTGGGCCGGCAGGTCTACACCGACTCGCCGATCATGGGCGCCGACCTGATCGACACCGAAGGCCAGCAGCACCGCACCACGCTGATGAGCGACGTGAAGGAAGGGGTGCCCTTCGGCGGCTCGATCACCGTGGCCGTCGGCGACACCCGGAAGGGCCTCATCGTGTTCAAGGTTCCCGCCAACGCGAAGCCCGCGAAGCTGCAGTTCGGCGTCATGCTGAGCAGCGAGAAAGGCGAATGGGCGCTGTTGTGAGCAGGTGCCGGAAATCGTCGGTTCCGGCCCCCGTCACCCCCGGCCCCGGCATCCCGCTGGAGAACATCTCCCGCCTGGTCGGTCACCGCAACACCTCAGTGACGGAGACGGTCTACCGCAAGCAACTCCGCCCGATGCTCCTGGAAGGGGCTGAAGCGATGGACAAACTCTTTCCCGATCTCTAGCTCAGCACCCCGACGTAGACCCATGCCCGGCGAGAGCGTCCGCCTCGCCGGGTCGTCGCTTTCTGATGCCGCATCAGGCAACCTTCGTCTTGTTGCGAGATCCCATCCGGCCGCGTGAGGGCAACGTCGTGGCGGATCGGCGGTCGACGAGCAAGCTTTCTAGCCGCGCTTGGGCCAGACCGGGCCCTGGTCGGTCCAGACGACCCCCTTGTTGCGGCACAGACAGAAGGGGTGGCCGATCGGGTCAGTGTAGATCCGCCAGCCGTAGCCGTCGGAGCCGATGAAGTCCTGTCGCAGCATCGCGCCAAGGTCGAGGACGCGGCGCTGCTCGGACTCGATCTCGTCCACTTCGAAGTCGAGGTGGAACTGCTTGGGGTGCTCGCTGTCGGGCCACTGCGGAGCGCGATAGTCGTCCACCCGGATGAAGGCCAGCTCGAGCTCACCGAACTTGATGCCGGCCCAGTTCTCGTGGCTGCCTTCTTTGATCGGTCGGCCCGTCACCTCGGCGTAAAAGGCCGCCAGTTTCATCGTGTCCGGGCAGTCGATGATGAAATCGGTGAGTCGCAGCATTCCGCGATCTTGTCACAAGATCTTTGATACAGCCGCCTTAGTCCGCGTCCCCATCGGTGTAGTGGAAATGCTCCTGGTGGGCGGTCGTGAAGCGCCCGACGAACGAGGGGGTCCGCTGATGGGCGGCGCGAGGCTGGAAGTGGCCGTGCTCGATCGCCCAGTCGTGGACACCCGTGTCGAGGGGGTACTCCGTGAGCATTCCCGTCAGCTCGCCGGTCTTGATCCACGACTCTGCGCGCTCTCGCGTACGGAACACGCCGGACGGCCACTGAGCGCCCTCGCCCAGGAAGACCCAGACGGTCAGGGGACTGGAATCGCTCACCGCTGAGACACCTCGCCACTGGACTTTGCGAAACCCGGAAGGGCACGGACCTGCTGGGGGACCGTAGTCACTCAGTTGGTCACCCGGCAACGCAGAAGGCCACTCCCGATCTCTCGGAAGCGGCCTCTGACCTGGGTGGAGATGAGGGGATTCGAACCCCTGACCCCTTCGATGCGAACGAAGTGCGCTACCGGACTGCGCTACATCCCCAAGACGTGGACTAGGTTAGCAAACTTCCGGGGGCGCTCGCGCCATCCGGGCGCCGGTCAGTCTCCGACCGCGCGCCGTCCCGACTCGGCGTACTGGTCGAAGATCTCGTCGCGGTGCGCGTCCAGGTCGATGATCTCGGCCACCGGCCGCTGGGTCTCCAGCAGGGCGGCGCGGCGACGGGCGCGTCTGGCACGTTCCGCGCGGGCCTGGGCGGCGGCTCTGCGCCGCTCGGCGTCGATCTGGACCGTGGCTCGCAGGACACCGAGATAGGCGCCCAGCAGCACCACCGAGGGCGCCACGCCCCACCAGGGGATGACCTTGAGGGCGGCCGTCACCACGGAGGCGATCAGGAGCAGCACGCACCAGAGCGTCAGGCGCCTGCGCTTGGCCACGTGCTTGGCCCGGCGGCGGCCCTCGGCGCGGCGGCGCTCGGCCTCCGCCCTGGTCATGGACGGCCGGACAGGCCCTGGACCGGCGGGCGCGCCCCCGGACACGGTTCCGGACGTCCCGGACGGCACCTCGGAGCCGACGACCCCGTCGACCCCGGTGTCCGGGGAGGTCTCCCCGGCGCCGTGCTCGGAGACCTCGCCACCGGGCGCCTCGTCACCGGACGGCTCGGACGAGGACGAGGACGAGGACGACGAGGACACGGGCAGCGGCTCGGCCAGCGTGTCGGCGGAGTCCTCCTCGGCCCCCTGCTCCTCGTACGCGTACGGGCTGGCGTCCTTGTCCTGGTCGACGTAGGTGTTACGGTCGCGGCGCAGCCACATGGGCACGAGGACGCACAACCACATGACGACGATGGCCAGGTACAGGAAGACGCTCATGGCCGCCTCCGAGCAGCGTGAAGACGCGCGTGCTCCGACGGCGTCCTCGATCTGCTCATGTCACGCACCGTAAGACCGCGTGTCACTATTTGACGAGCATTCGATGCGGTGTGTCGCGAGTTCTTCAAACCTCTTCATGTGGGCCGCCCCCGTGCGCGGCCGCCTCCCGGGCCCTTCGCCAGCGCGCCAGCAGCCCTCTGGGCGCGTCCTCGACGGTGAGCGCGTAGCAGATGTGGTCGCGCCAGGCGCCGTCGATGTGCAGGTGCCTGCGCCTGACGCCCTCCTCCCGGAAGCCCAGTTTCTCGACCACCCTGCGGCTGGCCTGGTTCTCCGGCCGGATGTTGGCCTCGACGCGGTGCAGGCCGGTGGTGAAGAAGCAGTGGTCGACCGCCAGGGCGACGGCGGTGGGGGTGATGCCGCGCCCGGCCAGCGCGCCGTCGATCCAGTAGCCGATCTGCGCGGACCTGGCCGACCCCCAGACGATGGCGCCCACGGTGAGCTGCCCGGCGAAGGCTCCCTCGTAGGTGACGACCCAGGGCAGGGCGAGCCCCTGCCTGGCCTCCCTGCGGAGCGTTCCGGCCATCGAGACGTACGGGCCCAGGCCGGTCTTGAACAGGGGCGTCTCGGGATTGGTCGGCTCCCAGGGGCGCAGCCAGTCCGCGTTGCGAAGCCGCGACTCCCGCCAGACGCGTACGTCCCGCAGCCGCAGCGGCCGAAGTGCCACCGGACCCTCGGTCAGGGTCACCGGCCAGCCACGAAGTCGATCCACGCCCTCCATCATCCCCCCAAGATGACCCGCCGTGCCATGGAAGCGGGGCGCCCGGATCAGCGGGAATGGTCTCCCCCGCGGATCTGGTCCACGGCGTGCTCCAGGACGGGCCCGAGCACGGCCATGCCGTCGCGTACGCCCCCGGAGGATCCCGGCAGATTGACGATCAGCGTGTTCCCGGCCTGACCGGCGAGCCCGCGGGACAGGATCGAGGTCGGCACCCTGTCCCGGTTGACCTGCCGGACGGCCTCGGCGATGCCCGGGATCTCCTTGTCGATCACCCGCCGGGTCATCTCGGGGGTGAGGTCGGCCGGGGTCAGCCCGGTACCGCCGGTGGTGACGATCACGTCGTACTCCTCGGCCACCCCGGTCCGCAGCGCCGCCTCGACCGGCTCGCCGTCGGGGACGACGCGGGGTCCGTCCACGTCGCATCCGGCCGCGGTGAGCAGCTCGGCCAGCAGCCTGCCCGAGGTGTCCTCGTACGTCCCGGCTGCGGCCCGGTTGGACGCGGTGATCACCAGAGCTCTCATCGAACACCTCCGTGCTGGAGATCCCCGGCTCCCGGGTCCCGGGCGGGGAGCGGTCGGACGGCCATCATCCCAGCCCCTCCGGCCCCGGTACGCGCGGGCCCGCCGGTCGTCGTGGGTCGTCGGGGTCCGCCGGGGGCGTCGTCCCGTGCCCGCGCGCCACGAAGGGCTCGGGGACCGGTCCGCGTCCCGGCCCGCGCTTCACGAAGGGCCAGGGAGCGGGTCCGGGTCCGCGCGAAGACCTCGGGGGCAGGATCCCGGCCCGCGCGGCACGAAGCCCTCAGGGGCGGGTCCAGGTCCCGGTCTTGCCACCGGTCTTCTCCTCGACGCGGACGTCGGTGATCACGGCCGCCGGGTCCACCGCCTTGACCATATCGATGAGCGCCAGAGCCGCGACCGAGACCGCGGTGAGCGCCTCCATCTCGACCCCGGTGCGGTCGGCCGTCCTGACCCGGGCGGTGATCTCCACGCCCTCGTCGGCCACGGCCAGTTCGACCTCGACCCCGTGCAGCGCGATGGGGTGGCAGAGCGGGATCAGGTCGGGGGTGCGTTTGGCGCCCATGATGCCGGCGATCCGCGCGGTCCCGATCGCGTCCCCCTTGGGGACCTCCCCGGACCGCAGCAGAGCCACGGCCCTGGCGTCGAGCAGCACCCTGCCGGTGGCGGTCGCCGTGCGGACGGAGACGTCCTTGGCGGAGACGTCCACCATCCGGGCGGCGCCGGTCTCGTCGAGGTGGGTGAATCCGGCCATGTCGGCGTCCTCTCCGGTTCCGTTCACAGGGAAATGATCTTCACGTCGTCGTCTCCGTCCCCACTCGCACGAGGACGCCTCACAGGGTCGTCCCCGTTCCCGTCGGCGCGAGGAGACCTCACAGGGGGATGACCTCCACGTCCGCGCCCTCGCCGAGCTCGGTGACGGACTCGGGGACCACGATCAGCGCGTTGGCCGAGGCCAGGGCGGCGAGCTGGTGGGAGCCCTGCCTGAGCACCGGCGCGACCGTGCCGTCCGGGCCGAGCACGCCCCGCAGGTAGGAGCGCTTGCCGTCGGGCGAGCGCAGCGCGGCCGTGGTGACCATCCGCACGGTCGGCGTGGGCTCGGCGGGCAGGCCGCGCATCTTCCGCAGCGCGGGCCGGACGAACAGCATGAACGACACGAACGACGACACCGGGTTGCCGGGCAGCGCGAAGATCGGGACGTCGTCCTCGCCGACCACGCCGAACCCCTGGGGCATGCCCGGCTGCATGGCCACCCGGTCGAAGCGGACCGTGCCGAGCGGGCCCAGCGCCTCCTTGACGGGCTCGTACGCGCCCATCGAGACACCGCCGCTGGTGATCACGAGGTCGGCGCGCAGCAGCTGGGCGTCGAGCTGGTCGAGGAAACGGGAGGCGTCGTCGGTGACGATCCCGGCCCGGTACCCGTCCCCGCCCGCCTCGCGGACGGCGGCGATCAGGGTGTAGCTGTTGGACTCCCAGATCTGGCCGAATCCCAGGGGCAGCCCCGGCTCGACCAGCTCGGCCCCGGTGGAGATCACGACGACCCTCGGCCGGGGCCGTACCAGCACCCGGCGGCGGCCGACCCCGGCCAGCACGCCGAGCTGGGCCGGCCCGATCGAGGTGCCCGCGGGCAGCACGACGTCACCGGCGCGCACGTCCTCCCCGGACCGGCGGACGGCGTTCCCCGGCCGCGCCGGGCGGTCGATCGCCACCCGGACCGTGCCGCCGTCGGTCCACTCGACCGGGACCACCGCGTCGGCCCCTGCGGGCATCGGGGCACCCGTCATGATCCGCGTCACCATGCCGGGGCCGATGGCCTGCAGGCGGCCGTCGCCGGCGGCGATGTCGTCGATCACCGGGAGCGTCACCGGGGCGTCCGCGACGTCCTCGGCCCGTACGGCGTAGCCGTCCATGGCGGAGTTGTCGAAGGGCGGCAGCGGGACCGGGGAGGTGACCTCCTCGGCCAGCGTGGTGCCCAGCGCCCGCTCCAGCTCCACCTCCAGCGGGGCGAGCACCCGCACGGTGTTCAGGATGTCGGAAAGATGGTCGTCGACCGATCTCATGGGGCTCATCGCGAGGCCAGGAACTCCTTGAGCCAGGGCAGGAACTCCGGTGCCAGGTCGGGCCGGTCGGCGGCGAACTGCACCACCGTGCGCAGGTAGTCGATCTTGTTGCCGGTGTCGTAGCGGCGGCCGCGGAACAGCACACCGTGCACCGGCCCGCCCTGGTCGCTGCCGCGCGAGGCCAGGGTGCGCAGGGCGTCGGTGAGCTGGATCTCGTCGCCGCGTCCCGGCGGGGTGTTCTCCAGCACCTCGAACACGGCCGGGTCGATCACGTACCGGCCGATGATCGCCCAGTTGGACGGGGCCTCGTCGGCGGGCGGCTTCTCCACCAGGTCGGTCACCCTGACCACGTCGTCCTCGCCGGTGGGCTCGATGGCGGCGCACCCGTACAGGGAGACCTGCTCGGCGGGGACCTCCATCAGCGCGATCACGCTGCCGCCGTGCGTGCCGCGTACCTCGATCATGCGCTTGAGGAGCTCGTCGCGGTGGTCGATGAGGTCGTCGCCGAGCAGGCAGGCGAAGGGGTGGTTGCCCACGTGCTGCTTGGCGCACAGGACCGCGTGTCCCAGGCCGCGTGGCTGGCCCTGCCTGACGTAGTGCAGGGTGGCCAGGTCGGCGGGCTCGCGGACCTGGGAGAGGCGCTCGTCGTCGCCCTTGGCCTCCAGGGCCTCCTCCAGCTCGATCGCCCGGTCGAAGTGGTCCTCGATGGAGCGCTTGGTCTTGCCCGTGACCATGAGGAGGTCGAGCAGACCGGCGGAGACCGCCTCCTCGACGACATACTGGATCGCGGGCTTGTCGACGATGGGCAGCATCTCCTTGGGCGTCGCCTTGGTCGCCGGGAGAAAACGGGTGCCCAGGCCCGCAGCGGGAACTACGGCTTTCGTCACAGCTTCGAAGTCGGCCATACCGAAACCTTAGTGGAGGGATCCGTGGACAAGCGGAAGCTGCGTTCCACGATCGAGGCGGCGCGGGCCTCGATCCCCGGCGAGCGGCGGCACGCGGCTTCCGTCCAGATCAGGGAATCCCTGCTGGACCGGCCCTGGGTGCAGATGGCCGGGCTGGTCGCGTGCTACTGGTCGATCGGCACCGAGCCGGCCACCCACGGGCTGGTCTTCGCCCTGTGGAAGCACGGCGCGACCGTGATCCTGCCCGTGCTGCGCGAGGACGACGATCTCGACTGGGCCGTGTACGACGGCCCGGACACCCTCGCCCCCGGGCGGTTCGGGCTCATGGAACCGGTCGACACCCGGCGCGGCGTCGACGCGATCAGGACGGCGGCGCTGGTGATCGTGCCCGCGCTGGCGGTGGACGCCTCCACCGGGGTGCGGCTCGGCCGGGGCGGCGGCTCCTACGACCGGGCGCTGGCCAGGGTCGGCCCGAACGTGCCGACGGTGGCGCTGCTGCACGAGGGCGAGCTGCTCGACGGCGTGCCCGCCGAGCCGCACGACCGGGCGGTCCGCTACGCCGCGACACCGGACGGGATCGTCAGGATCGCCGCGGACGGGTGAGATCCGTCCCGGCACCGACGGACCGGCGGAGCGACCGGGGCGACCGGAGCGACCGGAGCGATCGGGAGAGAACGCGCAGGTGAGACACCGTCGTGGCCGTACGGGACGGGGCGCGGGGCGTCCGGATCGCGACGGGAAGGGCGTGTCCACGGTGCATGACGGCACCTCGGAATGCGACACAATGGTCCCCGGAGTCGGAGAGGGGGCCAGATGGGACTGGACGTCTGGCTGCTTCTCAGTGCCGGGATCGTCATCGCGGCCATCGTCGCCGTGCGCGTCGCCCACCGCAGCGGACTGCCCAGCCTCCTGATCTTCCTCGGCTTCGGCCTGCTCATCGGCGAGTCCGGGTTCGGGCTGCAGTTCGACGATCCGCAGCTCGCCCAGCAGATAGGCCTGATCGCGCTGGCGATCATCCTGGCCGAGGGTGGCCTGACCACGAGCTGGAACCACGTCAGGAGCGCCATCCCCACCGCGCTGGTGCTCGCCACCGTGGGCGTGGGGGTGAGCATCGTGGCCGTCGCGGCCCCGGTGCACCTGATCCTCGGCATGGACTGGCGGACCGCGCTGCTGCTGGGCGCGATCCTCGCCTCCACCGACGCCGCCGCGGTGTTCTCGGTCCTGCGGCGCCTGCCGCTGCCCTCGCGCCTGGCGGGCATCCTGGAGGCCGAGTCCGGGTTCAACGACGCCCCCGCGGTCATCGCGGTGATGCTGCTGAGCGCCGCCACCTCGCCCAGCCTCGGGGTCGCCCTGTTCGAGGTGGTCTTCGAGCTGGTGGTGGGCGCGGCCGTCGGCCTGGCGGTCGCCCCGCTCGGCACGTACGCGCTGCGCCGCATCGCGCTGCCGGTCTCGGGCCTGTACCCGATCGCGGTGCTCGCGCTCGCGTTCGTCGCCTACGCCGGGGCGATGCTGCTGCACGGCAGCGGTTTCCTCGCGGTGTACCTCGCCGCGCTGGTCATGGGCAACTCCCGGATGCCGCACCGCGCCGCCTCGCGGGGGTTCGCCGAGGGCGTGGCCTGGCTGGCCCAGATCGGCCTGTTCGTGATGCTGGGGATGCTCGCCAGCCCGTCGGAGATGCCGTCCGCGATCGTGCCCGGCCTGGTGGCCGGGTTCATCCTGGTCGCGGTGGCCCGGCCGGCGTCGATCATCGTCTCGGCGCTGCTGGTCCGGCTGCTGCGCGTGGACCGGCTGAACTGGCGCGAGCAGGCGTTCCTGTCCTGGGCCGGGCTGCGCGGCGCGGTCCCCATCGTGCTCGCGACCATCCCGTGGGCGGCCACCTCGATGGACGACGGCACGGCCAGGTTCGTGTTCAACGAGGTCTTCGTGATCGTCGTCGTGTACACCCTGCTGCAGGGGCCGACGCTGCCGTTCGTGGCGAAGCTGCTGGGCCTGACCACCCCGTCCGAGGCCCGCGACCTGGAGGTCGAGTCGGCCCCGCTGGAGGAGCTCAACGCCGACCTGCTCCAGGTACGGGTGCCTCCGACGTCCAAGCTGCACGGGGTGGAGATCTTCGAGCTGCGGCTGCCCTCGGACGCGCAGGTCACCCTGATCGTCAGGGACGGCCGGACGTTCGTCCCGGCCGACTCCACCAGGATCCGGGTGGACGACCAGCTCCTGGTGGTGACCACGGCCGCCTGCCGCACCACGGTCGAGCGCCGGATGCGGGCGATCAGCCGCAAGGGCAAGCTCGCGGGCTGGTA
Organism: Streptosporangium sp. NPDC050855; assembly: GCF_044456585.1. NCBI lineage: Bacteria > Bacillati > Actinomycetota > Actinomycetes > Streptosporangiales > Streptosporangiaceae > Streptosporangium > Streptosporangium sp. NPDC050855. The sequence continues at coordinate 42,281 of NZ_JBITFY010000016.1, forward strand.
CGGCGAGCAGGGCACCTGACCGAAACCCCGCCGTACGGGCGGATGCGGGACATGCCGGAGATCTTCCCCCGCGGCCGCCGGGGCACCTGACGGGAATCTCCCCATGGAATGCGAGAACTCCGACTCGCGTTTATGCTTGTCGGCTGCGTACCATTAGCAGTCGCGCCACCAGAGTGCCAATCGGCGCGGACCACTACGAGGAGGAGCGCGTGCCCACCTACCAGTACGCTTGCAACGCCTGTGACCACCAGTTCGAGATCGTCCAGAAGTTCTCCGACGACGCGCTCACCGAGTGCCCGAGCTGCGCGGGCAACCTGCGCAAGGTGTTCTCCGCGGTCGGCATCGTCTTCAAGGGCTCGGGCTTCTACCGGACCGACAGCAGGTCGTCCTCGTCCAGCACGGTGACCTCCGCGAACGGCTCGTCCGGCTCCTCGGACTCCTCCAAGTCGTCGGACTCGTCGGGTTCCTCGAGCTCCACCGACTCCAAGGGCTCCTCGGGTTCCTCGGGTTCCTCGGACGCCAAGCCGTCGAAGGTCACGAGCACCCCGGCCGCCGCCGCCTCCTGAGCCCCGCGCGTCCCGCCCGACCGGCCGTCACCGGATCCGGTAGGTACGTTCCGGCGGCCTGCCGTACGGCACGACGGCCTCACGGCACGGTGGACACGGTGACCGGTCTCTCGGTTCAACGGCCCGGCGGCCGGTCCGCGACCGAGCCGAGCAGCTCGCGGGGAAGCCTGTCCAGCAGTTCGCGCAGCCGCGGATGCTCGGCGGGGTTCCAGTCGTCGACCAGCCGGGCGAGCCCGTCGCGGGCCTCCTGCACCAGGCGGCCCGCCGTCCGCTCGCCCTCGTCGGTGAGCTCCAGGACCTTTCCGTCGCCGGACCTGCGGACCAGGCCGCGCTCGACGAGCGCGTCCGCGTACGGCCGGCCCTCCTCGACCGTCACCCCCGCCCGCGTGGCCAGGTCCGTCCCGGCCTGGGGTCCGCACGAGGCCAGCCGGGTGACCAGCCAGACCGACCCCGGCGGCAGGTCCATCCCGGCCGCCTCGCCCAGGCGGCGGTAGTAGTCGGCGCGCATGTCCGCGTCCGCCAGCCGCCACAGCCCCCGCTCGACCTCGCCCAGCGAGGACCGCTCGACCGGTACCGCCCCGTAGCAGTCGCCGGGATCGGTCACCTTCGTCGTCTCCCGCAGCGGCGTCTCGGGCAGCAGCCAGGCCACCGCGAACGCCACCAGCGCCGTGGGCACGCTGTACAGGAAGACCTGAGCGATCGCGCCGGAGTAGGCGTCCAGGAACGCCGCGGCGGTCTCGGGAGGCAGCCGCCGTACGGCCGTCGGATCGGCCTGGACGGTCCGCTCCAGGCCGGGTGGCAGGCCGGCCGTCCGTGAGAGGCGTTCCAGCGAGTTCCCGAGACCGGAGCTGAAGATCGCACCGGCCACCGCGACGCCGAACGAGCCGCCGATCGTCCGGAAGAAGGTCGCCCCCGAGGTGGCCACCCCCAGGTCCTCGAAGCCGACCGCGTTCTGCACGACGAGGACCAGCACCTGCATCACCAGCCCGAGGCCGACCCCCAGCACGAGCAGCGAAAGGCTCAGCTGCAGGGCGGAGATGTCCGGGTTCACGTACGAGAGCAGGTAGAGCCCGACGGCGGTGATCGCGCCCCCGGCGATCGGGAAGGCCCGGTACCGCCCGGTACGGCTGATGACCATCCCGCCGGTGATCGAGGTGATCAGCAGCCCGGCCATCATCGGCAGCAGGTGCAGGCCCGAGGTGGTGGCCGACACCCCCTGCACGACCTGCAGGAAGAGCGGCATGTAGGTGAGCGGGCCGAACATCGCGAACCCCACCAGGAAACCGATCAGCGACGCCACGTTGAAGGTCCGGATCCGGAACAGCCTCGGCGGCATCACCGGCTCCGGAGCCCGGTGCTCGGCCCGCCACCAGAGCGTCAGCAGCACCACGGCGGCCACGGCCGGGCCGAGGATCGCGGGATGGTTCCAGGGATAGGTGGTGCCGCCCCAGGTGGTCACCAGGATCAGGCAGGCCGCCGCACCGCCCAGCAGGACGATCCCCAGGTAGTCGATGGTGTGCCGGGTCCGCTCCCCGCTCGGCGGCAGCGCCCTGGCCACGACCGCCAGGGCCACGGCGCCCAGGGGGAGGTTGACGTAGAACACCCACCGCCAGGACAGGTGGTCGACGAACAGGCCGCCGAGCAGCGGGCCGGCCACGCTGGAGACGGCGAAGACCGCCCCGAAGAACCCCTGGTACCTCCCGCGCTCCCGGGCCGGGACGACGTCGGCGACGATCGCCTGGGAGAGCACGATGAGCCCGCCGCCGCCCAGCCCCTGCAGGCCGCGGAACGCGATCAGCTCGCCCATGCCCCGCGCCTGGCCGCACAGCACCGAGCCGATCAGGAAGAGGACGATCGACGCCTGGAAGAGCCCCTTGCGGCCGTACTGGTCGCCGAGCTTGCCCCACAGCGGCGTCGAGACCGTCGAGGCCAGGATGTAGGCGGTCACCACCCAGGACAGCTCCGCCAGCCCGCCCAGGTCGCCGACGATCGTGGGCAGCGCGGTGGAGACGATCGTCTGGTCCAGGGACGCGAGCAGCATGCCGAGCATGAGCGCGCCGATGACGAACGCCACGCTCCCCGTCCGCTCCGGGGTTCGCTCTCGGGCGCCCTTCCTGGCCTGTTTCCCGGCTCGCTCCCGGTCCTGTTTCCCGGCTCGCTTCCGGGACCACCGTCGGAACCGCTGGACAGCCATGGCGCGCCTCCGCCTCCGATCGGTTCCACCGATCCTACTCAGGGTGAGCAAGCGATCACTCGGTGGGTACGGTCGTCCACAGGTGCGATCCGGGGCTCCTCGCGGGCCGTCCGGCCGCGCTAATCTCAGCGCCATGGTCACTCGCGCGGACATCGGGGTCATCGGCGGCTCGGGCTTCTACTCGTTGCTCGACGACGCCACCGAGATCGAGATCAGCACACCGTACGGCCCTCCGAGCGACGTGGTCACCGTCGGCCGCATCGGGTCGCGTTCGGTCGCCTTCGTCCCCCGGCACGGCCGCGACCACCGCTTCCCGCCGCATCGCATCCCCTACCGGGCGAACCTGTGGGCCCTGCGCTCCCTGGGGGTCCGCCAGGTGCTCGCGCCCAGCGCGGTCGGCTCCCTGCGGGCCGAGATCGGCCCCGGTGCGCTGGTCGTGCCCGACCAGCTCGTCGACCGCACCTCAGGGCGCGTGCAGACCTACTACGACGAGGGCGGCGTCGTGCACGTGGCCTTCGCCGACCCGTACTGCCCCGTCGGCCGCGCGGCGGCCGTCACCGTGGCCGGCGCCTCGGGGTGGGAGGTGTCCGACGGCGGCACCCTCGTGGTCATCGAGGGCCCGCGCTTCTCCACCCGCGCCGAGTCACGCTGGTTCGGCGCCAACGGCTGGTCGATCGTCGGCATGACCGCCTTCCCCGAGGCCGTCCTCGCCCGCGAGCTGGCCCTGTGCTACACCTCCGTCTCCCTGGTCACCGACCACGACGCCGGGGTCGAGGCGGGCGAGGGCGTCACCCACGAGGAGGTCCTGGCCTTCTTCGGGACCAACGTCGCCCGCATGCGCTCCCTGATCGTCGACGTCGTCGCCGCCCTGCCCGACGAGCGCTCCTGCCCCTGCGGGAGCGCCCTGGACGGGTTGAAGCTCCCGTTCGAGCTTCCGGGCTGAGCCCGGGAGGCTCCCGGGCTGGACGGGTCGTCGCCGTTCGGAGGGACGGCCTGTCCCCATTCCCACCGAAGGCGGTTCCCGGCCCTGGCGGGGTCGTCCCGCTCCCGCGTCCGCTGCGAGCACCGTCCCCGAAGCCGTCACGGCTCCCGTGGGCTTTCGGTGAAGGTGGTCCCGCTCCTGTGGTGAGGTCGCCACCATCTGACGTTGATCATTTCCACCCTCCGCCCGGAGTGGTGGCCCGTTCCCAGTGGAGGTCGCCCCGCTCGCAGCGGGGCCGTCCCCTTCGAAAGTCGGTCATCCCCGTCCCCTCGCCCGAGGGGACGGCTCGTCACGGGCACCGCGCCGCCCGGCTCTTCCCATGGAGTCCGCCATGCGCGTCCTGCGCCGTCTGCTCGACCGCCGTCATCGCCTCGTCGCCACCGCCGTCGCCGCCCTGGCGATGGGCTGCGCCCTGCTGGCCCTGAGCCCCGACACGGCGTCGACGACCGTCCTCGTCGCCGCCAGGGACCTCCCCGGCGGCGCGCTGAAGGCGTCCGACCTGACACCGGCGGCCCTGCGGCCCGACACCGTCCCCGACGGCGCCCTGAGACCGGGAATGCCGTTCGCCGGAAGAGTCCTGGCCGGTCCCGCCAGACGCGGGGAGCCGCTGACCGACGTCCGCCTCCTCGGTCCCGGCCTGCTGGCCGCCCACGGCCCGGGAACGGTCGCCACCCCGGTACGCGTCGCCGACCCCGAGACCGCACGCCTGCTCTCCCCCGGCGACGTGGTCGACGTGCTCGCCGCCGCCTCGACCTGGGACGGCGCCGTCCCCGCGACGACCGTGGCCGAGGACGTCACGGTCCTGGCCATCCCGGCCGGCGACTCGAACGGGGGTGCGCTCGTCGTGCTCGCGACCACGTCGGACCAGGCGACCGGGCTGGCCTCTGCACAGGCGGGCGGGCGGCTGTCGGTGACCATCGGTCCTCGCACCGGGTGATCCTCACAGGCATCCTCGCGGGCGTCCTGAAGCCGGCCCCGTTTCTCAGGCGGATCGCGCGGTGGTGGCGCCCGCTCGACCGCGATGGAGACGGCGCGCCCGCGAGGACCGCGCCCAGGCCCTTACAACAGGGAACCGATCTTGGGGTCGTACTCCCAGTGCCAGGGCTCGAACGGGCTGACATAGGCCCACTTGGGGTGGATCCAGCCGAACTTCTTGCCGTTCGCCTCCAGCCAGTTGAACTGGGGCGAACGGAACCGCTCCACGCCGCCGCACAGGTCGACGGCCAGCCCCAGCCCGTGGTTACTGCGCCCCGGAACCGCCGCCAGGCCGGGCCGGGTGTAGTAGACCGACTGCTGCTCGGCCAGGCTCCGGTAGCTGTCGGTCACGCACATCGGCCTGCCGAACTGCCGCTTGTAGGACTCGTTGAGGCTGATGAACGCCAGCGCGGCGTCACCGCGCAGCTGGTTGCCCCGCTGCTGGAGGGGGCAGAGGTACGCCTGCGGGATGAGCCCGTTGGGGAAGTCGCTCATCGAGGCGGCCCGGGTCGGATCGCACCCCGCGGCGGGCCGTCCCTGCTTGTTGATCTTGACGCCCAACTTCACCAGCGCCTTGGTCAGGGATTGCACGATTTTCTGTGAGCGGGCTCTGAGCGTCTCGATCTCGGCGCCCATCTGCGCCTCCGCGAGCAGGTTGCTGGCCCGGAGCTCCTGAGCCTCGCCCGCCAGCCGCTCGCGCTCCTTCTGCAGGCGACCGCTGTCCCGCAGGATCAGGTCCCGCTCGGCGACGAGCTGGGTGACGGTCGCCATGTTGCGCAGGGTGTCGCCGTTGGACTGCCCGGACAGGAACCCGGCCACCTCCCCGCCCGCGGGCTGCTGGTAGAGCAGCCCGACCAGGTTCGACAGCGGCTGCCGGATCTGGGCGAAGGCCCTCTCGGCCGTCTGCAGCTCCCGCAGCGTGGCGGAGAGCTTCCGCTCGGACTCCCGGATCTGGGCGCGGCGCTGCTCCAGCGCCTTGGTCGCGGCCTCAAGGTCCTTGGCCGCCTTCTCCGCCTCGCGACGCAGCTCGGTGAGGTTCACCGGATCAGCGGGGGCGACGGCCTGATCCTCCGCCGGTGCCCGCTGCGCGGCGGCGACTCCCGGCAGGAGGGAAGTCATCATCGCGACGACGGCGATCAGGCTCGCTGATCGACGAGGTGGCACGTTCGACCCCTCCGTTTGCGAATTCGTGACCTGGGCCAGGCACGCACGCTACTACAGCCGACCAACCGTACGGGCCAGCTCTCCACAGCCGTTATGCGCCGAACACCCCTTTTTGTGACCGGACAAGTCAGGCTTTTCCCCGGTCGGGCCGCCGACGGGCGCCCCCGAGTCGGGCCTTCCGCCACCCTGTCGAGCCCTCTTGCCGACCTCCCGCCGAGCCCTCTTGCCGGCCCGCCGCCGAGCTCTCTTGCCGGCCCGCCGCCCGGGTCACCGGCGTCTGCTTCCGCGGCCCCCTCCCGGCCGTCTATGACGCCCTGCCCACTGCCTCCGGCGCCCTTCTGGCCGCCTTCAGCGTCCCCTCCGAAGGCGACCTTCCTGCCGTCCTCGATGACGACCGCTCCCTCCAGGGCGGCACCGGCACCGTACGCATCACCCGAGGCTCCGCCACCGGCACCACGCGCTCCATCCAGGGCCTGACCGGCATCGCGGAAGGGCCCCTGCTCTCTTCCCGCGCCCTCCGGTGAGCTCCGGTCGAGCCGGGGTGGATCCGTACGGGGAGAAAGGCGTCCGGGTGGGCCATCCCCGCCGTTCCGCCAACCGTGGGGCCTCTCCCCGCCGTTCCGCCGGCCGGCTCACCTGCGCCCCCCGTGTCACCGGCACCGTCCGCACCGACCGGACCTCCGCTGCCGGACCCACCTCCGCTGCCAGGCGCGTCGCCCACGTCGCCCGTCGGGGCCGTAGTACCGATCTCGTGGGGCACGTCGATCACGTCCGCCCCTGCCGCGGCGAGCACCCAGCCGCCGTACACCTGATCCGGCCGCAGGGGCGGAGGCACCAGCCTCGCCCTGAACAACCCGTCCGGTACCGGACCGACCACGACCGGCACCACCGCCACCGCACCTGGTATCGGGGCGGCCATGTCCAGTTGCGGCTCCCCGGCCAGTGCCGCCACGCCGTCGTCCGACCCGGACGGCGCCCCCTCCTCGTCTCCGGCTGCAAGGGCGCCGCCACTTCCCGCATCGGCATGAGGTGTCATGCCGCTCGGCCTCTCTCCGTCATATACGGGCCCCGGGAGTCCTTCGGCTTCCTCGCTCAGCCTGTCGCTCACCCAGGCCTCCTCTCGGCCTTTCCCTGCGCTCTCCTGCCCACCGTGCCCGCCCTGAGGGGTGCCCGTTCGGCCGGATATGCCAGGGTCCGGATCGGCGGTGGCCGACCGCAGGATCGCCTCATAGCCCGTCAGCTCGACCGCCAGTAACCCTCCGGCCAGAAGCGCGGGCGCCAGCATCGCGCCACAGAGCACCACCGGCTGAAGCGTCCGGCGCCCACGGTCACGCTTCCGTCGCCCATTGATCACAGAGAGTGACAGTAAGCCTGCCCATCGTCACCCTCGCTCCCACTTGCCGCCCTTTTACTCCACGTCAGCGAACCGATAACCCGGCGTCCACCCCCAACTCCCCCTCCGAGCGCGCAAGCACTCCGTACTTTCGCTACTCTTACAAGGAGCCCCTGCCTCCGTAGCTCAGGGGATAGAGCACCGCTCTCCTAAAGCGGGTGTCGCATGTTCGAATCATGCCGGGGGCACTCTTCCGACCAGCGATCACGCCTTTGACCTGGGCATGTTCTTCTCCTTGTTCCCCGGCTCCATGCAGCCGTGTGCCACCGTGGGCAGCCGTATGTCAGCGGCCGTGGGATATGCGTGGGATGAATCTCGAAGCGTTTCCGCAGGTCGCACCTCGTCGTGGTGGATCAGAGCCGGGCGATCCCACAGGACCGGACAGTAGCCCGGAGGCAGAGCCGACACCACCTAGGATCGGACATCGTGCAGCGATTGGCGCTCTTCGATCTGGACAACACACTCATCGACCTGGACGCCGCCTTCCAGGTGTGGGCGGAGGAGTTCACCGAGGAGCATCGTCTCGGTCGGAAAGCCGTCGACTATATGATCAAGCTGGACCGTAACGGCCTGCCTCATCGTGAGCTGTTCTTCGCCAAGGTGCGCGAGCGGTTCAAGCTCTCCACTTCGGCAGCAAATCTGTGGGCCGCGTACCGCCGCCGTATGCCCCATCTTGTCGAGTGTCGTCCCGAGGTCATGGCCGCGCTGGCAGAGCTACGCGCGCTCGGATGGCGGGTGGGGATCGTCACCAACGGCACGGCGGACAACCAACTCGGCAAGATTCAGCAAACGGGCTTGGGCGATGCCGTCGACGGCTACGCACTCTCGGGCATCGAGGGCATCCGCAAACCCGACAAGGGCCTGTTCGAGATCGCTGCCAAGCGGTGCGGCACAGACCTCACCGAGGGAGGGTGGATGGTCGGAGACCACCCCGTCGCAGATGTCGGCGGGGGGCACTCGGCCGGCCTGTGTACGGTCTGGATCGGTCGCGGAGCCTGGACCGGTGATGAGCGCCCGCCAGACCATGTAGTCACCGATGTGATGCACGCGATGGACATCTTGCGCACCGTCGGCGAGTGACTTTCCGGAGAGGCTGAGGGACCGCAGGAACGCCAGTAGAGTCCTGGCCCATGGCCCGCCGGATCGACTTCCACGACGACCCCGCCGCCCCCACGCCCAACAGCCTGGTTCCGTCAGTGAACGTCGTAGTCACCAACGAGGCGGGTGAGATCCTGATGATCCTTCGTAGCGACAACGGCAACTGGGCCCTGCCCGGCGGCGCGATCGATCTTGGCGAGTCCCTGCCCGAGGCCGCAATCCGCGAGACGTTGGAGGAGACGGGGATCGGGTGCGAGATCACCGGCCTTGTCGGAACGTACACCGACCCCAAACACGTGATTCTCTACACCAGCAACGGCGAGGCCCGACAGGAGTTCTCCATCGTGCTCACCGGCCGAGTCGTCGACGGGGAGCCGACGCCAAGCGACGAATCCCGGGAAGTGCGTTGGGTGCCGCGGGACGCGGTTTGCTCACTGTCGATGGATCGCTCAATGCGGCTGCGGATCCGCCACTTCCTCGAAGGATCGGACAAGCCGCACATAGGGGCGTTCCCCCTTGTATGTGGACACCTTGGAGACTGGATCTTGAGGTCCAGGGGAAGAGATGTCACTGATGGTGATGAAGAACTACCCGCCCGAGTTCAAGGCCGACGCGGTGGCTCTGGTGTTGTCGAGGCCGGATCGGACGATCACGTCGATCGCACAGGATCTGGGGGTCAGCCGCGAGACGCTGCGGCTGTGGGTGCGGGCCGCGCAGGTTCGGGGTGAGGGCGGGCAAGGCGCAGCCGGCGGGGCGAGGGCCGGTCAGGGTGGGCGCGTACCCTCGGACGACGTGCTGGAGAAGGAGAACAGGCAGCTCAAGGCTCGGATTCGGGAGCTGGAGCAAGAGCGGGACATTCTGCGTAAGGCGGCCAAGCTTTTCGCGGGCGAGACGAACTGGTGAGCCGCTTTCAGTTCGTTGACGATCACAAGGCGCTCTACGGGGTGAAGCGGTTGTGCCGGGTGCTGCAGGTGTCACGCTCGGGCTTTTACCGGTGGCTGAAGGGTTCGGGGGCGCGGCTGGCTCGCCGCCGGGCTGATGAGCAGCTGGCCGAGCGGATGCGACGGATCCACGGCGAGCATGAGGGCACCTACGGCTCGCCCCGGATGACGGCCGAGTTGCGCGCGGCCGGGATGAGGGTCAACCACAAGCGGGTGGAGCGGGTGATGCGTGAGCACGGCATCGTCGGGCTGCGGTTGCGCAAAAAGGTTCGCACCACGGTCGGTGAGTCGGACGCGGCGCCGGTGGCGGATCTGATCCAGCGTGACTTTACCGCCGAGCGGCCCAACAGCCGCTACGTGGGTGACATCACCTATCTGCCCGCCGGCGAGGGCCGGTTCCTCTACCTGGCCACGGTGCTGGATCTGTGCTCGCGTCGCCTGGTGGGCTGGTCGATCGCCGATCACATGCGCGCCGAGCTCGTCGTCGACGCGCTCCAGGCCGCCGCGCACACCAGGGGCGGCCGCCTGGAGGGCGCGGTTTTTCACAGCGACAACGGCGGGCAGGGCGGATTCAACCGGTCGTCGCAACACCTCGATTTGGTAGGTGTTGATGGGTCGGCCATCTGGATGGATGCAGGCGTTGACGGGGCGGTCACCGATGAAGTCGCCGGGCGCTCCAGCGCATCGGCGGGAGATCGAGCGGGCGTTCTGGCGAAAGATCGCGAAGGGGCTTCTTGCTGAGGAGGCGGCTGCTGCGGTCGGGGTGTCGCAGGCTGTGGGTGGTCGGTGGTTCCGGCATGGTGGCGGCATGCCACCGATGGATCTTGCGCCGCTCTTCGGCCGCTACCTGTGTTTCCAGGAGCGCGAGGAGATCGCGATTTGGAAGGCGCAGGATGTCGGGGTTCGGGAGATAGCCCGGCGGCTCGGCCGCCAGCCGTCGACGATCTCCCGGGAGCTACGGCGTAACGCCGCGACCCGTGGCGGCCGGCTGGACTACCGCGCGTCTGTCGCGCAGTGGAAGGCCGATCTGGTGGCTCAGCGTCCAAAGGCGGCGAAGCTGGCCACCAATGATCGGCTGCGCCACTACGTGCAGGAACGGCTGTCCGGTCAGATCCACGGGCCGGACGGGACGGTACTCGGGCCAGAGGCCGGGCCGTGGAAAGGGCGAAACAAGCCGCACCGAGGAGACCGCCGATGGGTGACAGCCTGGAGCCCGGAGCAGATAGCCAACCGGTTGAAGGCCGACTTCCCTGATGATGAGTCCATGAGGATCAGCCACGAGGCGATCTACCAGGCCCTCTACGTCGAGTCCCGGGGCGCGCTCAAGCGCGAGCTGGTCGCCTGCCTGCGCACCGGTCGTGCGCTGCGGGCTCCCCGAGCCCGCTCCAAGCGCAAGGCGTGGGCACATGTCACACCCGAGGTGATGATCAGCAAGCGGCCGGCCGAGGTTGATGACCGCGCTGTGCCAGGACACTGGGAGGGTGACCTGGTCATCGGGTTGGAGCGGTCGGCGATCGGCACGTTGGTTGAGCGCACGACCCGCTTCACGATGCTGGTCCACCTACCTCGCCAAGAAGGATACGGCATCATCCCGCGGACCAAGAACGGGCCGCCGCTGGCCGGGTATGGCGCCGAGACGATGAAGACCGCCCTCGCCGCCGCCATCGGCGCCCTGCCCGAGCAATTGCGGCGGTCACTGACCTGGGACCGAGGCAAGGAGTTGTCAGCACATGCTCAGTTCACGATCGAGACGGGCGTCCCGGTCTTCTTCGCCGACCCTCACAGCCCTTGGCAGCGCGCTACGAACGAGAACACGAACGGCCTACTGCGCCAGTACTTCCCGAAGGGTACCGACTTGTCCCGCTGGAGCGCCGACGACATCGCTGCTGTCGCAGCGGCGCTCAACGCCCGCCCCCGCAAGAGCCTCGGCTGGAGAACCCCTGCCGAGGCCTTCAACAATCATCTAAACTCGCTGCTGAGCAGCAGTGTTGCGACGACCCCTTGAACCTAAGCAGTACTGCTCAGGGGAGTTCGCGCGAGCGTGTCACAGGCTCAACGTCACCCGCTCCCGCGGAGCGGTCGGCACCAGCGCCGACAACGCGGCTGCCGAGTCCTTCAATGCCACCCTCAAACGCGAAACGCTTCAGGGCGCGCACCGCTGGCCCGACCCTCAGACCGCCCGTCTGGCGGTGTTCGGCTGGATCACCCGGTACAACACGGTCAGGCGGCACTCCCGCCTCGGCCAGCTGAGCCCGATCGACTACGAGAAGACGGCAGATAGCCTGAAGGCTGCCGCCTGAAATCGGTGTCCACACTCAAGGGGAAAGGCCCGCTGACGCCCGCCGAGCATGCCAGCTAGTAGGGAGGTGCGCCGTCCGGCGTCGCTGGGCAAGGTGGAGAGATTGTGCTCGGCCGCTTTTGCTCGGACCCAGGCGGCGAGGCTGAGGTGTTGGAGTGCCACCCGTGCGAGGGTGTTCTCCGAGCGAGTCCCTGCCAGGACGAGATCATACCGTCGTGACCCATATGTCACGCCATGGCGACTGCTGCGTGCCCATGTCAGCATGAACGGCAGTTGCCCTGCGAAGAGCTCCCGGCTGTCCAGCCCGCGTCGGCGCACGGCGTGGTTTGGCTGCCAATGAACGTCGACCTGCCATTCCAAATCCGCGTGCGCGGCTAGCTCGCTGTTGATGAGCACCGGTGCCGGCAATGGAGCGGCCATGCGGCTCGTGCCGTCCTCCGCTACGGATATCGGCACGGTGATCTGGCTGTCCCACTGATCCTGCACGGCTAAGCCCACTGTCGCCCCCTGACGCCACGGCAACTCCGGGCCCAGGATGACCGGGATGGCGGCATCTTCGTTCCCTGGAATTCTTGTCGGATAAGCCGCCAGAAGGCGTTCACGCCATAGCTCAAGATCATTCTTTGATCGCGACATCGACGTGATCACGAGGCGATTGGCGCGCTGGGCGAGGTTCTGCGCGATCCTGGTCACGCCATACCCGATGGGCCACGGCATGGAGTCCTCGTTCATGCCTAGCACGGACGGCAGCCAGTAAGCGTTACCATAGGTCAGTTGCCAAAGGCGTGACAGCGCGAAATCCTCCGCGCTGTCGCCCACCACCAAGAGCCCTGTGCGCTGGAAATCGAGGCCGGCGACGATCTCGACCAGATGTGCCTTGGTGCGCTCATGCGCGGTCGGCGTTGTCCGTCTGTCCACTCCGAAAGCCGGGCCCGGATGCCACACCAGCTCGTTGGGTACTAAGCCGTCCGGCTGGCCCAAAAGCCAGGATGTCACCTTTTTCCGGACATCGTCATCAAGCTCAGGCTCCTCCGCGTCGCGCGATGGCGGAGCGGCAACCCCAGCATAGGAGGCCACTGCGGCACCGAGTACGCCACCCCAGTCTGTCGGGCAGGCGAGGACAGATGCCTGCCATGTACTCGGCATGTCGAGGACGCTTGCGAAATGACCATTTGACTCCTCGTGCAGTGACATGACGTGCTCATGCCACTCATCACCTGAAAACCGGGATCGGTAGGATGAACACGCAGCAACGACCTGCTTCCGGGCCACCTCGTCCTCCGCGCTCGGCACATCGTCGGCACGCACCATGGCAAGCAATTGCTCACGGCCGGTTTCTTCGAGAGGCTGGCCACCCTCTTCACTGAAAGTGATAAAACCGGGATAGAAGTGCTCGATATCCGCGACCGTTGGGCTGTACGTCACGACGAAGTCGGGGTCGTATGCCTCGCACGCCCGTAGAAGCAGCGGGTCTACCCGCCCGCCCTGGTGTGGGACAAGCGCGAAGCCAGCACCGCCCCAGACCTTGTCCGCACGGTAGAGCGCACGGCGCACCCAGTAGCTCCAATGCTTACCACCGTCGACCACGATGATGACTCGCGACGGACGCGGGGTGATGCTAACCGAGGCGTACGACAAGGTCTCGTTTGAAGTCACTTCCAAACTAAACCACGACCTACCGACAGTCACTCCATCAATACAATGCATACCTAGTTAGATAGCTGGCTAACCTATTTCCCACCCTTGCAATCGGGTAATTAGGAGCTGACCTGCGTGAATGCCTTGCTCGAAGACGCGGAATATCCACAACCGCTCCTGAGGCGAGCCTCGTGCAGCCAGGTTCAGCAGGCTAAGCAGCTGGGCCAGACCGGCCAGTTTGCCGGTTGTCGGATGCCCTAGCGTTGCGCGGCGGTGTGGTACCCGGGATGACATCGATGTTCAGATACTTCTTGATGAGGTGTTTAAGCTCGGCGCCGTTGATCAACGTGATCCTGTTGCGCTGGGCGAACTGTTCGCTGGCTCGTCCGAACCACGACGTGGTGACTAATACGCCCGTGGTCGCGTTGTGGTCGGCCATCACGCCCGTGAGCGCGTGGACCGCTTCCAGGCCGACGAGCCCCGCCCATCGTTTCGCCTGGATGAGGCAGACGCCGCCGAAGAACAGATTGTCGCTCGTCGCTACGGCATCCACGCCGCCGTCCTTCGATGGAATAGTGGTCCAGGCTTCGGCTCCCATCGCCACGAACAACTCCCGTACCAAGTGCTCAAACTCGGTGGGTGAGAGCTTGAGCAGGTTACGGCGTGAGTCCAGCCCAGACACGACGTCCATGTCTTCGGAGAACCGGAACCGTTTGAGATCGAAGGTGATGAACGGTTCGACGGCTTCAAGATCGTACGGATTCGGCGAGACGAGGGCGTTGAGTCGCTTCAGGCATGCCGCCGGGTTCACCTCGGCCAGCACGAGATCCTCGAACTCGCTCCGTTCGGCCTCTACACTCAGCAGATGTGGGCGTACCTTTTTGCCGGTCGCCTGGTCGACGGTGTTGACGCGGCCGTTGAACACCACCGCTTCGACGAGATCGCCCGGTGTGGATGCGAAGAGTTCGTGGAGCGTGCGGAGTGCCACGCAGGCCAGAAGCTTGGCGTACCGCTGCCTGATCTCTATCTGTGCTCGCGGCACCGGGTCGATGGCGTCCCTGGTCTTTACGTACTTGTACGCGCGGACGTCCGGGATCACGCTTTGCGGTGGAAGCTCGAACTCGACGACGAGGTCACGATTCTCCGGGCGGTATGCAACCTGGAAGAGCTTGGGGAAGCCCTTGGGATACGCCGATCGTTCCAAGACTCTCGTGGTGAACCACTCCACAGCTTCTGGCCGGCCTACCTCGAAGTCAGCACGCATCCGGTTCAGGTGGGCGTTGGCTTCTGCGACTCTCTTCGAGTCGGCGACGGCCTGGCGATCATGAGCCGTACGTGCCGCATCGAGATCGCGTAGCCGCTGCTCTTCGTGCTTCTGGTAGGCGGCCATGGCGCTGTCGAAGCGTCCGCGGGCATCGGCCAGTTCTCGCTGATAGCGGGCATTACCGCCGAAAAACTTCTCGAAGCTGGATGGTGGAGCCGGTTCGTAAGCAGCCCAGTCGGGAGCCGGCTCGGCGGCGGTTAGGTGGCCCGGAGGCTCGAAGAGGCGCACTGAGCTGCTGACCTGCAGTTGATCGAAGGACAAGGGGCGTATCGGAAGTGCCACGAGCAGAACCCGGTCGAGTTCTTCGATGCGTTGAGCCATCTCGGCGCTTTTCCGATCTGCCTTGGCCTGCTGTTGCTCCAGGCGTCTGCGATGGCGTTCGCGCTCCTGCTCCTTGGCGATCCTCGCCGCCTCGCGCGCCCGCCGTTCGGCTTCACGGCGATGAGCTGCCTGCTGCCGCTCCCACTCGCTACGACCACCCGCCACCTGATCAAGCCTCCGTCCGTGTCGAGGACTGGCAGTCGCAGGCCGTGCCGTCGGAGAAGGCCTGCCGCCTACTGTGACGTCTAGTTCAGAGTAGATCGACAGTTTGTGTTCGTCATGGGGTGCGCTCACGTTGATATCCGGGTGGTCCTCGGCGATTGCCTGTCGGTCGCTGCCACTCCTGGCCTTATGGAGCATTTTTGGTGCCTAGAGTTGCGCCGGTGACGGGCCCTGACTGTCACCGGACCGTGCCGACTCATCGCTCGACGAGGTAGTGCAATCTGGCGGCACTCTTCATCACGCTACGTAATCATCCGATGTCCATAACTGGAGCGTCGAGAGCGACTTCCGTTCCGTCGCCATTCCGGGTGAGGGGCACAAAGGTGCTGTAGAGCAATGCAGGGCACGGGCGGGCCGAATTAGAAGCCAGCCTATAGGCTGATGTGGTACTTCCATCCCTTCCCAGCCACCTTTGCCGTTTAGGGAGGGGATCAAAGCTCACAGCGCATCAAAGATGGCAAACGGCGCATCCAACCTGATCGTCGTCCTCGTCGTGCGCATCAGACAGTATCTCGAGAAGGGGACGGTTCGGCTTGACGCGTCGGGCAGCGCGTTCCATCGCGTCGTGGTGCTTCGCCTCTATCTCTTGTCGTCGAGCAAGCAGTTCATCGAGCGACTCGCCCTGAGACCAGGTGTATTTGCGTCCCTTCATCGCCGTTTGCTGATAATTAACCTTCTCTTCATAGGCGACGGCCTTATCGAAAAGCTCAGGGTGGCGATCCTTGAGCCCCACCCATTCGTGCTTTCGCTGGAAGAAGCAGAAGTAGCAGCCCGAGCGGGTGCGCCATTCGTAGTAGGCCGGCAGGCCAATGCCTGCTTCGTCGAGGATGCGGTCAACACCGGCCCGGTCGATCCCATCTTCTCGGAAGGGGAAGACTGCGGTGATGTTGGGCTTGGTGCTGACGTAGCCGAGGCGGTTCTCATCGGCTCGGATAGCCACATAGGAGATGACATTGTCATCGCCAACCCAAGCCTCCAGCGGCTTGATCTTGAGGTTCTTGGTACACCAGCGCATCTGAGGGCTCGGCAGGGTTCCCTGGTAGACCTCGAGCCAGTGATCGAAGTCGCGAGTGGAGTTGAGCCGTTCGATCGGCTTGCCGAGCGCAGCTTCGAGGCGATTTAAATACTCGTAAGTCTCAGGCAGCTCCGCACCGGTATCACAGAAGAAATACTCCATCTGCGGGACCTTGTCGCGCATGTGGATGGCCAGAGCCGAGGAGTCCTTCCCTCCGGAAATGCCCAGGACATGGCGAGTCTCTCCGCCAGAGCCGTTGGTCTTGGTCACAACTTCTCCTCCCCTTGGAGGTTTTGATCAGAGTCCGTCGCGGTGAGACGCTCGGCTAGGGCGGCGAGCAAGATGCGCGCACCGCCGGGTCCTAGCTGTTGCTCAGCCTGCCTTATGACACCGACAACGAGGGTCTCGGCGGTATTCCTGACTTGCTTTGGCACATGGATGAGCGTGCGTACTTCTGTCCCTTGGGGTGTGGTGAGCGTCAGTAGGTGGGTGTCGATCTGCTTGGGTTCGGGCGCCTGTGTCTGAAGTACAGGTGTCTCCTGCACCTGGTAGAGGTGACCGACGCGGTCGAGTCGGCGACCCATCTCCTTCACAAGCGGGGGGAAGTTGTCGATATCCTGATCTGTCCAGTCACCGAGCGCCTTATTGGTGAGGCGAATGATGATCGGGTCAAGCCAGTCCTCGTCTGGCAGGCTGGTGTTAAGGACGCGGGAGACAAATCCCTGCAGATCAACTTCGAGTGAGGCGTTGGCGAAGCCGCTAAGCGCCTCTGCTAGGCCTGTGCGTACTTGCTTGAGGTCACCGGCGATACCGAAGGCCTCGCCTATCGCGACCACTACGTCTTGCCGCAGTGCTGTGCTTGCCCCTGAGATAGCGCCTAGGGCACTAGCTAGACGAGAGACATACGACTCGGCGGCCTGCTCGTCTTTCGTGGCGTTGGCCGGGATGGCATTGAGCCCAAGTGCTTGTGGCAGGCCAGTGAAGATCAGTTCGTCCGGATCGGTTGCCGCGGAGAGGACTTGTCGAACCTTGAGCGCTTCCGGGCTGAGACGCTTGGTGTGGAGCGCGTAGGGGGTAAGCACCATGACCTGCTCAAGCATCGCCCGAGTCACTGCCAACAGTTTGGGGTTGCGGGCCGTTCGGGAACGTGGAACGTCCACGCTGAGGGCTGCGGCAAGGCGGTCAACAACCAAGCTGCGCTGCCCTTCCCCGATGGGCACAGCTTTGACAGTGAAGCGGTCAGGCCCCGTGTCGGCAAGCAGGCGCTCGATAATCTCTGGGGTGAGCCGCGGACAATAGTTCCCCTCCTCGAAGAGCGCCACGTCCGTGCTCCGAAGGATCAGTGCGGCGACCATCAGAATCGGCACGACGCCGGCCTTAACGCCGAAGGGGGGTGCCATGAGTTGTTGGTAGATCTCGACGATCGCGGTGGGCTGAGCGGCATTGGTCAGTCCCCGCTCAAGCACCTCCCAGGAAGGAATGACCTCTGGATGCTTCTTCTGGTCCGGTCGGGAGACACCGTGTGTGGCAATGGTTTGAGCCTGAATGGCCTGGTCAACTTCTTTGGCAGCACGGTGAAGGCCGAGGTATTCCACGACGCCGTGGTACATCGCCCGTTCCTGCGAATACTTGGTGGTGTCATATCCCAGCACCGGCAGACCTGTGTTAGTCACCAGGTCAGATAGGAGAACACGTCGTGCGCGGGCACCGTTGCTGGTCAGTTCGTGGCGGCCTGCCATCTCATTGCGGATGTGCGGTGTCTGCGGATACACACGATCACAGGCGGCCGACACCAATGCACCGTAGCTGCGGGCCTCGATGGTCTCGCGCTGCTCAGTGCGGGTCTCTTGTCCACTCCTCCACAGGTACCAGGTGGACTCGTCTCGCTGCGGGTTGAATGCCTCGTCCAGTCTGGCACCGAGCTCTTGAGAAATCTCGGCTATGCGTTCTTCGATCTCGCGTCCAGCCACGAGGTCAATGTCGTCCTGATGCCGGAGATCTTCGAGGGCTCTGAGGGTAATTCCTGCCTCAAGAATGGCCGCAGGGTCTCTAGTAGTCCCAATAATTACGGGTAGTGGGGAGTTGACCAGCGGGCGCGTGCCTGGCTCCCCGAGATGGAAGATGATCATGCCATCGGCGGCGTCGCTCACGACATCGGGACCGTCGAGTTTGTCGGCCTGGAGGCTGATGGCGGTGCGGAAGTATCTCAGCATGCCGGTGCGCTGCATGTGCGCTCCGGCGACCACCTCCCTGGGTAAAACCGTTCCTAGGTGCTCACCGAGGTGATCGACTACGTGACTAGGTGCGACGTGGACAGCTATTTCCTTGACGCGAGCGTCGATGTCAATGTTGGTGCCCTGCCAGACCCGGTACTCATTGCTGTAGGTCCGGTGGGTGAGAAACCCTGTTTCGACGAGATGCTGCAGCCGCCCTTGCAGCATGTTGAATCGCTCTGGATCTGCGGCGGTTGTCGGATCATGCATGGCGAACTGGATCATCGCTGGGGTAGCGCGCAGAACGCCGTCGACATCGATGAGATTTAAGATGCCGATCGTCTTAAGGATATCCCGGTCTTTGGAGGGAAGTCCGTGCGCCTCGTTGAGACGGTTGTCGACCTCCAACCAGCGGCTGGCATTGGCCGAGGCCAGAATGGTGGTGCGGCCGGAGGCGAAGAAATAATCGTACAGCTGGGGCAGCCGTATGGTCGAGGCTCGCTCGGGTTCGTCGGTCGATGCCTCATCGATGGTACGACGGACCGTATTCGGCTCGTCGTTGGTGAGGAACCCGACCAGGCTGCGGTCATGCTGACCAATCTGGAAGGCAAGAAGCGGTGCTGCTACAGCCGTAAGGGGGTGCAAGGGGTAGAGATCGGTGAGCATCTCCGGGGAGATATGCACTACGGAATCCAGCCCGTGTTCAAGCCAGGCTTGTGCAGCAGCTTGCGCCTGGCTACGAATTAGCTGCTGGCCGACTTCAGTGACGGCGGACTGGTCAAGGCGTCTTTGAAGAAGATGGACAGAATCACCCAAATTTGGCGTGAAGGTGATGTCCCCGAAGCGGCCTTGGACCTTGGCCCACTCCTTGGTTTGAATCAGGCTGGATCGTGCTGCGTAGTCACTGAACGCCAGGTGCTGCAGGGTGAAAATGAACAACCGCAGTCCTGAACGTCCAGCTCCCTTCTCGGCGAGCATCTGCAACAGGAACACGTCGTTCTCGGCACTACCCGAGTCGCCGGAAGCGGCGAGATATTCCAGCGACTTGCCAAACTCATCGAGGATCAGCAGAACCGGATGGCCGGTGTCGCACAGTGCAGTGAGCGCATCGAGGAGATTTTCGGTCGTCGGGACCTCGCGCTCCGCACACGTCCGTAGGGCCTGCGCGACGGCCTTCGGCGGTCGCTTTCCCCACTTGCGTTCCGCCGCGGTTGCCAGTGCGCGATGCACGGTAGCGGCCAGCGGCTCGCGGCGCGCGGTCGCCACCGCTCCCAGGAAACCCTCTGGGGCAATGTCATTACGTACCTGTTCCAACCGCGCCGCTAAGCCTGGGCTTGTGGCCTCCACGGCTTGCCGAGCCTCGACCTGTCGAGCGGTTTCATGTCCCAGGAAGGCGTCAAGTAGATTCGACAGCGTCGACTTACCTGAACCATAGGGGCCAGTGAACGACCAGGCTCGTGTCCTCTTGAGGTCGGCGATCGCGTTGGCCACACGATCGAGAACGTCCAGCGCTCTTGTTCCCACGTAGGGAGAGTTCAAGTGGGGTTCGCGGACATCACGCTCAAGGTTGGTGGAACGTAGTTCAGAGCCAACCAGAGTAATACCTGCGGGAAGCTCAGCGGCGGTTCGGTCCTCGTGAGTACCAAGAAGGGGATTGATAGCCGTAGTCACACCTGCTCCTCGATCAATTCCAAGGCTTCGGGCTGCTCAGATAGCTGCTCGCGTTTGCGGCCCTTGCCAGCGTGCTTCAGACCGAGGTAGCGCTGTTTCCACTCGTCTGCATTGAGAAATCCGTCCTGGCGGCTAACGTAACCATAGTGACGGTCGAGGATCTCCCAGGCCAGTTCCTGAGGATTAGCCGCAAAGGATAGGCTCCGCTGGCCTAGCGAGTCGGTGATCTGCACGGCGCCCTGATCCGCGACCAACGGTTCGATGACCTTGATGAGCTCGGGTTCTCTCATGCGGAAGGCACGCCCGGGAGCGCCCGGCTCGTTGGCGAGCCGGGCAAGCGAGATAGAATTGCCTCCGGCGACATGGGATGCATAGTCGAGGCATGCGTAGAGCAGTACCGCCGCGGGGAGGTTGACCCGCGATCGGGTGGTGAATCGCCAGACCCGGTTCTTGCCCTTCCCTTGGCCTTCCAGCAAGCCGAGTTCCCGGAACGGGCTCATTAGCTGGTCTTCAAAGCTTCCCTGCGATTGCAGGTTGGGCTCCAAGTCGAGGGCGTACATCTTTATGAGGCAGTCTACGTCCCGCTTGATTGACTCGGCGGCTGGCATCGCGGTCTCGGCATAACTCTCGTTCACGTGTCGGGTGATCAACGAGATCATCTCCGCCGTCGTGACCTTGGAGAAGGGGGCCAAGTGGAACATGATGTACCAGCTGGGCACCATGCACTTTGCCTCTTGTTCCCTCGGATCACTGGACAACAGCCACCAATGCAATAGCCACAGACTCCCCGTGTCTTCCAAATAGGGATCCGCACCGTTCTTACCAAACAGCCACTCCGCTCTCCAGGTCGGGGAGGCGATGTAGGCCCGATTTGAAGGGTCGGAGTGTGGGTGTTCTCGGGTGAGTTTAAATGCCTGCGACCAGAATCGGATGGCATTCACCATGTTGCGGCCAACCCCCAGCAGCACAGGCGCGTTCTCACGGTGGAATATATCGCTACCGCCCTTGCCGTCCCGAACAATCTCAGTGTGGGCTTTGTAAAGCCAGCCGTAGCGAGGAGCGAAGGTCTCGTGCCGTGCGAATCTTGGCTCTGTCGCTTCTGCCAGCCGGCTGTCGGACATGTGCTGGAACCTTTCGTTGTGTAATGGAGGGGATAAGTTATGCTTCAAGGCCGACGATTACGGCGCTGAAGTGGCCGTCATGGCCGTTCGAACCTCTCCGACAGCCCGGACGGTGGCTTCTATGGTCTGTTTGACGTCGTGCTCGGTGGTGGCGTATCCCAAGGAGAAACGCAGCGTGGAATCAGCGTCCGTTCGACTAAGCCCCATCGCTAGCAACACATGGCTTGGGGTAGGGGCACCCGAGGCGCAGGCACTGCCATCCGAGGCAGCGATCTCCGGCATTGCGGCCAGAAGCGCATCCGCTGGCAGCCCGGGAACGGTGACACTCGTGACGCCAGGCAGCCGTGGAGAGCGAACGCCATTGAAATAGCAGTTGGACAGCCGAGAAGTCAATCCCTCCTCGAGCATGTCACGTAGAGCGGTGACACGGGTGGATTCATTGTGCAGGTGAATCCGTGCTGCTTCGGCAGCAGCGCCCAGTCCTGCGATACCCGGCACGTTTAGCGTTCCTGCGCGCCAGCCCCTCTCCTGACCACCTCCGATCAAGAGAGGACGGTGAGGCACGGATGCTCCGCGACGAACAAAGAGTGCGCCGACGCCCTGCGGGCCTCCGAATTTGTGAGCCGATAACGACACCAGGTCGACATCAAGTTCGTTCAGATCCATTGGGAGCCGACCGACATACTGTGTGGCATCGGTGTGGACCAGCGCCCCTGCCTCGTGCGCCAGTTTGACAATGGGCTCCAGGTGGGTCAGGACCCCGGTCTCGTTGTTGGCCAGCATCGCCGAGACGATCGCCACCCTGCCCTGACGGCACGCCGCTTCCAGAGGAGCCAGCTCGACCGCGCCGTCTCGGTTCACAGGCAGCTCAACCAGCGTGCCGGAACCGTCCGCGGTGATAGCACGCGCCGCCTCAAGAATCGCCGGATGTTCAACGGCAGTGGTCACAAGGATCCCGCCGCTCGAGTAACCCGCGCGGAGTGCCAGGTTGTTCGCTTCGGTAGCTCCGGAGGTGAAGATGAGTTCGCCGGGCGCGCAGCCGAGCAAGCGGGCAAGCCGTTGACGCGCTAGCTCGACACGCGAGGCCGCATGACGGCCGGCCGCATGGACGCTGGAGGCGTTGCCGACGCTGCGCAGGCCGTCCAACATGGCTTCAAGTGCCTCATGACGCAGAGGCGCAGTGGCGTTGTAGTCAAGGTACACCCCTTCCACGCGATCAGGATCAATCGGCATGTGTCGCTCCATATGCCGCTGCGCCTCCTCTAGCTACTCCTGGCGGGTTCCAGTGTGGGTCACTCTCGTCCCACCAGGAGTGCCCTGCGATCCTAGCGAACCCCTCTGACATCAGGGGTAGCCTCGCGGATAACAAAGGGGATCTTTAGCCCAGAAGTGGTCGCTCACCCACGACCACCTCTCGACACTCCTGTACCACGACGCACCCTGCGCTTCAGCTGGCCGGGGCGAGGGAGTGTACAGCCGAGCTGTTACATATGTACCCGGATCCTAATGTGACCAAGAACACCTCTAGACCACATTACAAGGGCACAGCGCTATTGCTTTCGGCATACGAGGGCTAAAAGGTTCGGAGGTCAGTTAGAAGAGAGGGGTGACATTCGGACACTGCCATCCCTCGTCATCTAAACCGAGTACGCCGGGAGCAGCTGGTCTGCTGCATGCCATTCTTGAGCTACTGGACGCATCTCGAAGTTCGATACTAAAGTCAATGCATCGCCGTTTTCTTCTCAGCACAAGAAAGCGCGTGAACCTAAACAGCGGAAGACTGGTTGCATGTCGACTCAACCAACTAGGCGAGTGCCACCCATGATGCGCTGATAGTTGGGAAGGAAATGAGCGATCCAGGCAGTTAGGGTCTCCCATAAATCGGCAGGATCATCGACCGCATGACCCATTTCACCGCAAAGCTCAACGAGCCGGTTCACCGCCTTGATAGTAGTCAGGTTGCTACATTCGCGTGCGACTCGCCCAGTGAACCCTTGCCGAAGGATGGCTCCCACGTATGTAATAAAGTCTTTCTCGGTCGAAAGTCCGACTGGTACGCCCAAAGCTGCCAGTTCTGGGCGTACGAGGTTTGCCACGCTTTCTTCGCGCTGCCCAGCGTATACCTTCCAGAGGACTTCGGGAGGTCGATAGGTGGGCAACCAGTCACTGCGGTATGTTGCCTCGATAGGCGCCCGGAGCACCGCAGGCGGCAGCGTTGCTGCAGCGATGAGGACCGCGTCGCGATCGGCTTCTGTGGCGACCGCGGACGTCCCTCTTAGCACGCCTAATAATGACACGAGAGCGGGATCATCTGCTGCGCTCTCAACCAGGATCTCAACCGCGCCAGGATGGCCCCATCCCAGGCCGTTAGAAGTAACGTTCGCGGAACCAACCAAGGCTCGAGTACTCGTAATGTACGCCTTCGCATGCACGACGGGATGAAGCGCCACAGTTCCACCAAATTCACCAACTAGATCAAAAACGCGTGGGTCGCTGACTCCCGCCGCCACCTCGTCTGGTCGCCATCGCGTGATCACTTCTAGCGAGCACTCGCTAGGAAGTGTTGATAGTAAGGGCTTAATGCCTGAGACCGTAATGAACGGCGCGACCACTGTAAGGACGTCCGCATCCTTGGTCAGGGCTAGGAGCCGTTCACCGCAGCGTTGTGGGTCGAACCCCGACTGGATCACGCTCCGCCCTCCCCGTCCTGGGTCTCATCCTCTCCGTCAAATTGTAGGGCTGCCTTGAAGGCCTGGTCCTCAACGTACTCCGCAAGACGGCGACCCCAGCCATCGCGAATCTCCTGGATGTTCCGGCTAAGCGGGCTCTTCCGGTGCTCATTCTCGTAGCGAGACCATGCCAGCAGAAGCCATGTCATGGCATCTGCGCTCTGCACGAGCATGCCCTTCGCTTCATCTTCAGTCATCGTCTCGAGCTCCTCGCTCGAGACGCGGAGTGGCCTGATTAGGCTCTCATAGGCCGGATGAGCATTATTGAGACACAAGATCTCAAGGTTGAGAGCCTCATCAGGCCAGAAGAAGGCTGCTGCTTGCTTCATAGGGCGCTCAATCACCTGGACCGTGACTCCGCGTTGATAGTTGGCAATGATCAGCTTGCGGATCTCTGCCGGTACATTCTGCTCTTCCAACGCCTGCTGGATCGTTTCGACCGCCTGGCTAGGATCCGGTTTAGTGTCAGCGAAGTCAGCTTCGCCAGGCGTGGGAGTGACGGTCGAGCGGTTTTGCTTGACGTTGGAGGCCACATTTGTGACATCTGGCTGCGTACCTCGAGCGCGCGAGGCAGCCTGCTTCTCGCTCTTGCCTTCCTGCTTCATCTGGTTAACGAGAGCGACGAGCTGATACGCCATGTCGTACAGCTCCGCGATGGGATGCTCCTCGTCAAACAGCCCTTCCTCGATCGCCTCGTCCTTGGGCAGATGGTGCTCGCGCGCCAGACGTAGTGCTTGCCCGAGGTAAGGGGCATCCTGTTTGTTATTGGTGACCCCGAAAACCTCGTCGAGACACGGATCGAATGCGACCTCGACACCCCACCAGCGGTCCGTGGCCTCCTGCGCCAACGTCTTCTCCAGAACCAGCTCGCGGTCAGCCCGCATGACAGAAATACCCGAGTTGTCGCGGGCGTGGCGTCCTTGGTGAGTATCCTTACCAGGGTTGCGCCCAGGCCTTGCTTCAGGCCTCGCCAGTGAAAGGCGAGCGTGGACTGTCGAGGCGCCTTGACCGTCTGGCCTCTGAATCACAAAATCGCGGGATCCGTAGTGCTCAGCGAAAGGCGGCTCGTCGGTGATGCGAACCGGGGGGGCTTTATCATCTTCGGCAGCCGCTTCCCAGTACTCCAGCGTGGTCTCCGACGCCGGCTGCAGGTACAACGGATCGTTGGGCCTAACATCCTGGAACACGTCGGGCCCGACCAGGGTGTCCCCCTCCATGAGGGCAACCTTGATGCTACGCCGACGCGCATCGGAGGCCAGGAAGTGGCGGTAGACCCGGCCCAGGAGGTACTCAGTGTGCGCGAACATTGCATCGGCACGTACCCAACGCAGCTTATCTAGATTCGTCCACCGGATCGCGGTACCGCTATAGACCGGCAGCCCCATGGACGTATCAGGAACGGCATGTTCTCTAAAGACATCACGAACCCAGTCAGGCATTTCGGTATAATCCGGACTCCCGACGGTGGTCGGCCAAGGAACCGTCAGCGCTGCTTTTTTCGCCGAATCTTCGACCTTTTGTAGGTCGAGATACGTGTGCAATGCGTTTTCCGGCTGCGACTTCTGCCAGGTCCACACGTCCGTTCGCTTACACTGCGAAACGCTTGCCTGTGGCAGTCCCATACCGAAACGGCCAATGCCAGATCGGTCATCGTACTTGCCGGAACCACCGAAAGATAAGGCGAGATTGAGCGCCTCGTCCGTCATGCCTCCGCCGTCGTCAATGACCCAGATCTCGTCGACTCGCTTCGCCGCGCGCTGCTTGCCTTGTACCTTGCGTTGCACGATCACCAACAGCACCGTGTTGGCATCGCCCCATTGAAAGGAGTTGTCGATCAGTTCAGCCAAGGCATAATCAGTTCCTTTGTATCCGGTGTCCCGGATCGACTTCACGGTCTGCGAACCAGAAAGGAGAGGTGCCTCCCTTTGCGTGGTTTCTGGCGCTACCATAAGTCCTCCCAGTGCGTGAAAGCAGCGGCGATAGAGCCGAAAGCTGGAACCGAGGGGTCGACAACGGTGACGACTACAGCCTTCGCGTTTCCTCCGGCCTTTGGCCCGCGAATACCACGACCGACCATTTGGCTGTACAACACGAGTGAGCGTGTGGGGCGAGCTATCACGACCGCACTTGTTTGTGGAGCGTCGAATCCTGTGGTCAGTACACCGTAGTTGACTAACACGCGAGCTACGGGCGCTGCACCCTTATACATGCGGATCGAAGTGTCGCGAATCTCCGGTGCTGTAGTGCCATCGACAGCGTCAGCCAACACGCCCGATGCTCTCAATGTGGCCGCGACAACATGGGCCAACTCGACAGAAGCCGCAAAGACGATGATCCGCCGATGCGACTCCTTAACCAACTGCAGCGTTGCCGCAGTGACTTCCTTAAGGTAGTCGCCCTCATTCATCCCTAACTCGGCCGGATCATCGCTGTCAACGGACGGCTCTTCGTCCACGTCCGGTAGCTCACCTAGTAGACGGAACTCGGGTTCGGCAAGGTAGCCCTCCTGTATGAGGTACTCAACCGGGCCAGCTGCACCGCCATCCGAAGCAGCCTCGAGCTCGATCTTGGTGTGCTCGAAGAACTCCGCGAGTTCGTCGTCTGCAGGAGAACCCACAAATGTGCGTCCCGGCGTGGCACTTAGGCCCACGATGGGAGTGATTGGCTGCCCCGCCACGGACAGTTGTTGCACAACCTGCCGGTAGGTCGGAGCGATAGCTTGATGGGCTTCATCAAAGACGATCAGCCCAATCCGTCGTCCAAGGTCGCGGAGCAACCCAGGCTCGGCCCGGCGTGCATAGATCGTCTGCAGGCTTGCCACGAGGAGACCGTCTGTCAAGTCTTCGCTACGCCAGTCCTGTCCGCTCCATGCAGCCAGGATGGGGACTTCACGATCACCTAGTGAACTCCAGGCGCGGTGGAACTCCCGCGCCGCCTGGTCAAGAAGCTCGCGCGTGGAGGCGAGCCAGAGCACCGGTCGCCCCTCGTGCTCTCGGAGAAAGTCACATACCATGCTCATGGTCGTACGCGTCTTCCCAGACCCTGTCGGCATGTGCAGCAGAAGACGGGTCCTGCCTTTCTCTAGCAACGCCCGTGCTTTCGAGATCGCGCGCCGCTGATGAGGAAACAGCCCGTATACAGGAGCGGCACCAGCGGGCAGAGACTCGGCCTTGTCGCTACGGGCCTCCGGGAGACCGAGGAAAACCGCAACTCGACTGGGATCCGCAAGAACCGCTCGTGTATTTAGCTCAGCTGTCCCTAGAGACAAGCGTATTGACAAGGCTTGGCGCAGCTCTGTCGGCAACTCATCGGGCAGCATGCCGACATCGGTAAGGCGTCGAACGGCTGACACCGGATCTCCGAGACACGCTGCAGCGAGTACTGCCTCGGTTGGCATCCCGGAGATGAGGCCGATGCGGACAAACTCGGCAACTGTACGGACCACTCGGGGATCTACGAGGGAACGGGTACGTTCGGAAGCTTCTAGAAGGTCGAAGATCGTGTACCGGTTAGTCACAGGCAACCAAATCCCGGTGAAAGAGTGCAGGCTGTGACTTGTAGAGAGACGCCCCTCCGGTGCGGAGCGGTCTCCGAGCCGACGAGCTGTGGATCAACGCCATGTACTCCGATGCAGATCGACAGAGAAGGGCCACCCGCACAACGCAGCCCATCAGAACGCCTCCCTCCACACACATCGCTCCAGCAGGCATGGACCACATGGACCATGAGCGGATGCTACGGCATCAACTCAGATATCTCACCACATCGCGGCACCTAGGCATCAGCCAATGGTGCGTTTTGTTGAAGTATGAGACTTTAGTCCCCGCATTTCGTTATGGATCTGGTAAGTAAGTAGCCACCTCTGCTGGCATGCTGCACTAGCAGTGGCGGACGAAGCGCCTGCCCGCAATGCGCCTGAAGCGTGCCACCTAGATCACTGAGTCCTGCAGCACGCCTCTGCAGTAGAGTGTTAAAGATGGCCTGTCGCGCACCACAGGGTTTCCCGTCTGGGCATTAGCCCGTCATGCAGCGAGTAACACCCTTTTGGGCAACGTATCGGACAAGAACGGAACGAACACTATCAATCTGTGTTCGTCCATTGAGCTGTCTCATCACTTGGCCGATCAGGAAGTTTTCGACCCCCGATGCCCAGCAGTGAACTTGTCCATCGCGTCTGCATGCGGCTGCTACATTGGCAACCCCCTCAGAGATGACACCTGATGAGACCTCAGGTGGCAGCTCCATGGCCCTAATTACATTGTGGACTAATCCGGCCCCATCCACCACCGCCGCGATGATCGTTTTAACATCTTGATGAGCTAGTGCTATGACCGGAAACGTTTGCCGGTCTCGCGTGTAGCCGCTGGCGCCGGTTGGATGTCTTCACAGGCCCAGCTGATGCGAGGAGGCGCGGTGGCAGAACCGGTCAGGGTACGACGACTGATGGACGCCGAAGGGCAGAAGCTGCAACAGATCGTGCGCCGGGGCAGCACCAGCTCGGTCCGGTACCGCAGGGCGATAATCCTGCTGGCCTCGGCCGGAGGCAACACCGTGAACCGCGCCGGGTTTCATGGAGACTCTGATGTACCCCGGCTTTCGTGGAGTCGCCTTGGTTGACTTACATGCCTTCGCCCCCTTCAGAAGAGGTCGGCATGGCAAGGAGATATCCCCCCGAGTTCCGTCGTAAGGTCCTTGACCTGTTACAGGCTGGCCGGACCGTGCGTCAGGTGGCCTTCGATCTACAGATCAGCGACCAGACGATCTACAACTGGCGTGAGCAGGAGCTGATCGATACCGGCCAGAAGCCCGGCATCACCTCCTGCGATCACCTTGAGCTGGTCGCGGCCCGGCGCAAGATCGCTGAGCTGGAGACCGAACTGGCCGTGACCAGGCGCGCCGCAGAGCTGTTGAGAGAGGCGGTGCCCCCAAAAGGCGGTTCGAGGCCATCGCGGTAATGGCCGCCGAAGGGCTCCCCATCCAGGTCTGCTGCCGGATCATGAACGTGTCGGAGTCGGGTTTCTACGCCTGGCGAGACCGGCCGCCCTCGGCGCGGACGCTCCGGCACGCCTGGTTGACCGACGAAATTCGCAAAGTGCACGCCGCATCCAACGGCGTTTACGGCGGCCTGCGGGTGCACGCCGAACTCACCATGGGGCGCGGTATCGCGGTCGGACACGGAGCGGTGGCCATGCTGATGCACCGCGCCGGCATCAAAGGCCTGCCCGGCAACAAGCGCCGCCGACCCGTTCATCAGACCCCTACCGCCGCGGACCTGGTCGAGCGCCAGTTCACCCGGGGCGCCCCCAACGAGCTGTGGGTCACCGACATCACCGAGCACCCCACCCGCGAGGGCAAGGTCTACTGCTGCGTTGTCTTGGACGTCTACTCCCGCCGGGTGGTGGGCTGGTCCATCGATGCCACCCAGACCGCAACGCTGGTCACCAATGCGCTCGGCATGGCCATCCATAACCGCACACCGCCGCCTGGAACGCTGATCCACTCCGATCACGGGGTGCAAGGCGGATTCAACCGGTCGTCGCAACACCTCGATTTGGTAGGTGTTGATGGGTCGGCCATCTGGATGGATGCAGGCGTTGACGGGGCGGTCACCGATGAAGTCGCCGGGCGCTCCAGCGCATCGGCGGGAGATCGAGCGGGCGTTCTGGCGAAAGATCGCGAAGGGGCTTCTTGCTGAGGAGGCGGCTGCTGCGGTCGGGGTGTCGCAGGCTGTGGGTGGTCGGTGGTTCCGGCATGGTGGCGGCATGCCACCGATGGATCTTGCGCCGCTCTTCGGCCGCTACCTGTGTTTCCAGGAGCGCGAGGAGATCGCGATTTGGAAGGCGCAGGATGTCGGGGTTCGGGAGATAGCCCGGCGGCTCGGCCGCCAGCCGTCGACGATCTCCCGGGAGCTACGGCGTAACGCCGCGACCCGTGGCGGCCGGCTGGACTACCGCGCGTCTGTCGCGCAGTGGAAGGCCGATCTGGTGGCTCAGCGTCCAAAGGCGGCGAAGCTGGCCACCAATGATCGGCTGCGCCACTACGTGCAGGAACGGCTGTCCGGTCAGATCCACGGGCCGGACGGGACGGTACTCGGGCCAGAGGCCGGGCCGTGGAAAGGGCGAAACAAGCCGCACCGAGGAGACCGCCGATGGGTGACAGCCTGGAGCCCGGAGCAGATAGCCAACCGGTTGAAGGCCGACTTCCCTGATGATGAGTCCATGAGGATCAGCCACGAGGCGATCTACCAGGCCCTCTACGTCGAGTCCCGGGGCGCGCTCAAGCGCGAGCTGGTCGCCTGCCTGCGCACCGGTCGTGCGCTGCGGGCTCCCCGAGCCCGCTCCAAGCGCAAGGCGTGGGCACATGTCACACCCGAGGTGATGATCAGCAAGCGGCCGGCCGAGGTTGATGACCGCGCTGTGCCAGGACACTGGGAGGGTGACCTGGTCATCGGGTTGGAGCGGTCGGCGATCGGCACGTTGGTTGAGCGCACGACCCGCTTCACGATGCTGGTCCACCTACCTCGCCAAGAAGGATACGGCATCATCCCGCGGACCAAGAACGGGCCGCCGCTGGCCGGGTATGGCGCCGAGACGATGAAGACCGCCCTCGCCGCCGCCATCGGCGCCCTGCCCGAGCAATTGCGGCGGTCACTGACCTGGGACCGAGGCAAGGAGTTGTCAGCACATGCTCAGTTCACGATCGAGACGGGCGTCCCGGTCTTCTTCGCCGACCCTCACAGCCCTTGGCAGCGCGCTACGAACGAGAACACGAACGGCCTACTGCGCCAGTACTTCCCGAAGGGTACCGACTTGTCCCGCTGGAGCGCCGACGACATCGCTGCTGTCGCAGCGGCGCTCAACGCCCGCCCCCGCAAGAGCCTCGGCTGGAGAACCCCTGCCGAGGCCTTCAACAATCATCTAAACTCGCTGCTGAGCAGCAGTGTTGCGACGACCCCTTGAACCTAAGCAATCACCTCCTGGGGTTTCACCCAGCGTGCCAAGGCCTCTGGCCTGGTCCCATCCATGGGATCGATCGGTGACTGCTTCGATAACGCGGTCATCGAGTCGTTCTGGGGACGGATGCAGACCGAACTGCTCAACCGCAAGCGGTGGAAGACCCGGATCGAGCTGGCGAATGCGATCTTCGAGTACCTGGAGATCTTCCACAACCGGCAACGACGACACAGTGCCTTGGGGATGCTCACCCCCATCGAGTACGAGATGCTCTACCCGAACGTCCAGTCCGCATGAGAGCCAACCGAGCCGACTCCACCGAACTCGGGGTACATCACCACCTACTTTCACGGCTGCTACTCGGTCGGCAACGACACGTTGTGGGGCGTCAACCGGCGCCGCAAAAGCATCGACCACACCTGGGCCGCGTTGCGATCCATCCGTGCCGCCCGCCCGGACGGCGCTCCGATCTATGTGATCCTGGACAACCTGTCGGCGCACAAGAACTGGCGCATCCGCACCTGGGCCAGGCGCAACAAGGTCGAGTTGTGTTTCACCCCGACCTACGCCTCCTGGGCCAACCCGATCGAGGCCCACTTCGGGCCGCTGCGCCAGTTCACCATCGCTAATTCCGATCATCCCAACCACACCGTCCAGACCCGGACGCTGCACGCCTATCTGCGCTGGCGCAATCTCAACGCCCACCACCCGGACGTGCTGGCAGCCCAACGCCGCGAACGCGCCCGCGTCCGCAGCGAGAAGGGCATCCGTTGGGGTGGCCGACCGCTGTCAGCTGCGGTTTGACCGCCCAACCCGGCCAACGTTTCTGGTCACAGCACTAGCCACATGTCGATGATGCCTAATGGATGTGAGGCTTCGTATGGCATCACGTCTGAAGCAACGTGTCCATGATCACGTGATGAGTCTGTCAGTCGCGCCTGTCACGTAAGTGCAAACGTGGTGCGAGGATACTGGAGGTCACCGACACATCCCCCGCCCGGTTCAAGGCGTGCGGTTCACTTACCCAGGGGTGCACCATAGGCCCTCCTAGCATCGTCACCTGTTTGCAAGCAGACGCCATGACGCCACGGTGGGACATGCGAGGGATGATCAAACAAGCGATGCGAGCCATGCAGGATGTCAGCCGCTGCCGGACATACATGAGACGCGCCTTGGCATGTTCCCGCCGAGCTCACCGGGCTGCTCTTCGTCGTGATCCTGACGCGATCTGCTCGTCGATCCCGTACCTCATCCGCTTCGAGCACCTCGCACTCAGACGCGCACCTCCGCGGTATGTGCGTGCCCACGGCTGCCCCTCACCTCCACCTTGAGCGCCGTCCTGGCCCTGCGCACGCTGCGGTCGCTTTTCCTGACCGATCTCACCGGCCACGGCAACGTGATCTTCACCTCGTCGGCGGTCCTGGACGGGTCGGAGAGCGCGAGCCGTACCCGCTCACCTGCACGGTGGACCAGCAGGGTGCAGGGGGCGTCGACGGTGAGCGGCCCGTCGGGGGTCTCGATGGTCCCCGCGCGCCAGAAGACGGCGGCGGTCATGCCGTCGCGTGAGATGGCCTGTACCGCCGTGGAGTTGGCGAGGATCTCGATCCGCCCGTCGTAGGCCTGCATCTGCGGGATGGAGGCGTCGGGCAGTACGGCGTAGGCGTAGCGCGCCTTGCGGGGGTCGACGCCGTGGTCGATGAGGATCGTCGTGTAGTGCCGGCTGACTGGGGACGTGTCGCCCCCGGTGGTGGCGCCCTTGTCGATGTCCCGCCAGCGGCCGGTGCGCTTCGTGCGGATCACCTTCGCGCCGGCGCCGTCGAGCAGCGCGTAGCCGGCCACACCGGCCAGGTGGATCCAGCCGTCACCCCGGGTCAGCTGCGGATGCCGGTCGTGGGTGTTGCGGTTCTCGACGACGGTCTCGACACGGCGGCCGTCGGAGGCGGTGATGCCGGCGCCGAGGGCGATCACCGCGTCGTCGAGCAGGAACCACGCCTTCTTGGCCCGCAGCGAGGAGCCACCGGCGATGAGCCTCATGGCGGCCACGCCGTACTCACCGTCGAGTGCCACGCCGCCCGCCCACGGGGTGGGAGGCAGACGACGGTGGTCGTGCGGGAGGTCGGCGCGCCTGCGGGTGTCGACCGTCGTGCCCGGCAGCCGGTACGGGTCGATCGTGGGCCACAGGTCGTCGTTCCAGTGGGTGAGGTCGCCGGTGTAGAGGTAGGTCATGCCGTCGCCGGTGTACCAGCCGTGCAGGTTCTCCCGGTTGATGGCCTCGGCGGCGCCGATGCGCCGCGAGCTCATCGCGATCGCGTACGCCCAGGTGGGGCGGCGGTGCACGACCCGGTCCATGTCGGCGAAGACGTACGTGCCCGTCGTGCGCGGGCCGACCGGCACCGACGGGTCGGCCAGCAGGGCGGTGGCCCTCGCGATGCTCGCCGGTGGTGCGAGCGTGCCGTAGGGGGTGGCCTGGTTGCGGGTGAGCCAGCCTTTGACCAGCGGTCGCCAGCGCCGGGCGTGGTGCTCGGGTGCCGTCTCCAGCAGGGTGAGGACGGCCTCGACCGCCTTCTGTCCCGAGTGGTGGTCACGGTGGCCCTGCACCGAGATCTGCCGGCCGCGTACGCAGTCCATCATCAGCCCGTCGAAGACGAACGGCACGAAGGAGCGGTCCACGAGGTCGTAGACGTTGTCGATTCCGGTGATCTCCCACGGTGACCCGGAGAGCATGGCGATCAGCTTGGCCACGCTCTCCAGGTAGTCCACGCCGTAGCTGCCGGTGTAGGGGTACACGTCGTGCTGGATGAACGATCCGTCACGGTAGAAGCCGTCGCCCGGGCCCCTCGTCGGCCGTAGCAGGTCGGAGACGGCGTTCCTGGCCCGCTTGACGAGGCGGGCGTCGTGGGTGAGCACTCCGCGCATCGCCACCGCCATGGCCTTGCCCGCGCGGTTGGCGCCGGTCTCGACGACGCCGGGGTGGCTGACGCGGCGCTCCGGGTCGGGGCACCAGCGGCGCAGGGGACGCAGCCAGCGCTCGATGCGGTCCGGGGGCAGGCCGTCGTACAGCAGGGCGCAGGTGTCGGTCAGCGAGCGGGGGACGCCGATCTCCCACCAGAACCAGTTGCTGCCCCGCCGGTCGAGTCCTTCGTGGTACGCGTGCTCGTAGAGGAAGTCCAGCGCGCTGACAGCGGTCCGGGCGATCTGGCCGTCGTGGTGCATGGCGGTGCCCGGCGTGGCCCAGGCCAGCGCCAGTGTGCGCATGCGGTTGTAGGAGCGGTTGAAGTTGCCCGTCCGGGGGTCCGACAGCGGCAGGTCGGACCACAGGCTCGGGCGACCGGCAGCGGGGTTCAGCTTGCGCAGCACCGCGTTGGCCGACCCCTCGAGCATCCGTGCCCTGTCGATGTACGTCCTGTCGGTGCGAGCGGAGTCGTACGACCCGCCGGCCAGCAGGCCCACCCACCGCTCACGCGCGGCGTCGAACGCGCCGGCGCCGGTCGCCTCGGCCGGTCTCCCCCCCAGGGCGAGACCGGCCACTGCCGCGGCGCTCAGCAGGGCGGACCGCCGGCTGAGGGGGTGGGTCATAAAGCTTCTTCCGGCAACAGGGCAGGTATCAGACGAAAAGATCATAAGTCGGCATGCAGGTGGATCATCCGGCTCTTCCGACGGCGAGCGGGCGTACGAACGTCGCCGGGAACGCGCGGTACCCGGCTCGGGCGGTGACAAACCGGACCGATCAGCCGACGGTGTCTCACCGGCCGGAGCATCCCGAACTGCCGGCTTACCTGACCGAACAAAGAGCCTCAAAAAGGGTGGAAGTCGCTCCGTAGCCATCCAGGAGAGGACCCGACGAAAGTCAGGTAAGGTCCGACCGATTGTACGCTTTGTGGTCGTCCGCGCGGCTCCTGCTCCTGGGGTACGGATCTGGTTGTGATCGAGGGACGGTCCGGGAGAGGTCCTCACACCGGATCGTCGCGGCGCGAAGCCAGCGACCGGCGAGACAGCTCTCAGGAGTCCTGTCGTAGCGGGTGGGGCCGGTT
This sequence comes from Streptosporangium sp. NPDC050855, assembly GCF_044456585.1. Taxonomy (NCBI): domain Bacteria; kingdom Bacillati; phylum Actinomycetota; class Actinomycetes; order Streptosporangiales; family Streptosporangiaceae; genus Streptosporangium; species Streptosporangium sp. NPDC050855. The sequence continues at coordinate 77,131 of NZ_JBITFY010000016.1, forward strand.
CACTGTGCCCGGTGGGCGAACACCTCCCGCCGGGTCATGATCCGGAAAACGTCGGGGCCCTGGTCGCGGCCGAGAACGGGACCGTCCGGGATCACGGTGGCCTCTCGGGGTGGGCTGCCGCCGGCGGTTCTCGTCGTCAGTCGCGCTTGCGTGCCGTGAGGAGGAGGTACTCCCACTCCATCACCGTTCTTCCCTCACCGTGCATATGGCGGCGGGCCAGTTCGGTGAGGGCGTGGTCCAGTGCGGCGACCCGGTCGGAGTCCCCTGCCATTCCCCGGTAGACGGCGACGGTCGGGCCGTAGTTGGCCTTGAAGTAGTCGAGGAACGCACCGGGGTGAGCGAACCGGTCGATCGTGACCGTCTGCCGACGTGCGACGACATCGGTGACCGCGTCTCCGAGCAGCGCGCGGACATGATCCTCGCTGCCCCACAGCGGAGGGGGTTGCGCGCCGGACGGAGGCGGAGGCGCGTACGGTTTCATCGTCGCGAACATCTGTCCGACGAACCCCTCCGGCGTCCAGTTGAGCAGGCCGATCGTGCCGCCCGGACGGCAGACCCGGACCAGCTCGCCGGCGGCGACCCGGTGGTGGGGGGCGAACATGACCCCGAGACAGGACATGACCGTGTCGAACTCGCCGTCGGCGTACGGCAGGGCTTCCGCGTCGTCCTGTCGCCACTCGACCTCCGCGCCGCGCCGTGCGGCCAGGGCTCGTCCCGCCTCCAGCAGTTCCGGGGTCAGGTCGCCGGCCACCACGCTCGCCCCGGTCAGCGCCGCGGGGATGGCGGCGTTGCCGGACCCGGCGGCCACGTCCAGAACCCTGTCCCCGCGTCCGACCCCGCACGCCTCGACCAGGATCGCGCCCAGCTCGGGGATGATCTCGGTGGCGACCGCGGGGTAGTCGCCCAGCGCCCACATGGCGCGGTGCCTGGCCTTCAGCGCGCGGTCGGCCTCTGACGCCTCGCCCTGTACGTTCATCGTGCTTCTCCCTCATCGTCGCGGTGGACTGGGATCGACGGTAGGGAGGGACGGATCCGCCATCCAGTACACGATCTGTACCAGCACCCGCCGAGAGCCGGTCGGCTCTCACCGGCGTTCACGGCGGCGGAGCTTAGACTCGGGGCGTGGGCTCCTCGTATCACCAGTTCTGCCCGGTCGCCAAGGCCGTGGAACTGCTCGACGAACGCTGGACGCTGCTCGTCATCCGGGAACTGGTGTGCGGGACCGAGCGTTTCAACGACCTGCGTCGCGGCCTGCCGCGCATGTCCCCCACGCTGCTGTCCCGGCGGCTGCACCGGCTCACCCATGCCGGCATCGTGGAGAGGCGCGTCGAAGACAATGATGTGCGATACGTCCTGACCCAGGCCGGCCACGAGCTGCGACCGGTGGTCGAGGCACTCGCCGCCTGGGGCGTCCGCTGGATCGGAGAGCTCGGCGACGAGGACCTGGACCCGAAGCTGCTGCTGTGGGACATGCACCGCAACGTCGACCGGACCGTCGTTCCGGACGGGCGGACGGTCGTCGAGTTCCGGTTCCCGGACGTGCCACCGAGCAGTCGCCACTGGTGGCTCGTGATCACACGTGGCGAGGTCGACGTCTGCGACACCGACCCCGGTCACGCCGTGACCGTGACGGTGACCGCCGGCCTGCGGAGCATGGTCGAGGTCTGGCGCGGCGACCTGAGCTGGCCGGACGCGCTGCGCGCCCACGCGGTCGAGGTGCAGGGCCCCGAAGCGTTACGCCGCGCCGTGCCCCTGTGGTTCACACTCCCCGGCTGGGCCTCGGTGCCCCGGCCCGTCTAGGACGCGGACGTCCGTCCTGCCGGGCTGCTTTCCTCTCTTTTCCGATGACGTGGATCGCTCATCGAGCGCTTCGGAGATCGTGCCGTCGGCCGGCGCCTGTCGCCCTCGACGGGTCGTCACTGGAAGATGGTGAGGACGGGGGAGATCACCAGCTGGCGGGTGCCGGGGTCCCAGTGCCTGATCTTGCCGAGGCAGCGCGCGGGGAACGGGTCGTCGGGCACGCTGCGGCGCAGCTGGGCGGTTTCGCAGGTGACGGTCACCCTCGGCAGGTCGTCGGAGAACTCGGCGGGGTCGCCGTAGGGCGCCGAGAACGTGGTCGTCGTCTCGGACGTGGCCGTGACCCTGAACCGTCCCATGACCGAGACGAAGGTGAACGGGTCGAGTTCCTGCAACCGGGCCGCGTCCACCCGCTTGGCCCGCTTGCCGTGGGTCCGCTGCAGCGCGTGGTCCAGGCCGGCGCTCGGCGTGATCGTGCAGTTGAAGAGATCGACGTACACGATGTCGTTCGCGTCGTCGAGCGCGCGGGCGATGCGCCCGATGACCGTGATCGGCCCCTCGTCCTTGATGGACTTGATGAGCTGCTCCCTCTGGTCCTCGGCCGTCATCTCCGTGCTCACGCGAGAGAAGTTGCCCTTCACCTTGCCCCCGAAGCCGCGGCGGGTCGTCTCCTGGACCGAGCGCTGCAGGTCCGGGTACTTGTCCTCCTGCAGGTAGAGGTCCATGGCGTAGTCCTCGTCGAGGTAGAAGCAGCTCCCCGGCTTGTGCCTCCTCACCCAGGCCGACCGGCGGCGCTCAGTGAGCGTGTACACCGCCCAGGAGCCCACCGCGACGACGAAGGCCCCGACGGTGATCAGTTGCCACACCAGCATCCATCCTCCAGGAGTTATCGGCAGCCACGGGTCTCCTTGAAAGCCCGGTCCAGCGAGGACGCGTCGGCGTCCACCATGCGTCCGCCGGTCGCCTTGGCCACCCGGTCCAGTTCGGCCGGGTCGGCCTCGCCGAAGCGGATGGCGTACGTGTGCACGGCCCTGGTCTCCGGAGGCAGGGCCCTGTACCGGCTGAGGAACTCCTTGGGTCCGATGCCCGCGTTGTTCAGGCCGTCGGTCATCAGCACGATGGTGACCGGCCGTTCCGGGTCGGCGCGCCTCAGTTCGCCGGCGCGCCCGTAGGCGTGGTCGAGCGCGGACCACACGGCGGTGCGCCGGTCGAACCTGTCGGTGGCGAGGAACGCGCGGATGGCGTCGACGTCGTGCGGGCCGGCGATGGTGAAGCCGCGTTCCGCCCGGACGTCCCCGCCGAAGCGCATCAGGATGAACCGCTCGCCCCGGTAGAAGCGCACGAACCTGCCGACGGACGAGTCGTCGTCACCGCTGAGCCCCTCGAAGGTGGATCGCAGCGCCTTGATCCGCTTCCTCCTCATGGAGCCGGAGTAGTCGAGCACGAAGATCACCTGGCCCGCCGACCTGGCGCTCGGGTCGTAGCCGGCCAGCAGCCGGTCGACGACCTCGGGGCGATCCGGGTAGTACAGCGCGTTACCGATCTCCGTACGCAACCGCGGATCCCGGGTCACACCGGGATCGACGGGGCGGCGCAGCGTGCGCTGCATGATCTTCCGCTGCGTGTCCGCGCGGGTCAGCCATGCCACGACCTTGTCGTAGGCGGCGCGGCGCGCCGGGTTGAACAACAGCAGCGGGTACTTGGACAGCACGATGCCGTCCTCGGGGTAGACGATCTCCAGCGGCTCGCGCAGCCTCCCGCTCGCGTTGAGGGACAGAATCGTCGACTCGTACTCGATCAGCGCGTCGGCCTTCCCCTGGTCCGCGACGAACGCGTCGACGAGCCCGGCCGACGACGCCGCGGTCAGCGTCCGGCCGGAGAACAGCCCGCGTAACCGGTCGCAGGTGACGTCCTGCGGACGCAGCGCGCCGCCGGTGCCGGCGGCGGCGGTGGCCACGCCGACCAGGGCGGCCAGCCCGCTGTTGGCGTGGCGCGGGTCGGCCATGCCGAAGCGCACCAGGCCTTCGGCCGCGCCGTCCGCGATGTCCGCCCAGGACAGCTTCGGGTCCGGTGCGTTGCGGCGGAGCCGCTCCGCGGTCCGCGGCCGTACGCCGACCACCACCGGTGACATCATGATCTCGGTGGACAGGGGGCGCAGCCGCCTGCCCGGCTCCTGCAGCTTGAGCTGCAGGTAGCGGTCGTCGGACAGCCAGGCCAGGTCGTGGTCGTCGTCGCCCTTGGCGAGCGAGACGGAGGCGTCCACGGTGCCCCGGTGGTCGAGGACGACCTCGATCCCGGTGTCCCGCCGGAGCTCGTCGAGGAGCGGGCGCAGGTCGGCGAGCTCGGAGCTCGCCAGCACCCGCAGTTTCGTGTCCGGCTCGTCCGGGGCACAGCCGGTGCCCGCGATCAGCATCGCGCAGGCCACCAGGCCGGCGAACGCGCGCGGACGTCGCCTCATGGTTTGCACTCGCCGACCTCTTCGAGCAGCTTTCCCAGAAGGGGCAGCTCCGGAAGTTCCGCCCGGGTGTAGTCGGTGCGCTCGTCGGGCCTGGGCACGAGGCGACTGTCGAGCAATTGGAAGAGCCGTCTGGTCCCGGCGGTGTCGGTGCCGTCGATGACGCGGAAGCCGAGTTCCGCCATGCGGTAACGCAGCGCGGAGTCTTTGAGCAGCAGCTCGCCGAGCCGGTCACCGTCGTCCGTGTTGAGCGAGATGTACCCCGGATCGGTCTGGAGCTCCTGCTTCGGGTAGAGCAGCACCCGCTCGGTGTCCGGACGCCCGGTACGGCGCCGGTGGTCCTGCTGGTAGGCGAAGAACTGGTGCTCGTACACCACGACGACCGGCCCCTGACTCTTGCCCTCCGGCGTGACGTAGATGAGCCAGAGGTCCGACTCCGGCATGCCGGTCGCGACGATGAGCGGCCGGACCTCCTTGGCGATCCGCTTCACCTCGGCCTCGGTCTGCACCGGCTGGTCGTCGTTCTCCACGAAGGCGACCAGGCCGAGGTAGGTGGCTCCGGAGTTGGACCGGCACACCCCTGCGGTCTGGGCGAGTACGCGGTTGCCGTTGGTGATGCTCCTGCCGCTCGGGGCCGTGTACGTGCCGATCCCGATGTCGTTCCAGGTGTCTCCGCGTTTGCCCAGCTCGATGAACTTCGCCGTGTCCAGGGTGTAGTAGAGCGCCCGGTCAGGCCCGCCCGAGTGCCGATCCGCGACGCCGTTCCTGACCAGGGTCTCGGCGTACTCGCGGTAGCTGGCGAGCACGATCGGGCTGGTGAACAGGCGCGTCGTCCGGACGTACCGACCCTCCTTGCGGCGGTCGCTGTCGATCAGATCCGCGGCCGGCTGCCCGGACGGGAAGGCGAAGTCGTAGTACTGGGTCTTCTGGTTGACCACCTCGTACACGACCTCACTCGAGCCGCGCGCGGTGACCTCGACCCGCATGTTGTGCTTCAGCAACAGCCGCTGGACTTCCTCGTCGTTGAAGAAGTCCTGTTTGGAGGCCATGATGCCGCGGATCGTGACGACCGGGTCGGCCGGGGCGGCTGGCGTGCCCGCGACGTGCAGGTTCACCAAGCCGAGTACGGCGACACAGACGGCGATCGCCGACAACCACCCCAGGGGCGAACGCCAAAAGGGGGGTTGACGGGGGATGGTGAGTGAAGGTTCTTCAACGACGTGCGAGAGATCGGCTGTCACCGCAACTCCTTGCACTCACTTTCGCCTACATCCCAAGCGTATGCGCCAAGACCCGACAATGAGGGCAATTCCAAGGTCTGCCGTCGGGGTGGATTTCCCGCAATGGAATGACTGACAACGAGCGACTCGTTCGTCCGGTGAGATTGAGATCGTCCGACCGTCCAGACCCGAGACACACGCGAAACGATCAAGCATGATCTTGGCCGTAAAAGCAGGTAAAGCGAACCCAAGGAGCCGTGGTCGCAACCTCTCCCGAAGCGAGGAGAATCCTGTCGGGGGCATCTGAGCGTTGAGCGCGGCCTTCTACCGGGCGACCCGGCTTTTGCGACCCCTGCCGATCGGGTCCAGGCTTATGATCGCCATATAGCGCACTCAAGGCGTGACTCATGTGAGAACCAGCCGTCAGACCTTCCGTGTGAGATCGTCAGGCTGGAAAATCCCTTGGTTCTGGCGAGGAGGACGAGAGAGTCGATGACCGGAATCTGGCTCGACACCGCCGACGGCCTGGTCCCGCTGGGCACGCGGCCTTTTCTTCGCGAGAAGGATCTTCACGACAGTATCGAACGGGCTCCCGCCATGTTGCCGCTACGCGGACAGCCCAGACTGGTGGTCCTGGGACGAGAGGTCGCCCTCGGAACCGGATACGCAGATCTTGTCGCGGTCGACGCCCACACGGGCCAGCCCGTGATCATTGAGGTGAAGCTGGCGGCCAACTCTGACCGGAGATCGGTTTTCACCCAGGTCCTCGGTTATGCCTCGTACCTGTTCCGGTTGTCGTCCGAGACGTTCGAGGATCTCATGCGCCCGTACCTGGACAGGCGGAACTGCGCCTCGATCACGGAGGCGGTCGAGGCCGAGACAGGCGATGGCTCGGTGGATCCGGACATGTTTCGCAACGGTATGACCGACGCTCTGGAGCAGGGGCGCATGCGCTGCGTGGTGGTTCTCGACGCCGCTTCAGAAGATCTGATCGACCTCGCGGGATATCTGCAGGCGGTTACCAACGACCGGCTCGACATCGACCTGGTGACCGTGTCGGCCTACAGGGTCAACGGCAGCCAGGTGCTGGTTCCCCAGTTGGTGGAACCCGAGCGAATGGACCCGCGGGCCCCACTCCGGCCATCACGCACAGGAAGAGAGGCCAAACCGACAGCCGGGTCGGCTCTCTTCGTCAGAAGTGTCGACAGTGTCGATCCTGCCCATCGCGAGCATTTACATCTCCTGTGCGCATGGGCGCAGCAGTTGGAGAACGAAGGACTCGCCACGCTGTATACGACCGTCGGCAAGGGGCGTTGGGTGCTGAACCTTCGGCTGCCGAATCAGAATCGCGGCATGGTGACCATATGGAATGATCGAGGAGCCTTCGTCTGCCCGCAGCGTTCGGTCATGGCGGCTGAGGCCCCCCTGACGTTGGCTCGCCTGGACGAGCGCTTTCCCCATGAGATCCGCCAGAACAATTACGTCACGGATCCGGTGAACGAGGAGATGCTGGGGCTGCTCAAAAACGCCTACGCCGAAGCCTCCCGGAATGGGTCGCAACCCACCTCCACCTGACCTGGCTTTCAGCGGTGTCTGGTCCTCTTCCGTTTTTGAAGAAGTTGTCGACCTTCGACGCCTGACCAGGCTCTCCGTACCCTGACAGCCACAGGTTCCGGCTGTCTCGCGACGGTCCCGCAGGCCGGGCCAGAGCGAGCGGGTCTTGGCGTGAGGCGCGGAACGCGGTTTCGCAAGGTGAGAACGTGTGCGAGTGGTGCCCGGACGGCCGGGTGGATTCGGCCGCCGCCCGTGGCTCGACGAGGTGACGGTGGCCGGGTGGATTCGGCCGCCGCCCGTGGCTCGACGAGGTGACGGTGGCCGGGTGAGCCTGATGCCGGGGTGAAAAGGCCCGAGCCGGGTCCTCGAAAGGCCTGAAGCCGGACCGGAGCTCCGGAAGGGACGGTGCCCCTTCGGGCCGCTCGGAGGATGGGTCGCCGCGGGATGACATGCCCGTCCAGTCACGATGGAGGTCCGCCCTCGTCGTCGCCGGTCAGAGGAGGAAGACCACCAGGACGAAGAGGACGAGGCTCAGTACGATGAACTCCGGCGTTCTTGGCTGCCGGGCGGCCTCTCTGCGTGAGGAGATCACCAGCATGGTGACCACGGCCGCCGCCGTCAGCAGGTGCAGGCCGTACCAGAAGGGGATGGGCAGTTTCCCCAGCATGGTCCCGGACAGCAGGTCGTCGGCGGATCCGTAACCGGCCATTACGGTGAGCGCCCCCAGGCCCAGCACCGCGAAGGCGTACCGGAACCGGCCGAGCAGGGCCCAGAGGATCGTTCCCCCTGCGAGCAGGACCGAGGAGGTCTGGTGCATGTGCCGGATGAGCAGACCGCCGCGTACATCGAAGCTGAGTCTGAGGAGCGAGTCGTAGGCGGCGCTCATGGGGATGCCGTGCAAGGGGGTGTAGGCACCGGTGTAGGGCACCGTCTCGCCACTGGGCACGTAGAAGAAGGCCAGGAAACCCCCGGTGAGCAGGAGGATGACGAAGCAGTAGATCAGCATCTCGCCCACCATCTGCCTCGCGCGCTCCATTCGCCATATTTCACCACAACGACCGGCAATCAGCGGTAGCGGTCCAGTTCCCACGGATCATGGGCGCTGATGACCGAGACCTCGTCGCCGTGGTCGCGGACGAGCTCGCGCAACCGGGCCTGGGTGCCGAGCCTGAGGTCGCGGTGGACCTCCGAGCCGGTCTGCACGATGTCGAGGAGGGGGTGCGGGTGCGGGTTCCCGTCGAGTTCCCGGTGGTAGTAGTAGGCGTCGCCGCAGTGCAGGAGCCAGCGATCGCCGTCGCGCACGGCGACTCCGGTGTGGCCTGCGGTGTGGCCGCCGAGCGGGACCAGCCGGATCTCCGGTGGCAGGCCCCTGGGCTGGACGGAGGTGAACCCGAACCACTCCTCGCCCGGCTCGGGGGTGTAGGGGACCCATCTGGGGCCGTGTGCCCAGTGGGCCGGGCGGTAGCGGAAGCCGGGTGCCTCGGTGATCGCCGCTTCCAGCTCGGCGGCGAGGACGTGGACCTGGGCGTCCGGGAAGTCGGGCAGGCCTCCGCAGTGGTCCACGTCGAGGTGGGTCACGATGATGTGGCGTACGTCATCGGGTGAGTGTCCCAGCCGGACGACCTGGCGGACGGCGGTCTCCTCCTCGTCCAGTACGGGCTGCGCCATCTCGACCCAGTCGGACCCGAGGGTTTCGCCCGGGTCGCGGATGTCGCCGAGGCCGAGGCCGGTCTCGACGAGGACCAGGCCGTCGGAGTCGGTCTCGACCAGCAGGCAGTGGTTGACGGCGTGGGCGGGGGCCGGGCCGTCGTAGGTGGCCTCGATCTGCCGTACGGACCCGCAGTTGAGGTGGTGGATGTTCATGGCGGCTAGTGTGTGACTTGAAGTGCGATTCAAGTCAAGGAGGCAGGGTGACCGAACCGCTGCTGGACATCGCCGAGGTGGCCGAGCGTTCCGGGCTGGCGCCCTCGGCTCTGCGGTTCTACGAGAAGAGGGGCCTCATCGCCTCGTCGGGTCGCAACGGCCTGCGCCGTACCTACCGGTCCGACGTTCTCGATCGTCTCGCCCTCATCGCCTGCGCCCGCGGCGCCGGGTTCACGATCGCCGAGATCGCCAGGTTGCTGGTGGCCACGCCCGACGACACCGGGCTGCGGGCGCGGATGGCGGAGAAGGCGCGGGAGCTGGAGGAGGACATCGCCCGGCTCACCCGGATGCGCGACGGTCTCCACCATGCCTCGACGTGCATGCACGAACCGCTCGTGGCATGTCCCGACTTCAAGCGCACGTTCAAGGGCCCCGTGCCCCCGGTCATCGGCAGGGCCCGGCCGGACGGGCGACGGCCGACAGGCGTGGCGGCGGCGTCCGCGGGCCGCGCCGGGGCCGGCACCGGGGAGTGACATCTGGTCGCTCCTCCCCCGTCGTGCCGTCAGGGGAGGGATCGCCGTCGGGGTGTGGGACGTCTTCCGGCGGGTCCCGGGGCTTGGTCGAGCAGCATCGGCCTTGGCACGTCCGGAGGACCGGAAGACCGCACATCGGGAAATGTCCCCGGACGCCGGTAGCGTGAGCGGCATGAGCGACGAGATCATCGATTCCCCCACCGACTGGGTCGCCAAGCACCTCCGCACCTACGTCGAGTCGAACGGCGCGAAGGGCCACCTCTACCACGGCAGGCCCACTCTGCTGCTGACCACCGTCGGGCGCAGGTCCGGGCTGAGGCGGCGGACCCCGCTGATCTACGGTCGCGACGGTGACGCCTACGTGGTCGTCGCCTCCAACGGCGGGGCCGACGACCACCCGCTGTGGTACCACAACATCCTGGCCCATCCGCAGGTCGAGGTGCAGGTGGAGGCCGAGGTGTTCACCGCCGTCGCGCGGACCGCGACCGCCGCGGAGAAGCCCGCCCTGTGGGAGCAGATGGTGGGCATTCACGGTGAGTACGCCGACTACCGGCGCAAGACCGCGCGCGACATCCCGGTGGTGATCCTCGAACATGCCTGAGGTGCTGACCCGGCGTGCGCTCAACCGGGCGACCCTGGCGCGGCAGTCGTTGCTGGAGCGGTCGGCTCTGCCGGTGCCGGAGATGGTCGAGCGGGTCGCCGGGCTCCAGGCCCAGACCCCGCACACGTGGTACGTCGGCCTGTGGTCCCGGATCCGGGACTTCGACCCCGAGCGGGCGGCCGGTCTGCTGGAGGACCGGACACTGGTGCGGATCGCCCTGATGCGGTCGACCATCCACCTGGTCACCGCGCGCGACTGCCTGCGCTGGCGGCCGCTGGTCGAACCGGTCATCGGGCGCGTCACCCAGGGCGCGTTCGGCAGGCACCTGCGCGACCTCGACCTCGACGCGGTCGCCGCCGCGGGCCGCGAGCTCCTGGAGGAGCGGTCGATGACCTTCGGCGCGCTCGGCAAGGAGCTCGCCGCGCTGTTCCCCGGCCGCGACGCCGCGGCCCTCGCCCAGGTCGTACGGGCCAGGGTCGCCCTGGTCCAGGTCCCGCCCCGCGGCATGTGGGGCCGGAGCGGCCCGATCGCCCACACCAGCGCCGAGCACTGGCTCGGCGCGCCACAGGAGGCGGCCCCCTCCATCGAGGACTTCGTGACCCGCTACCTCGCCGCGTTCGGTCCCGCGGGCGTCATGGACGTGCAGGCCCACTGCGGGCTCACCCGGCTGCGTGAGGTGATCGAGCCGATGGACCTGCGGATCTTCCACAACGAGCAGGGCGGGGAGCTGTACGACCTGCCGGACGCGCCGCGGCCCGCCGAGGACACCCCGGCCCCGGTCAGGTTCCTGTACGACTACGACAACGTGCTGCTCTCCTTCGCCGACCGCGGCCGCATGGGCACCCTCGATCCCGAGCAGGTCAGGCGTGCCTGGCCCGAGCACGGCCCGGTTCCCGGTCCGGTCCTCGTCGACGGGACGGTCGCGGCCACCTGGGCGACCGTTCGCGAACGCGGCACCACGGTCCTCACCGTCACCCCGTTCGCTCCGCTCACCGCCCGCCACCGCGACGAGACCGAGGCGGAGGGCGAGCGTCTGCTGCGCCTCCTCGCTCCCGCAGACACTCACGCCGTCCGCGTCACCGCCCCCTGGTGAGCCGATCCCCGACGCGATGTGGTTTCCACGATGGTGAGGCGCCAGGACCCGTCCTGAACGGCATCGTCCAGGACGAGCCGGGTGAGGCCGCCGAATGAGCGGAGGGAGCGAGCGCGCTCTCCGGCGGGCTGTGGCGTTTCACCCCTGTGGCCCGTGCGGAGCCACGGCCGGGAGGCAGGACGCCCATCACCCGTCCAGCTCACTTGGAGGCGTGACGGAGCCCACGCGGCCCTCACCCGTGCAGCTCGTGCAGAGGCGTGGTGGGCAGGGCGATCCAGCCCTCGGTGCGGGCGGGTCCGATCTGCTCTCCCGCCGGGACGGTCGCCAGGCCCAGCGACGCGGCGCGGGCCGTGAGGGCGGCGACGACGGCGTCGGTGGCGTCGTCGGAGGCGCGGCAGACGCGCTCGTACGGGCCGAGGTCGAGCCAGGGCGCCGCTTCCCGTAGAGCGTCCACCAGGTCCCCGAGGGCCGCGAGGTTGGCGGAGCGTTTGTAGCCGCGGAAGGGGAGCCCCCACCGCCTGAGCGAGGCCGCGGGGTAGACCTCCACCACGACGCCGTCACCGCGGCGGTCGGCCGGACGGCCTCGGCGGGCGAGTTCGGCCAGCAGGCCCGCGCAGCGCATGGCGGTGTGGCCGATGCGGTCGGCGGAGACGCTCAGCGGGGTGAGACCGGTCAGGTCGTGGACCACCCGGTCGGTCACCCGGAGGGCGAGGTTCCTGCGCCAGTCCCGCCCGGCGACGCCCGCGGGCACCCGGACGTGCCCGGCGCGATGGGCGGCGACGAAGTCGACGAACGCGTCCGGCCAGCCGATGGGGCAGTCGACACCGGCCTTGTCCGCGCCCATGACGGCCTCGACGATCATGTCGTCGTCCGCCTGGATCTCGATCCGGCTGACACGGGCACCGTCCGCGGACCAGTCGAGCCATGCCACGGCCGTCCTGACCGCCTCCGCCGCGAGATCGACCCCGACCGTGAGCATCCGTCCACGATAGATCGGCTCGTCCGGGAGGCGGACGGGGAGGCCGGGTCAGAGGGAGAGGCGGGAACCATCGGGTCGGTCGAGGACGTCGGGGTGACCGGATCAACGAGAGGCCGGGATCACCGGGCCGGACGAGGACGCGGGGTGACCGGGTCAGCCGGAGAGGCCGGAATCATCGGAACGGCCGGGGACGCCGGGGTGACCGGGCAGGTCGACGTGGTCGAGGCGGCCAGGGCAGTCGGGTCGGCCGGGGCAGGTGTTCCGGCGGCGCCGGTGGTAGGCGAGGGTGGCCACGCCCAGCGCGATCCCCCACGGCACCCACAGCAGACCGGGCGCGGCGGAGCCGTTGATCCCCCCGTCGAGGAGGGCCCACCGCCACACCGCCAGCCCGGCCACGGTCACCGCGACCGTCACCACCGTGGCCGGGATCACGGCCATCGTCACCGGTACCCGGCGTCCGCCGAGGTAGGGCACCCAGCGCGGGAAGGTCTCACCCCAGCTCATGGCCAGCCCGGTCGTCAGCAGCGCGCCGCCGACCGCGCCCAGCGTCAGGCTGTACGCCAGGATCGGGTTGATCCCCTTGGACTGGAAGTCGGCTGCCAGCGCCCGGACGAACGCCTCGTCCACCCCGAGCGGGATGCCCAGGTTCCAGGCCGCCCGCTGCGCCGCGTACGGCAGCGGTGCCAGCACCGCCACGGCGGTGGCCCACCGGCCGATCCGCGTCCAGCGCCGCCGGTCGTCCGGGGCGGCGGGCGGGCGGCCGCAGGCGGCGCAGGGCGGGCGGCGCAGGACCTGCGTCGCGGTGGCGGCGAGCAGGATGCCCCCGGCCACGCACAGCGCCTGGTTGAGAACCGGCCAGTCGACCAGGCTCACGTTCCCGAACAGCGAGTAGGCGAGGTTCTGCAGGATGCGGACGTCCGGGGCCGCGAGCAGCAGGGGTGTCGCGAGGACGAACAGCACGGCGGCGAGCGGCCGGCGCGGCAGCCTGCGTCCCCACGGCATCACCGCCGCCAGCGCGGCCACCACCCCCGCCGCGCATCCGACGGCGATGACGGCGCCGGTGGGACCCGGCGTCGCGGCGGCCAGCCAGCTGCCCATGCTCTCGGCGTTCGCGTCGGAGTGGCCGAACGGGAAGCCCGCCCCGCCGGACGCCCAGTACGCGCCCAGGGATCCGTAGACGAGGCACCACAGCGCCGCCGCCCACGCGACGAGCGCCGGGGGCCGGTCCACCGGGTGATCGTGACGCCGCCCGCCGGTCTCGATCCCGGTCTCGATCCCGGTCGCGGGCGCCGAGGTCCCGGCCGCGGACGCCCGGTTTCCCCCTGTCGATCTCTCCGGCGGGCGCGTCGGCTCGTGCGCGGCGGCGCGGCCTGAGGGGGTCGGGTGGGACATCACGGCTCCTCGGTTCTGCCGCCCCGGCGAGGCGGTCACGGGTCGAGCCTCGCGCCCGGTACGGCCCGCGGGACATCCCCCGATCGGCAGACGCGGCGGGGGTCGCGGGTGACCTATGGTGAGGCTCGTGCCGACCACCCCGACGACCGCCGACCAGGGACGACCCGGTGACGACCGGGGACGACCGGGCGCCGGCCGGGAACGATCCGGTGACGACCGGGAACAAACGAGTGCCGGCCGGGAACGAGCGAGTGCCGACCGGGGACAAACGAGTGCCGGCCGGGAACGACCGGGTGCCGGCCGCCCGGCCGTACGGGCGGGGGTGCCGGCCGGTGCGGTGGGGACGCTCCTCGCCCTGGCCGCGGTGCTGCGCCCGCACGCCGGTCTGCCGCACGTGCTGCCCGCCGTGCTGGCGCTGGGCACGGTGGGCGTGATCGCGGCCGGCCTGCCCCGTACCCGCCGGTTCGTCGCCGTCGCCTCCGGCACGGTGTCGCTGGTCTCGCTCGCCGCCACCACGGTCTGGTTCTCGGGCCCGGCCAGGACCGGTGGCGGTCCCTGGCCGCTGCTGCACACCCTGGCGATGATGATCCTCGTCGCGCTGGCCTGCCGCTGGGCGCCCGTCGCGCAGGCCGTGGCCGCCGGTGTGCTCGCGGTGCTCGCCCTGGCGTTCCTGGGGATCCCGATCACCGGCCTGGCGGCGGCGTCCGGGTGGGAGTTCGCCGCGATCTGCGCGTTCTGGTCGCTGGCCGCGTTCGTCGGCGCGGGAGCCGGCGGGTACCTGCGCTGGCTCGACGCGCAGCGGGTCCGGTCGGTGCGTCACGCGCGGCGGGCACAGCGCCTGCGGCTGGCCACCGACCTGCACGACTTCGTCGCCCACGACGTCAGCGCCATGGTCATCCAGGCGCAGGCCGCGCAGGTGCTGCTGCGCACCGACCCCGAGGAGGCGGCCCGGATGCTGCAGCGGATCGAGGCCGACGGCACCCACGCGCTGGCCTCCATGGACGGCACGATCCGGGTGCTGCGCGAGCTGGAGGAGGGCACCGCGGGAGCCCGTACGACGTCACCCGGTGTGGCCGATCTGCCGGAGCTCGTCCGGCGGTACGCCGGTTCGGGCACGGGCCCGATCGAGCTGGAGACGGACCCCGGGCTCGGCACGGGCCTGAGCCGTCAGGTCGACACGACCGTGTACCGGGTGGTGGTCGAGTCGCTGACCAACGTACGCCGCCATGCCGCCCCGGGCGCGACGGTCACCGTGACGCTCCGCCGGTCCGCAGAGGGGGTCTGGCTGACGGTCACCGACCGGCCCCCGGACACGGATCGGGGACACCGCGAACCCGGCGACCGGCCGGGTGCCCGCGAGTCCGGCGACCGGTGGGACGGCGTCCGCGACCCCGCGGGACGGCGGCACAGCGGGATCGGGCTGGCCGGGCTGGCGGAGCGGGTCGAGGCGCTCGGCGGCACGTTCTCCGCCGGTCCCCTGCCGCCGGGCGGCTGGCAGGTGCGCGCGTGCCTCCCCGCGGGTGTCGCGGGGTCTCCCGGCGGCGCGGTCGAAGGGTCTCCCGCCGACGCGACGGAGCCGGCGCCGTGACCATCCGGGTGCTCGTCGCCGACGACGAGGAACGGGTCAGGTTCGGGTTCCGCACGATCCTGAACTCGGCGCCGGACATCGACGTCGTCGGGCAGGCCGCCGACGGGGTCGAGGCGCTGGAGCTGACCCGCAGGCTGCGGCCGGACGTGGTGATCGCCGACATCCGGATGCCGCGGATGGACGGGCTGGAGCTGACCCGGATCCTGTGCGCGCCCGACGCCCCCGTCGTGACGCGGGTCGTCGTGGTCACCACCTTCGACCTGGACGCCTACGTGCACACCGCGCTGCGCCACGGCGCGTGCGGTTTCCTGCTCAAGCACTCGGGCACCGCGCTGCTGATCGAGGCCGTCCGCGCCGCGATGCTGGGCGACTCCCTGATCAGCCCGTCGGTGACGGTACGGCTGCTGCGGCGGCTGTCCGATGTGCGGGACGCGCCGGAGGTCCCGTCGCCGCTCACCGACCGGGAGCTCGACATCGTGTCGCTGGTCGCGGACGGCCGCACCAACCCGGAGATCGGTGCCGAGCTCTACATCACGCCGGGCACCGTCAAGACCCACCTGGCCCACATCCAGCGCAAACTGGGCGTCCGCAACCGGGTGGGCATCGCCGCCTGGGCGTGGGAGACCGGCCACCGGCGGTCGTGAGGCCGAGCCGCCCACGGGGTTCCGTGCGGTCGTGAGGCCGAACCGCCGCGGGCTCCGTACCGTCGGATCCGCTTCGCCGGGATCACCCCGCCGAGCGGGTCACACGTGTCCCAGGACGTTGACCACGCGGCCGTTCGGGTCGCGGACGAAGAACCGGCGGACGCCCCACTCCTCGTCCTGCAGCGGGTGCACGATCTCGGCGCCGCGCTCGCGCATGACCGCGTAGGCGGCGTCCACGTCCTCCACCTCGATGCTCAGGTCCGGGACGACGGGTGCCGTCCTGTCCTCGGTCATGATGCTGATCTGCGCGGTGGGGGTGGACGGCGCGGCGAGGGTCACGATCCAGCCGTGGTTCATGACCTCCTCCAGGCCGAGGAGCCCGTAGAACGCGACGCTCTCCCCCATGGCGTCGGACCGGACGTTGGGAACGATGCGACGGGCGGTCATCGGGCCTCCTGCGGCAGGTGACGAACATGAGGTGATCCTCCCGCCCAGGATGGCGCACGGGTGCCGGGCCCGGGCATCGCCTTCTGACCGGGACGGTCATCTTCCACCCCCCTCCCACCGCCCTCGCTCGGGTACGTTGGGCCCGGTGAAGGATCAGCATGCGGAGATCGCACCGACGGGACGTGACCACCGGCCGGGCGGGCGGGTCGTGCCCGCGCGACGGAACCTCCCCGACCACGGGGTGCGGCACAGCCTCCCGGACCACGGGGCGCGGCAGGACCCTCCGGTCCGCGGGACGTCGCGGACGGGCCGGTCGCGAGGCAGGCCGGTGGTCGCCTCGCTCGGCGCGCTCGCCATCGCCCTGACCACCGCGCTCTCGGGCTGCGCCGCGTCGCAGGGTGCCGTCGCACCGGCCTCCGGCGACCGGGCGGACTCGGCCCCCGAACCGTCGCGGACGGAGCCGGCCGGCACGGACCCCGCCACCGGCACGGGACGGGCCGCGACGGCACCGCCCGGCGAGGGGACGGCGACGCCTCCGGCCGAGCAGGCAGCCGGTCAGGTACCGGCCCCGCCCGCGCCGGACGTGGCGATCCCCACCGACCCGGCCGCGCTGGCCCGCTCCCTGACCACGACCACCGCGCGGCTCCGGCGCGCCATCGACGACTGGAGGCGCGACGGCGACCCGGGCAAGGGGAACCCGCCCGAGCCGGTGGTGCTGCTGACCCTGCACCAGCAGCGCATCTACCGTCACCTGGTCCGCAACCAGAAGGTCGCCTCCCGCACCTACGCCCGGCTGCCCAAGGCGCTGGCCGCAGAGGCGAAGGCCAACGTGACGGCCGGACGCAACCTGCTCTCCCTGGTCAAGCCGATCAGCGGCGCGGCGAAGTTCCGCGTCCAGCCGGCCAAGCCCGCCGACTTCCTGCTCGCCCAGTTCAAGCACGCCGAGCGCCGGTTCAAGGTGGACTGGGAGGTGCTGGCGGCGGTCATGTTCGTCGAGACCAAGTTCGGCCGTGTGAGGTCGCCGAGCCACACCGGCGCCAAGGGGCCGATGCAGTTCATGCCGCGCACCTGGGACGCGTACGGGATGGGCGGCGACATCCAGGACACCCGGGACGCCCTGCTCGCGGCGGCCAACTACCTGCGCGCCTCCGGGGCGCCGCGCGACTACCGGCGCGCCCTGTACGCGTACAACCACTCCTACGCCTACGTCGACGCGGTGCAGCTGTACGCGCGCCAGATCGAGCGGGACGTCAGGAACTACTACGCGTACTACAACTGGCAGGTGTTCGTGGTCACCACCCGCGGCGACCGCCGCCTCACCGGTCCCTGACCGGGCCGCGGAAGGCTGGGAGAGAGATGCTGGCCGAGGAGTTCGGTTACCGGGTGATGCCGGGGGCGGCTCTGGACACGCCCGGCGTGGAGGAGATCCTGCGGGGCCGGGAACGGCCGCTGCTCCTGGGATTCGCCCTGCTCGCCGCCGAGGCGGTGCTGCTGGTGGTCGCGGCCGTGACCTGGGGGCCGGGGTCGGCCGCCGTCGTGGCCCTCGCGATCGCCCTTCTGGTGACCGCCGCCCCGGTCCTGCTCTGGCGCCGGGCCCGGCGCCTGGAGCGGGCGGTCGTGACCACCTACGGCTGGCAGGTGTGGCCCTGCGCCACCGAGTCCGTGCGGGTGATCGCCTCGGAGGGCCGGCGGGAGGGAGAACGGCGGTGGGGCCGGCAGAACCGGGTCGTGCTCCTGCGACCGGACGGTCAGGCCCAGTGCGCGTTCCTCCCTCCGGGTGAGGGGACGCGGCCGGACGGGGAGGTCTGGTTCGCCGGTGACACCCGGTTCGGCGGGATGCTCGCGATGCCCGGCGGGCTTCCCTTCCGCTACGTCGTCCGCGCCAGGCCGGGCGGGGCCCGGGGCACCCCCGAGGAGGACCGCGCCGCCCGCGCCTCCGGTCTGATGCCCCGGTCCTGGCGTCCGCGCGGCTGACGCCGCGGTCACGGCCCATGAGCGTCGTCCCCACCGTCGCGACCGACGCTGCGGCCGGCGCCGCGACCGGGAGCCCTCTCGGAGGCCGTCCCCACCGCAGTGACCGGGAGCCCCCGGAGGGCCGTCCCCGCCGCGGTCAGGGGCCCCCGGACGTCGTTCCCACCACCGCGGCCAGCCGCTCCACCTCCGGATGGCCGTCGCCCAGCACCAGGCGCTTGATGGACAGCGCCTCCCGGTAGCGCCGTTCCGCCTCCTCGGCCCGCCCCTGGAGCGCGTCCAGACGCGCCAGGTTCACCTGGCACACCGCGACCTCGTAGTGGTCGGCCCCCAGGCGGTCGCGGAAGACGTCCAGGGCACGGCGCAGCGCGTCCTCGGCCTCGGCGTGCCTGCCCTCGGCCGCGAGCACGGCACCGAGCACGGCCAGGTCCCCGGCGACCTGCGGGTGGGCCGGCCCGAGCGTCCTGCTCCGGATCTCGATCGCGGCCCTGGCGTGCTCCTCCCCTCCAGGAGCGCCCCGGGCGTGCGCGAGTCCCGCGAGGTTGTGCAGGGCGTCCGCCTCCATCAGGGGACTTCCGCCGTGCCGCTCCAGGTGGGACAGCGCCTGCCGGTACCGGGCTTCGGCCTCCTCGTGACGGCCGGTGTCCTTGCCCAGTACCCCCAGGGCCAGCAGGACGGTCGCCCGTCGTACGTGGTCGGTCTCCTCCACCAGGGCGAGCGCCTCGTGCAGGTGGGATCCGGCCTCGGCGTACCGGGCCGCCCTGCGCGCGACGTCGCCCGACAGGACGAGCGCGTCGGCGAGCGAGCGGTCGCGCCGCGGCTCCGCGGGGATCCGCGTCAGCGGTTCCACCGCCTGCCGGGCGCAGCGGTACGCCCGCGCGTACCGGGTGAGCCCGTGCCACAGCGTCGCCAGCTCGACCAGGAGCGCGGCCCGGTCGGCGGGGTCCACCCGGTGGACGGTCTCGTCCGCCCGCCGTGCCCACCGCTCCCCCTCGGCGTACCAGCCGCGTCCGCAGCAGTAGGTCCCGCGGAGCAGGTACCGCCGGATCGTCCTGATCCGGCGGTACCCGGCGAGCCGCGTGAGCCGCTCAGTCGGCGTCAAGGGGCGGTTCGCAGTGGTTGGCGATGCGGATGGCCTCCGCCGTCGCCGTGTCGCCCATCAGAACGACGAGGAACGGGACGGCCAGCGCCGCAGCCATGGCCCCCAGGCGTCTCATCACGCGCATGAACACTCCTTCTGTCGTGGTCTCACGCGTCATCGTGACCGCGCGATCTTGTGGATCGCTTGGGAACGACTGCCACGACGCGCGGAGCACGGGTTCACCCCTCGCCCTCCAGTTTGATCATCAGGTGGGTGACCAGCCGGTCCGGCGGTGTGGTCGCGGGGTCGGAGACGTACACCTCGCGCAGCGGGCCGACGGGGGTGTGCCCGCGCTCTCCCGCCCAGGCGAGCAGCGCGTGCCCGGTGAGGGAGATCTGGTCGTACGGCCCCACGTGGGTGGCCGAGGCGTACGAGCCGCCCGGCAGGACGTCCGGGGACGTGCCGGGGACGTCCCGGGACGTCTCGGCCGCGACGGTCACCGGGACCTCCTGCGTGAGGTCGAGCGGGAACAGCCCGATCAGCAGCCCCTCGGGCGGGCCCACGGCCGCCATCAGCCGGGCCATGCACGCCGAGGTGACGGCGCCGATCTCCTCCGGTGCCGCGACGTCCCGCACCACGGCCACGCGCCGGGCCGGCTCGTGGACGACGGTCACCTCCGGGCGGGGCATGCCGTCGGAGAGGATGCGCTGCAGCGCGGCGACGTTGCGCTCGCGGCGTGCCAGGTCGGCCCGCATCCGGTCGCGTACCCCGTCCAGCACGCCGGTCTCGCCGTCCAGCACCCGCGCGATGGACCGCAGGGGCACGTCCAGGGAGCGGAGCATGGCGATCAGCATCGCGGCACGTGCCTGCCGTGGCAGGTAGTAGCGGTATCCGGTGTCCGGATCGACCCGGTCCGGGGCCAGCAGGCCCAGCTCGTCGTAGTGCCGCAACTGCTTGACGCTGAGCCGGCACAGCCGGGCGAACCGCCCGATCGGCAGGTGTCCCTCGTTCACGTCACCAGCATGGACGTTCCCACGGCGGGAGGGGCCGGCCGGGCCTGCAGGTCTCGCCGGCCCACCGCGGGGTACTCCTCCCTCCGAGGGTCGCCACGGCTCCTGAAATGACCGGAATTCGTCCATTCATTACGGCTCGGGGATCCGCCCCAGGTCGTCTGAGACGCCCATTCGTATCGGTCGTACCTTATTCGGATTCGATGAGGCGTTTCCCTCCGGAGTAATACGCGCGACGAATCCCCCCGGCAGGGGGACGACCCGATTGGCCGGTGATGGCCGCCATGTAATCACCGTCCGGGGCCTCGCGGCGCGGACGCCGCCCCGTGAGATGACGACCCTGCCGCCGGGACCGTCCCCGGGTGGCTCGTGACAGGCGGTTGATCGCGCGTCCGGCGCGCCCGGGACCTGAATGCCAGGTCCCGGACGCGCCGAATCGTTCAGAAGGCGGATCGTGCCGGAGGCGGATCGTTCTCAGGACCGACCGTTCCGGTGCCGGACGGTCGTGAGACCGGGTCGACTCACAGCCGGGTCGCCTCGACCCCGGACGGCCTCAGAGCCGGATCACGGCCCCTCAGCAGCCCCGCGCGGCGAAGGCCAGGAACTGGTTGGCCTCCCGCCGGTCGAAGTTGTCGTCGGCGCCGACCACCAGCGTGCACTCGCCGGTGCGCAGGCGCGGGCCCCAGGCCAGGCTCTCCAGGTTCTGCACGGGCGTCCGTACCGTGCTGAGGTCGGAGACCAGGCGCTTGACCACCGGACGGTACGGGCGCCCGCCGACCAGGCTGTCCCTGTTCAGCACGTTCGTGGCACCGCCCAGGTCGACCTCGTACAGCTTGGCCCGGTAACCGACGCCCTCGATCCAGGAACGCTCCAGGGCGAGGTAGCGGCGGTCGTCGATGGCCAGGATCTCCGACACGCCGCTGTCGGACTTGCCGTTCGCCGGGATCGGCGCCGCGGGCAGCGGGTCGATCGGGTAGGCGTACTGCGCGCGCGGCCGGCCGTCACGGCTCCACACGGTGATGCGGGCCGCGGCTCCGCGCCGGGCGGTGGGCACCGGGCCGTCCTCGTGGCGCGGCCCCTCGGTGACCGCGACGACGGAGTGCTCGGTGGTGGTCAGGCCCTCGAACCCGAAGTTCCGGCGGGGTCCGCTGGCGGTGGCGGTCATCTTCAGGTTGCCGGGCATCGACAGGTCGCCGAGGTGGCGGCCCCTGCGGTCGGTCCAGCGGACGAACAGGTCGGAGACGGGGATGTCGGGGTTGGCCTCGTCCGGCCGGTCGCCCTCCTGGGCCCAGATCAGGCGGCGGCTCCACCGGTCGAAGCGGATCGTCTCGGGGTCGGCGGAGCGGGGCCGGCCGTAGGCGGGGTAGGCGCTCCCGCCCTGGCGGCGCAGGGTGGTGACCCCGGTGAGGTTCACCCCGGTGAACGCCCCGGTGGCGCGGTCGATGGCCAGGCGGCCGGTGTAGAAACGGGCCGGGTTGTAGCGCCACCGGTCGTCGGAGATGAAGTACCAGGTGTCGGTACGCGGGTCGCGGTCGATCCCGGACAGGCCGCCGACGGTGGTCCCGGAGAGCCGCAGCTTGTGCGGCAGGCGCTGCTCCCCGAGGAAGCGGGTGATCCGGAGCTCCCTGGCGGGTGCCGCCGCGGTCGTCGTCTCCGTGGAAGCGGCCGTCGCGGCCGTCGACGACTGCGTACCGACGGCCGCGAAGCCGACCGTCGTCATGAGCGCGACGGCGATCGCCGTCATTCTGCGCGAATTGGCCATATGACTTTCCTCATCCCAGAAAACATCCCCGGAGGGCTGGCTGGAATATGAGACCGCGAACCACGGGAAACATCCACCGGAATCGGTGTTCGGAATGGCGTTGTCCACTTAATGCCACGCGTAGCCGAGAGTTTTTTGTGATTTTTCATCATTGAATCGGCGATCGCGACAATGGCCTTCAAAGCCGGTCGGCACGGACAGCCGGGGCGAGACCGCGCGGGACGGCCGCCCCGCGTCAGGGACGCGCGACGGGGAGCGTGTGGCGGGGAGCGTGCGACGGGGGGCGTGTGGCGGGGTTTCCGGCCTCCGGGCGGGCGGGGGGTACTCTCGGAAGGGACGCCGACAACTCCGCCGGGTCTACTCCACTTGGACGGCGAATCATGGCGGACACCGAACCCGTATGCGAGCTGCACCTGCGGATCGCCGGGCAGCCCCACGACCTGATGCTGCGCGTGCACGGCCACCGGCCCACCGAGGACGAGGTGGCGGGCTGGATGCGGGACGGCGCGGTGACCCGGCTCCAGGTCACCGAGACGGCCGGCCGCGCTCCCCACACCATGCTGGTGAACTTCGGCAGCGTGGTCTTCGCCTGGCTCCGCCCCTACCAGTCCGGCCAGAGGTGAGTTCTCGGCGTGTCCTCATCGGCTCGGCCGGGGTGGATCCTCGACGTGTCCTCGCCGTCCCGGCCGGGAAAAGGATCGTCGACGCGTTCTCAACGGCCCGACGAGAAGCTAGAACCCGGCATGTACGCCGGCCGAGCCAGGGAGTGAACACGTGACATCGCAGGAAGGTCGCGGTCATCCGCTTCCGGGCGGGGCGGGCGCCCCGTGAAGGTGGCCCTGCTCGGCCCGGTCGCCTGGCGCACGCCGCCCCGGCACTACGGGCCCTGGGAGCTGGTCACCGGGCTCCTCGCCGAGGGGCTGGTCGCCAGGGGCGTCGACGTGACGCTCTTCGCCACCCTGGACTCGATCACCGCGGGTTCGCTCGACGGGGTCTGCCCGGCCGGTTACGCCGAGGACCCGTCGATGGACGGGCGGGTCTGGGAGGCCATGCACGTCGCGCACGCGCTGGGCCGCTCCGGCGAGTTCGACCTCGTGCACAACCACCTCGACTGGCTGCCGCTGGCCTTCGCCGGGCACTGCCGCGCCCCGATGGTCACCACCGTCCACGGCTTCTCCGGGGCGGGGATCCTGCCCGCCTACGCGCGTGCCCGGTCGGCGTACGTCTCCATCTCCGACTCCGACCGCTCCGACGAGCTGGACTACGTCGCCACCGTCTACCACGGCGTGGACCTGGGCCTGCTGCCGTTCGATCCGCACGGCGGTCCCGGCCTGGTCGTCTTCGGCCGCGTCCATCCCGACAAGGGCACCGCCACCGCGATCGAGATCGCCCGGCGGGCCGGGCTGCCGCTGACCGTCTGCGGGATCGTCCAGGACCGGCGGTACTTCGACGAGGAGGTCGCCCCGCACGTCGACGGCGAGCGGGTCAGGTTCCTCGGCTCGGTCGGCCCCGAGCGGCGGGCGGAGATCCTGGGCGGCAGCCTGGCGCTGCTGCACCCCATCGCGTTCGACGAGCCCTTCGGCCTGTCGGTGGTCGAGTCGATGGCCTGCGGCACCCCGGTCATCGCCTACCGGCGCGGGTCCATGCCGGAGGTGGTGGACCCCGGGATCACCGGCCTGCTGGTCGGCACGGTCGAGGAGGCGGTCTCCGCGGTGGCGCGCGCCGGCGCGATCGACCGGGCGGATTGCCGCGCCCAGGCCGAACGCAGGTTCGGCGTTGACCGGATGGTGAACGACTATTTACAGGTATATCGCAGCATGCTGGGCCGTAAATAGGGCATTGATACTGTCGAAGTGACGCAGAGCCTGCCATTGGATGTGGGATCGCGGAAAGCCGGCCCCGACGAGGACGGCCCCGGCACCAGGCTTCGAACTCCATCCGTCATCACGCCGGCCGATGGACGTCTCCACCGCGTGAGGCCGCATCCGCACCCGGAGCGGCCGATGACCGGAGGTATGACAGTTGGTCCGCACATACGGCTTTCTCAGCACCCATCCGCCCACCCAGTGTGGGCTGGCGACCTTCAACTCCGCGCTGGCCGCCCACCTCGGTGAGGGCGGGACCCGCGGCGGGATCGTCCGGGTCGTCACCGACTCCGACGACGCGCGTCCCGCGCGCGGGGTCGTGCACACCTGGACGCCCGGCGAGAGGGAGGGCTGGCGGGCGGCGACCTCGGCCCTGGAACGGTTCGACGTCGCGGTCGTCCAGCACGAGTACGGCATCTACCCGGGCGCGGACGGCCAGGACGTCCTGCCGCTGCTGCGCGCCCTGTCCGTGCCCAGCATCGTGGTCCTGCACACCGTGCTGACCCGCCCCACCCCCCGGCAGCGGAGCCTGCTGGAGGAGATCGTGGACGCCGCGGGCGCGGTGGTGACCATGACCGGCACCGCCCGCGACCGATTGTTCGGCGGTTACCGGGTGGACGCGCGCAAGGTCTCGGTCATCCCGCACGGGGCCGCCGAGCACATGCACGTCCTGGCCGTGCGGCAGCCGCGCCCGCGCCTGCTCACCTGGGGGCTGATCGGCCCGGGCAAGGGCATCGAGTGGGCGTTGCGGGCGCTGTCCCTGCTGGGCGACCTCTCGCCCTCCCCGACGTACACGGTGGCGGGCAAGACCCATCCCAAGGTGCTGGAGCAGTACGGCGAGTCCTACCGCGACGGGCTGGAGCGGCTGGGCGAGCGGCTGGGCGTGGCCGACGACGTGCACTACGACCCGATCTACCGCGACCAGACCACGCTGATCCGGCTGATCCGCTCGGCCGACGTGGTCGTGCTGCCGTACGACTCGCAGGAGCAGGTCACCTCCGGGGTGCTCATCGAGGCGGTGGCGGCCGGCGTGCCGATCGTCGCCACGTCCTTCCCGCACGCGGTGGAGCTGCTCACCGACGGGCCCGGCCTGCTCGTGCCGCACGAGGACCCGGTGGCGCTCGCCGCCGCGGTGCGCCGGATCCTGACCGAGCCTGGCCTGGCCGACGAGCTCAGGAACCGTGCCCGCGTGGTGGCCCCGACCCTGCTGTGGCCGGCCGTGGCGGCCCGCTACGAGAACCTCGCCCGGAGCCTTCTGTCCGAGCGACCGGCCGCCGCGGCGGTGGCGCTGCCGTGACCCCGGCTCCCCCCGTGCCCCCCGGCTCCTCCGAGGCCCCCCTCGCCCCGGACCCCGCCGGGTGTTCCACCGCGCCCGCCGCCGTACCGTCCGGCCCGGACTTCCGGCACCTGGTACGGCTGAGCGACGACACCGGGCTGTTCGAGCACGCCCGGCACGCCGTCGCCCGCCGCCAGCACGGCTACTGCACCGACGACGTCGCCCGCGGGCTCGTCGTCGCCTCCCGCGAGCCCTCGCCGTCCCCGGAGGTGCACCGGCTCGCCGAGCGCTACCTGGCCTTCCTCACCCACGCGCAGGACGACTCCGGCGCGTTCCGCAACCGGCTCTCCTACGACCGGCGCTGGAGCGACGAGCCCGGTCTCGGCGACTGGTGGGGGCGGGCGCTGTGGGGCCTGGGGACCGCGGCGGTCCGCGACCCGGCCCGGTGGATCCGCGAGGAGGCCATGATGGCCTTCACCCTCGGCGCGACCAGGAGGTCCCCGCACCCGCGGGCCATGGTGTTCGCCGGGCTGGGCGCGGCGGAGGTGCTGCGCGCCCACCCGGACAGCGCCCCGGCCGCGGCCCTGCTGTCGGACGCCGCCCTCGCGGTCGGCCCGCCCCCTGACGATCCGGACTGGCCGTGGCCGCAGCCGGAGCTGACCTACGCCAACGCGGCCCTGGCCGAGGTGCTCATCAGTGCCGGTCACCTCGGGGGTGACGGCCGTACGCTCGCCGCGGGCCTGCGGATGCTGGCCTGGCTCGGCGAGGTGCAGACCACGGGCGGCCGGTTCTCGGTGGTCCCGGTGAGCGGGTGGCGCAGGGGCGGTCCCCGGGACCGCTACGACCAGCAGCCGATCGAGCCGGCCGCGCTCGCCGACGCCTTCGCCGTCGCGGAGGCCGTCACCGGCGACCCCGTCTGGCGGGCGGGGGTGTGGCGGGCCGTGGCGTGGTTCCGGGGCGTCAACGACGGTGGCGCGGTGATGTGGGACGCCGCGACCGGTGGTGGCCACGACGGCCTGACCCCGTACGGCCCCAACCTGAACCAGGGTGCGGAGTCGACCATCGCGTTCATCTCCACGATGCAGCACGCCGAGCGGCTGCGCGCGGCCGGGCACTCCCCGGAGGCCGGGCTGCCGCGACAGGGCGGGCGGCCCCGGCACGGCGATGCCGTACCGGGCGAGGGTGCGCGGCAGGACGCGCGGCGGGCCGGCGGGCCGCCTCTCGGACGGGCCGAGACGCCGTGACCGTCCGGGACCTGGCCACCCGGCTCGGCCCGACCCTGGCACCGGACCCGCGCAGGGTGGTCGTCAAGCTGTTCGTCCCGGGTGAGGACGCCGCCCTGGTGCGCAGCCGGGCCGCGGCCCTGATCGACCGGGTCGCGCTGCTGGGGCCGGACGAGACCGCCGCGCTGCTCCGGGAGACGCTGCGGCGGTTCGGCGACCGGCACGGCGACCTGGAGGCGACCTTCCTGCACCACTACGACATGGTCCGCCACCGCGTCCCGGGCCATGTCGAGCTGGGGCCGGACACCCGCCTGCTCGTCGGGGCCTACTTCAGCCACGAGTACGCCGTGGAGGGCGCCGCCCTGTGCAACCCCTCGATGGTGGCCCACCCCGACCAGTCCGGCCTGCTCCCCGGGCAGCTGCGCACGGTGATCAGCACGCGGCAGATCGGCGAGGGCCACCTGTCGTCCATCGGTTTCGCCACGGTGCTGCTGGGCCCGGGGGCGGAGCTGGCCGTCACCGACCGGTCGGGGCCGCTGACCCTCGGCCCCCGGCGCGGCACCCTGCACCGGCGGGACCTGCTGGCCGCGGCGCTCGCCGACGAGGACCGCGACAACGAGGTCTCCGCGACCGTCCTGGGCTCCCTGCCGGACCTGTTCGGCGACGACGAGTTCGAACGGGCCGTGGCGCGGCTCCCGGCCGACCTGCTGGCCCGTACCACCACGCACGCGACCCTGGAGGAGATGCGCCGGTCGACCGCCTCGGACTACGCGGTGACCTTCCCCGAACAGGTCCCCGTCGAGCGGCGGGTGCTCTGGCCCGCCAGCTCCGCCGAGAGCAACGGGATGGAGGACGCCCGTTTCGTGCGGGTCGTCGAGGAGGACGGCACGGTCTCGTACCGGGCCACCTACACCGCCTACGACGGGCGGCACATCCGCTCGCAGCTGCTGTCCAGCGACGACCTGCGCAGCTTCGAGGTGACCCCGCTGCGCGGGCCCGGCGCGGCCAACAAGGGGATGGCGCTGTTCCCCCGCCGGGTGGGCGGGCAGCGGCTGGCGCTCTGCCGTTCCGACGGCGAGACCATCGGCCTGACCTCGCTCGACGAGCGGAGCAGGTGGCGGCGGCCGATCCCGCTGCACTCCCCCCGCCAGAGCTGGGAGCTGATCCAGGTGGGCAACTGCGGCTCCCCGCTGGAGACCGCGGCCGGCTGGCTGGTCCTGACCCACGGGGTCGGCCCGATGCGCCGCTACGCCATCGGCGCGCTCCTGCTCGACCTGGACGAGCCGCACCGCGTCGTCGCCGAGCTCCCGGGCACGCTGCTCACCCCGGAGGAGACCGAGCGCGACGGGTACGTGCCCAACGTCGTGTACTCCTGTGGCGGCCTGCTGCACGCGGACGCCCTGTGGTTGCCGTACGGGGCGAGCGACGCCCGGATCGGGTTCGCCCACGTGCCCCTGGACGACCTACTGGGCGCGATGCGGCCGCTGCCGGGCGAGCACTAGAACGGCCCGGCCTCCTTGGGAGGCCGGGCCTTCGGGCCGTCGGACCGTCGAGCCGGGCCGGTCGTGCGGCCGGCCCGGCCGGGTCAGCCCTTGATGTCGCGGACCTGCTCGCGCTCCTCGTCGTCGAACTTGCGGGTGTCGCGGGGCTCGACGTAGGGCTCCTGCCGCTCGGACTGGCCGGCCTCGATGGCCCGGCCGCGGGCGAGCTCGGCGTCGAACTCCACGCCCAGCAGCACCGCCACGTTGGAGATCCACAGCCAGATCAGGAAGACGATGACGCCGGACAGGGCCGCGTAGGTCTTGTTGTAGGCGCCGAAGTTGGCCACGTAGAAGGCGAACGCGGCCGAGGCGACGATCCAGAGCACCACGGCCAGGGCACTGCCGGGGGTGAGCCAGCGGAAGCCCGGGTGGCGGACGTTGGGCGCGGCCCAGTACAGCAGCGCGAGGGTGGCCATCACGATGAGGACCAGGACGGGCCACTTGGCGATGTTCCAGACGGTCAGCGCCGTCTCGCCGACCCCCAGGACCTTCCCGGCCTGGTCGGCGAGGCCGCCGGTGAACACGACCGCCACCGAGCCGACCGCCATCAGGATCACCAGGACGGTGGTGATGGCCAGCCGCAGCGGCAGGGTCTTCCAGACGGGCCTGCCCTCGGGCATCTCGTACATGACGTTGGCGGCGCGCATGAAGGCGCCGACGTACCCCGAGGCGGACCAGAGCGCCACGGCGATACCGATGATGGTGCTGATGCCGGCCGCGCGCGGGCTGCTCTGCAGGCCCTGCAGCACGGTGTCGAGGGTCTGCTTGGCGGGACCGGGGGCGATGGCGCCGAGATTGTCGACGAGCGACTGGGTGGCCGACTGCCCGAACAGGCCGAGCAGCGAGACCACGGCCAGCAGCGCCGGGAAGATGGACAGCACCGCGTAGTAGGTCAGGGCGGCGGCCCAGTCGGTCAGGTTGTCCTGCTGGAACTCCTTGACGGTGCGTTTGAACACCGCCCACCACGATTCCTTGGGCATCTCGGTGGGCTTGTCGGGAGCCGCCTGGTCGTCCGCCGCGCGACCGGAGCCGGTGACCGGGCGTCCGGTGTCCTGACCTGACATGGGGGTTGCACCGCCTCTGTCGGAGGCCGCCGCCCTCTGCGGTGAGGACGGCGGCGCTCGGATCTTCTGATGAATCCGCCGGACGGGCCGGGGCCCGTCATCGGCTACCGGTCACCGGTTACTGGTGACCGTTGCCCGGACGGGCGTGGTCGGCCACCTGCTGGGCCTGCTCCCGGGCGTGCTCACCGGTGGCCTGGGCGGCTCCGGTGGCGCTCTCCTTGACCTGCTGGACGGCCTCCTGGGCCACTTCCTTGGCCTCCTGGCCGAGCGACTGGGCCGACTCCTGCACCGCCTGCTTGACGGGCTCGATCACACCCTCGGCCTGCTCCATGATCTGCCCGGCCGCGCGCTCCTCGGCCGCGGTCCGCGGGATCAGGGTCGCCGCCAGCAGCCCGGCGCCGAAAGCGATCACTCCGGCGGCCAGCGGGTTGCCCTGGGTGCTCCGCATCGCCTGCTGAGGCGCGTTCTGGACCACCTCGGCCGCCTGCTGGGCACCCTGCTTGACGGTCTCGGCGGTGCTGGAGGCCGCGTCACGGACGGTGCCCACGGTGCCGGAGGCGGCGTCACGGACGGTCTCCGCGGTGCCGGTGGCGGCGTCGCGCACCCCGGCCGCCGCGTACGACGCCTGGTTGCCGACCTTGTGGACGGCGTACGTCGGCGTGCCCATGACGCGCTCGCGCACCGTCTGGATGCGCCGGCGCACGGTGTCGGTACGGCGGCGGACGATCCGCTTCGGGCTCGTCCGGTCGGCGAGACGCTCCACGTCCGCTGCCAGCTCGGCGCGGGTGGCGTCGATCTCTGCCCTTATTTCGTCAGGTCCCGTGCCCATTGGGCATCCTCCTTGAGCGTTTCAACGGTACGTTCCGGCTTGGGCTGCACCTCGCGAAGCCGGGCGCGCCCGGTCGTGTACAGCACCGCTCCCACCACCGCCCAGATGACGGCGACGATCAACGCGGCCCATCCCAGATCCATGACATTGCCCAGGCCGAACACGACGGCCAGCGTCAGCAGCAGGGCGACCATGTAGCCGGCGAATCCGGCTCCCCCCAGCAGGCCCGCCGCCTTGCCGGCCTTGCCGGCCTCCTCGCGGAGTTCGGCCTTGGCCAGCTGCAGTTCCTGGCGGACCAGCCTCGACAGGTCCTCCCCGATCTCCCCGACCAGTTGTCCCAGTGACGGCTCACTCGGCTCAGGGCCGGGATAGCTCATCGGATCTCACCACCCAGACCGGTGTTCGGCGGGGTGCTGCCGGGGCCGCCGAAACCCTCGCGGGTCGTCGTCGGCTCGGTGCCGTACGGGTCCACCGAAGGCCGGACGACCGGCTCGGTCAGCGGCTGCGCCGACACCGGCGGCGTGGTCGGGTAGGGAGTGCTCGGCGTGGTGGGGTAGGCCGGCGGCGTGTAGGACGTGCCCGTCCCCGTCCCGGCTCCGGTCGCGGAGGAGCCGGACGCGGCTCCGCCCGAGGCCTTGGCGGCCCTGCCGATCAGGAAGCCGGCGGCGACGGCGCCGAGCAGGAACGCTCCCGGACGACGGCGCGCGAAGGTCTGGACCTCCTCCACCGCCCCGGCCAGCCCGTGCTGGTCGAGGTAGTCGGCCGCGCGCCGTCCCTGGTCGGCGACCTGCTGGACCACTCCGGACACCGGTGAGTCGGGCTTGGCGCTCTCGCCCATCGCGGCCAGGTCGTCGGCCCACTGGCGGATGCCCTGGGCGGCGCGCTGGCTCTGCTGGTGCGCCTGGTCACCGACGCGGCCCTTCAGCTGCTGGACCACCTGGCGAGCCTGCTGCTTGGCCTCCCCGGCGACCGCCTGCGTCTGCCCCTTGGCGGTCTGGGCGACCTCCCCGACGGCGGACTTGGCGTGCTGAGCCGTGCTCGGGGAGTCCTGGCCATAGCCTGGGCGCTCCCCCGCCCCGGTCGGAAATTCACTCATCGATGCCCTCCAAAGGTTGTGCATCTCGACTGAGTCTCCGGTTACCCTCCTGGCCCCTTCCCATTCATCAGACTTCTGAAATTCACGGAAAGATCTATATGCCGCATAAGGTTTTTACCATCTGAGCTGCTGTTGGACGGCCGGATGATTTTTTCGATCTCCCGGCACGAGACGGACCGGACCGGGAGGGAGGACGTCCAAGGTCAGGGGCTCGTACAGGCACATTGATCGCAAACGAGTCCCGTCGAACGCCATATTTGGGATAAATGTTAAGAATGTATTTTGCTGAGACGCCTACCCCGCCTCGGCGCGCTTATTCACGCCCCATCGGGAGCCGTCGTGGTTTCGCGGCGCGAGCAGGGGTAATCGACCGGAGAGCCGAAGGGGGCCCCATGAGTGACCGCCGGATCGCACCCGAGCTGATGGGTGAGAACGACGTCGTGGATCTGCTGGTGCGCCAGCACGGGATGATCGGGGAGCTGTTCGACGAGGTGGAGGGGAGCACCGGCGAGGGCGGGCGGGCGGAGGCCTTCCAGCGGCTCGTACGGCTGCTGGCCGTGCACGAGACCGCCGAGGAGGAGATCGTCCACCCCTACGTGCGCCTGCTGCTCGACGACGGCGACGAGGTGGTGGACGGCCGCCTGGCCGAGGAACGGGAGGCGAAGCGGCTCCTGGCCGGCCTGGAGGACCTGGGCCCGGAGCACCCGGACTTCCCCGCGGGGCTGCGGGCGCTCCGGACGGCGGTGCTGACCCATGCCCGCGCGGAGGAGGAGCACGAGTTCCCCCGGCTGCGCGCGCGCACGAGCGTGGCCGAGCGACGGGCCCTGGCCGCGGGGGTGAAGGCCGCCGAGGCGGTGGCGCCCACCCACCCGCACCCGGGGAACGAGTCGGCGCTCGGGAACCTGCTGCTGGGAGGCCCGGTGGCGATCGTGGACCGGACCCGCGACGTGATCCGCCAGGCCATGGGCCGGTAGTGCGTACGGGCCACGATCACCGTTCGCGTTTCTCCGCGACATCAGCGGGCAGTCTTCTCTAATGCCGCATAAAGGGGACAATTCGGTCACAGTGACCACGTGTGAGGACGGCCCCCTGCTGGTTCGGGGGCCCTTCGAGCTGCTCACCCAGGACGGCCGGACCATCGACCCCGGCAGGGCGACGGTGGCGCTGTGCCGCTGCGGCCGGTCCGCCGCCAAGCCCTTCTGTGACGGCTCGCACAAGGCGATCGGCTTCCGCGCGCCGGGCGAGCCCGACCCTCCTCAGGACGGACCGGACCGGACCGGGAACGGAGCGGGCCCGGACGCCCCGTGACGGGAACTCGATGACTCGGTGACGGGAACGGCCTGGATCGCCGGGCGCCCCCCGGTGGACCGGCGGGGGGAGACGACCGGTGGCGGGGGACGGCCGGGGTCGCCGGGCGTCCCCGGTGGATCGGCGGGGGGGCGGCCGGGGACCGGACGGCGGCCGTCACGGCCCGATCGTGGCGCCCGCCTCCCGCAGTGACGAGACGCCCCGGCGCCAGCTCCCCATCACGTGCTCGGCGAAGAGCCGGTCCAGGGTCAGGCCGCAGGCCGCCCCGTACAGGACGTCACCGGCGCGCGAGGGGTGCTGCGCGACGAACCCCCCGCACATGTCGTGCGCGGCGACCTGCTCGTGCACGGCGTCGGCCTGCACGTGCTCGTCGTAGAAGCGCGAGGTCTCCTCGTCGCCGCCCAGCCGCCGCACCCCCCGGGAGTAGCACCCGTTGGGGATCGAGGAGGTCATCTCGAACGCCGCCAGCTGGCCGAGCAGCGCGCCGAGGTGACGGCGGTGCAGGCCGAACAGCGACATCGCGTTGGAGATCGCGAGCGTGATCGCGGGCACCCGGCCGAGGTAGGCGCCGTAGGAGTCGTCCATGCCCAGGCCGCGCATGGTGGTCCTGAACAGCTCGGAGTGCATCCGCCCGGGACGCCCGCCGCCGTACTCGTCCATCTGGATCTCCACCAGGGCGGCCTTGGAACGGCCGCGCAGGCGGGGGATCCCCCAGGTGTGCGGGTCGGCCTCCTTCAGGTGGTAGATCGACCGGTGCGCGACGAACTCGCGGAACTGGGCCAGGTCGGCCTGGCGCTGGAGGAACACCGACAGGTCGGGCCCCTCGGCGGCGGCCACCAGCTCGACCAGGGCCCGGCGCGTGTCCCCGGGCCGCGGCGCGGGCGGGCAGGACACGGCCCGCGCCAGCCCCTCCTCGAACCGCGTCTCCAGGATCTCCCGCACCTCCAGCAGGGAGGGGTTCCACTCCCACCGCTCGTCCACCCCCCGGAAGCCCTGGTAGTGCAGCTCGTAGCAGACGAAGAGCGCCAGCTGCACGTCCTCGTCCGCCAGGACCGGGCCCGCGAAGCGCGCCGGGAACGACATCAGCGGGAGCGAGAACAGGCCGAAACGGTGCGGGGGGCGTACCAGCCGCTCGAACAGGAGCGTGGTGATCGGCCCCCGCGCGGCGGGCAGCTCCGGGGCCCGGATCTGCGGCGAGGGGCCGGCGGGATCGGTCCCGGCGGGCGCCGTCCCTCCCGGGACGGCCGGGGAGCGCGGGGCCTTGGACGGGCCCGCCGCCGCCCGGGGATCGGGCGTCCCGGGAAGCCTGGACAGCTCGGACAGCTCGGACAGCTCGGACAGCTCGGAGAACCCGGAAGGACCGGGTCCCGGGGCGGCGGGGCCGGGCCCCGGCGCGAGCGTGTCCGCACCCCGGGACGGATCGTTCACCGTGACGCCGTCACCGCGGACGCCGGCGGCGCCCCGCCCGCGGCGATCGGAAGCGTCGAACCCATGTGTCATGCGTCCCCCCGTCGGATGCCCCCAGACCGGTGCGATGCCCGTAGCCGTGTCCCCGAAACGCTTCCAAGATCGCGCTTTACCCCCGCTGAACTGCATAAATAACGGAATATGGTGAGGCGGCGTCGGCCGTCGGCGGCACCCCGGCCGGCCGGGGTGCCGGGGCGACGGAGCGGGAGAGCCGATCGGAGGGGCCGATTCGGGGAGGAGTGCCCGATCGAGGGAAGAAGATCGGTCCGCGGACGGGGGGACGGTCCGGAATCGGGGGATGAACCCGGATCTCGGGAAGGACGGAGAACGGGAAACCGCGGTGCCCCGGCGCGTGGAGCGGGGGAAGCGGCGGGGTTCCGGCACGGGAAGGTACGGTCAGCTCATGTCCGAGCACAGCATGCCGCACGACCTCGCCGCCTGGGCGTGCCCCCACGGGCAGGACGCTCGCCGGGGTTGCACGACCTGCTACGAGGAGTCGAACGACGCCGACCAGTCCCAGCCCTCCTGGGAGGTCGCCGCGTGGTTCACTACCTCCAGGCCGATCCCCATCAGGACCCTCCAGGACGCGCACCATCACGGCCGCTACTTCGCCCTCGACCAGCCGTCCACGCCGCTGGTCTACCTGCTGACCGGTCACGCGCGGGCCGGGGGCAGCGTGCAGGCGATCGCGGGCGTGGTGGGCTTCCTGCTGCACAACCGGCACGTGGTGGCCGACTTCACCGTGACCGAGACCCGCGCCACCCGCCGCTCGCCCGCCACCCCCAGCGCGCCCAAGGCCACCCGCCAGACCGACACCTGGCTCCAGGACCAGCGCCGCCCGGACGGCCGTACGCGCTGAGCCGGGCGACCGGGCGGGTGACAGGGGGCGGGTGACAGGGGCGGCGCGCGTCCCTAAACTCGACAACGCCATTGTCGGAGCCGCGAGCAGGAGGTGCCCGTGTCCAGCGACCCTCCCGGCTCCGCGGGCTCCACGGGCCCTTCGGGGTTCCCCGTGGCTTCGAGCTCCGCGCGTCCTTCCAGCTCCGCGGTGTCCTCGGGCTCCGCGGCTCCCCCCGTCGCGCCGGCCCCCCCGGGCTCCGCGAGCTCCGCGGGCTTCGAGCTCCCGCTCCGGCTCTTCCTCGGCTTCCGGATCCTCATCGACGAGCTCCACGCCGAGCTCGCCCGCCGGGGACACCCCGACCTGCGGCCCATGCACGGCTTCGTGATGCAGGCGATCGGCTCGCGGGGCACCACCGCGGTGGAGCTCGGCCGCCGGTTGGGCGTCTCCAAGCAGGCCGCGGGCAAGACGGTCGACACCCTGGAGCGGCTGGGCTACGTCGAACGCGCCCACGACCCCGACGACGCCCGGCGCAAGATCGTGCGGCTCACCGGGCGGGGGGTGGACAGCCTCGTCCTGTCGGCGCGGATCTTCGACGACCTGCGCGCCGGATGGGCGAGGACGCTGGGCGAGGACCGCCTGCGCGCCCTGGAGGCCGATCTGCGGGCCGTGACGCCCCTGGACGTCTTCCGGCTGGACGTCCCCGGCTGGTTCGGCGGCTACTGACCGCCGTCACCGGTCCAGCGGCCCGGGACGGCCGCTCGGCACCACAGCGCGGAACGGCGGCTCGAACCAGCCGCGCGAACCGATCGCTCGAACCGGCAGCGCGAACCCGGCCGCTCAGGTCGACCGCGCAAACCGACCGCCCGAACCAGGCCACTCGAACCGGCCGCTCAGGCCGACCGCTCGGGCCGGTCCCCCTGCTCGGCCGTCCGCCGGGCGTCCAGGGCCTCGCGCAGCGTGGGAAAGGCCCGGATGCGCATCGTCAGGCCGGTGATCCACAGGATGCGCGTCGCGCCGCGTTCGGTGGCGACCAGGCTCAGCTCGCCCCCCTCCTCCAGGGAACGCTTCCAGCACAGGACGATCAGGCCGGTCGCCCGGGAGTCGAGGAGGTCGAGCCCGGTGAGGTCCAGGATCAGGTCCGGCCCGAACCGGTCGAAGGCGCGGTCCATGAACTCGACGACGAGTTCGTGGATGGAGAAGTCGAGGCTGCCGCCGATCACTACGACCCCGATCCCCTCCTCGGCGGTCGCCCCCA
Source organism: Streptosporangium sp. NPDC050855 (assembly GCF_044456585.1). Taxonomy (NCBI): domain Bacteria; kingdom Bacillati; phylum Actinomycetota; class Actinomycetes; order Streptosporangiales; family Streptosporangiaceae; genus Streptosporangium; species Streptosporangium sp. NPDC050855. Next base: position 112,886 of record NZ_JBITFY010000016.1, read on the forward strand.
GCTCGGCGGCGGTGGTCTTCAGGTGGAGTTCCGTCATCACCCCTCCCCCCGGGCGGGCGCGACGACCTGGACGACCAGGACGCAGGTGTCGTCGGTGTCGCTGCTCGGCACCATGGCCTCCATGACCGCCTGCAGCCGGTCGTCGCCGTGGTGCGAGCGCAGCACCTCGGCCACGGTCGCGCTCACCAGGTCCAGCCCCTCGTACAGGTCCCGGCCGCGTTTCTCGATCAGCCCGTCGGTGAACATCACCAGCAGGTCGTCCTGGCGCAGCCGTACGGAGCCGTAGGTGTAGGAGGCGTCGTCGAAGACGCCGAGCAGTACCCCGGGGTGCAGCAGGCGCTCCACCCGCCCGCCCCTGGCCAGCAGCATCGGCGGATGCCCCGCGTGGGTCCAGCGCAGCATCCGGTCGGCCGGGGTGTAGCGGGCCACGATCGCGGTGGCCAGCACGTCCGGCCGGAGCTTGCAGAGCATGCGGTTGAGCGTGGCGAGGATGCGCGCGGGATCGTGGTGGGCGAAGGCCAGGCCGGTGATGGCGTGGCGCAGCTTGGCCATCGCGGAGGCCGCGGCCAGCCCGTGCCCGGCCACGTCCCCGACGGCCAGCAGCACGTCCCCGTCGTCCAGCTCGATGGCCTGGTACCAGTCGCCGCCCAGCCACGCCTCCTTCTCGGCGGGGGCGTAGCGCGCGGACACCCGCAGGCCGGGAAGGCTCCGGGGCTTCTCCTCGACCGGCATGATGACGTTCTGCAGGCTGACCGAGAGGCGGTTCTCCTCCTCCAGCCTGCGGTTGGCGACGGCGAGGTCGTCGGCGGCCCGGCGCCAGGAGGTGATGTCCTGGACGACCGCGTGGATCTCCAGCGACGTGCCCTGCGCGTCCCGGACGGCCTCGGCGAAGATCCGGACGTGCCGGACGCCCGGCCCGTCCTCCCCCTCGGCGGGCAGGACGCGGATCTCGAACTCCTGGGACTCGCCGGTCTCGGCCAGCGCGGCCAGGGCCCGTTCCAGGACGGCCCGGTCCTCGGCGACGGTGGCGGCGGCGTACTGCTCCAGCGTGAGGGGGCCCTCGGCCGGGTCGCGGCCGTGCATCTCGTACACCCTCGGCGACCAGGTGATCTCCCCGCTCGTCAGGTTCCAGTGCGCCCAGCCCAGGTTGCCGAGCTGCTCGGTGCGTTCCAGGCGGGCGGCCAGGCGCCGTTCGCCGTCGTGGCTGACCCAGGTGTTGAGCAGGCCGCCGGCCACGCGGGCGGAGCGCACGCCGTACCAGGAGCGGTGCGGGACGCCGTCCGCGTCCTCGACGTGCTCGTACAGGTCGACGCGTCCGGGCTCGCCGGTCTCCATCACCCTGAGGTAGGTCTCCCACAGCTCGGTGCCGTGGACGGACGGGTAGCGCTCCAGGGTGCTCGCGCCGACCAGTTCCTCGCCCTGACGGCCGTGCACGTCCCGGGCCTCCGGGCTGGCGGCCAGGATGAGGAAGTCCAGGATCGCGCCCGTCTCGTCGCGGACCGGCCTGGACCAGGTGGCCGCGCCCGGCATCACGTCGAGCATGGCCCGTACCCCGGCCGTGACGCCGGGGGAGGGGTCCTCGATCCCGGACGGGAGCGCCAGCGTGCCGATCGCGTCACCCACCGGCCCCTGGGCGGCACCCCGCAAGGGGAGCTCGTGCTCTTCGGGCAGCGGTGTGGCCAAGATGGCGTTCTCCCAGGTGTCGCTGTTGCCGGCTTCGTCGGTGTTTCCAGGTTTTCCAGGTTTCCGGTCCACCGGGAAGAGCGGGCCGAGGTCGTTCTCGTCCAGGATCGCACTCTCTCGCCCTGCCGTCCCATGCCGGGACGTTTTAAACGGGATGGAAGTACCGGGTGGAACGCGGGACCGGGCGCGAGAAGGCTGTCAGGGGACGTCGAAGTACACGCGGACGGTCGTCCTCCCCCGCTCGGTGTGGACGCGGACGAGGTCGCCGAGGAGGTTGGTGACGAGCAGGCCCCGGGAGCCCCGCTGCCGGGAGTCGGCCGGGCGCCGTCCCGCCAGGGGGTCGGCGATGTGACCGGTGTCGCTGACGTCGAAGACGATCCGGCGGTCCTCGGTCCAGATCCGCGCGACCCCGGAGCCTCCGCCGTGTTCGAGGCTGTTGGCGGCCAGCTCGCTGGCGATCAGCCTCAGGTCCTCCAGCCGCTCCCCGGCCAGGCCGATCCCGTCCGCGTACGCCACGGCGAAGGCGCGCACCCGCCACAGGTCGTCCGCGCCGAAGGCCAGGGTCTCGGCGCCGGCCGGCTCGGGCAGCGGCCCGCCGCAGTCCCGGATGACCCGCTCGGGCGCGTACCCGGTGCTGGCGCGCGTGTCCGTACCGTCGATGATGACCGGGTGGGTCTCCTCGGCGTGCCGGATGATCTCAGGGTCCAGCCCGTCGGCGTCGTACGGGCACAGGATGGTGACGTCCCGCCCGGAGAAGGCCAGGTTGATCAGCGCCTCGTGCTGCAGGCAGGCCACGTACTCGGTCGGCGAGCGGTCGGGCCAGATGGGCTCGCCGACGACGCGGACCCTGCGTCCCGGGTGCAGGTCGGTGAACGCCCACAGCACGGCGGGGATGATGCGTCCCGGGTTGCGGCCGGCCTGCTCCATGTCGACGAAGAGCACCTCGGCGTCCTGCGGCGCGACCTCGCCCAGCTCGTCCCGGATCAGCGCGAGGTTCCGCGCCGGGACGGCGACCGCGACCGGCTCGCCGGCCTTCAGCCCTTCCAGGATGAAGGGGACGGTGCCCTCCAGGTAGTCCCGGTCGCCGCGGTAGAACAGCGCGGGATGGACGAAGGGTTCCGTCTCGGCGGTCGTCACGCTCATTTGGTCTTCACTTCGATCGACACCGAATCCGATCCGATCAGGGCCAGCACGGATCTCAGGCAGTAGGGCGCGCTGTGCAGGAAGAGCCTGCCGCCACCGACGAGGGCCCGCGCGGACTGCTCCAGCAGCCAGGCTCCGCGGACGTCGATGAACGTCAGACCGGACAGGTACAGGTGGCGGTCGCCGCCTCCCGACACCAGCTCGCTCAGCGCCTCCTGCCAGAGGCGCCTGGTGGTGCGGTCGACCTCACCGCTCACCTGCAGGCCGGGCGGCGGCCCGAGCGCGTCGATCCGGAGACCACCCCCGCGGGGCGGGTCGCCGTCGTGCTCGGAGCAGGGATCGAGAGGTCCCGTCTGTGGCGAGATCGACACGCTGACCGTCCTGAAATAGACGCTTGACTCCCATAACGTACCTGCTCGTCACTCTCGGCAGGCACGCGCGGGACCGCCGGACCGGGTGGATCGCGGGCCGGAGCCGACGGGTGGGCACCGCCACCTGGGGCGGCGACAATGACGGGCATGCGAATTCTCATCGTCGGCGGTACCAGGTTCGTCGGCAGGCACATCACCGAGGCGGCGCTCGCGGCCGGCCACGAGGTCTCCCTGCTGCACCGGGGCAGGACCGGGGCGGAGCTGTTCCCGGGCGTCGAGCGCCTTACGGCCGACCGCGACGGCGACCTGTCCGTCCTGCACGGCCGGAGCTGGGACGCGACCGTCGACGTCAGCGCCTACTTCCCCGGCCAGGTCACCGCGCTGTCCGGGGCGCTGTCGACCGGCCGGTACGCCCTCGTCTCCACCACCGCGGTCTACCGGGTGCCCGTGGCGCCGGGGTTCACCGAGGACGCGCCACTGGCCGAGCTCCGCGAGCTCCGCGAGCTCCGCGAGCTCGACGGGCCGGTCCCCGAAAGCGTGACGGACGAGACGTACGGGCCGCTGAAGGTGCTCTGCGAGCGGGCCGCGGCGGACGCGTTCGGGTCCTCGACGCTGGTCGTGCGGCCCACGTACGTCATCGGCCCGCACGACCACACCGGCCGCTTCACCTACTGGGTCAACCGGATCGCCCGGGGCGGGGAGGTCCTGGCCCCCGGCGACCCGGACGACCCCATCCAGGTCGTCGACGCCCGCGACCTGGCCACCTGGATCGTCTCCATGGTCGAGGAGACGCGGCCGGGCGCCTTCCACGCGGCCACCCCCGCCCCGCCGTTCTCCTTCGGCGACCTGCTGGAGACGATCGCGGCCGAGGTCGCGCCCCCCGGCACCACCCTGACCTGGGCGGGGCAGGACTTCCTGCTCGCCGAGGGCGAGACCGGCCGGTCGCTGCCGCTGTGGTCGGAGGGGGACCCGCTCATGGCGATCAACGCCGCCGACCCCTCCGCCGCCCTCGCCGCGGGGCTCGACCCGCGCCCGCTACGGCGGTCGATCCGCGAGGTCCGCGAGGCGGAGTCGTCCTTCTCCACCCCGGGGGCCGTCGACGCGGGCAGGGAGGCCGAGCTGCTCTCCCGCTGGGCCGCGCGCTCCTGAGGGCCCCGCTCCCCGGCCGGAAGACCGCTCTGCGAGGCGCCGCCCGTCAGAGAGCCGCTCTCCGGACGCCGCCTCCAGGAAAGCCGCGCCGCGGGGCGCCTTTCCTGGAGGGCGGTGCCCTCAGAAGGGGTTGTCGGCGGTGAAGCGCACGCCGGAGAACCGGCTCCGCCACGCGGTGACCTCCGGCGCCACGGTGACCGGGTCGCTCCCCTCGTCCAGGCCGCGGGCGATGAACGAGGCCAGGGCGGGCATGTCCGCCTCGGTCATGCCGAGCCTGACGATCTCCGGGGTGCCCAGGCGCAGGCCGTTGACGTCCCCCTCGATGGGTTCCGTCGGCAGGCCGATGCCGCAGGCGAGCAGGTTGGCCTCGCGCAGCCGGCGGGCGGCCCGCTGCCCCCCGCCGTAGCGGTGGGCCGGGACGGCGAACTGGTGGGAGCGGGTGCACCCGCGCTCGGCGGCGAAGACCGGGACGCCGAGGGCGAGCAGCTCGTCGGCCAGGCGCCGCGCGGTCGCGGCCATCGTCCGCGCGTAGGCGGGTCCGGCCGCCTTCCAGTCGAGCATGGTCATGGCCAGCGCCGCGGTCTTGCCCGCGTCGAAGTTGGCGGTCAGCCCGGGGTAGGCGATCGCGTCGAGCCGTTCGGCCAGCTCGGCGTCGTCGGTCACGATGAGCCCGCCCGCCGGGCCGCCCAGGCTCTTGTAGGTGCTCATGGTGATCAGGTGGGCACCCTCCTCCAGCGGCCGCGGCCAGACCCCACCGGCGATCATGCCGCACAGGTGCGCGGCGTCGAAGAGCACCTTGGCGCCGACCGTGTCGGCGATCTCGCGGATCCGCGCCACCGGGTGCGGGAACAGGTTGAGGCTGCCGCCGACCGTGATCAGCGCCGGGCGTACCGTCGCGGCGAGCTCGGCCAGCGCGTCGACGTCCACCGTGTACCCGTCCGCGGTGACCGGGGCGGGGACGGTGTTCAGGCCGTACAGGCCCGCGGCGCCGGGGCCGTGGTGGGTGACGTGGCCGCCGATGCTGGCCGGCGGGGCGATGATCGTGTCCCCGGGCCTGCAGACGGCCATGAACGTGTAGAGGTTCGCGAGCGCCCCGGAGCCGACGCGGACCTCGGCGTAGGTGGCGCCGAAGACCTCGGCGGCCAGCTCGGCGGCGATGATCTCGATCTGCTCGATCGCCTCCAGGCCCATCTCGTACTTCTCCCCCGGGTGGCCCAGCGAGGGCCGCGACCCGAGACCGGCGGAGAGCAGCGCCTCGGCCCGCGGGTTCATGACGTTGGTGGCCGGGTTCAGGTTGACCGACTCGACGTCGTGGATGCGGTGGTTCTCGGCGACCAGTCGTTCGATCTCTCCCTGCACCCGGGATGGCGTCCGGTCCGTCACGGCCTTCAGGACGAACCGAACACGATCCTCGGTGACGGCGGGCACCCAGGGACGCTGGGCGAGGGTACGGGGCATCGGGTGATCTCCTGACCGGCAGGCAGACGGCTGCCGGGTGAGGCGGGGACGGTTCGTCTGCCACACGACGGTAGATCGAAGGTGACGCCCGGCGCATCGGGTGAAAGACGGGGTTTTCAATGCGCTTTTCCTACATCTGTTGCAAAAAACGGATGAAAGAAGGAACAAGGTGACACACCCGTCACACGGGTCACGGAGGCCACCGGACCGCGAGGGCCGTTCCGGGGCGGGTCCCCCGCCCGCCGAATAAGTGAGTGAGTAACTCACTCATTCGCTGTAGGGTTCCCCGGTGACCTCGATCCCGCCGCGGGCCGCGCCCCTCCCGCCGGACGAGCGGCGTGCGGCGCTCATCGCGTCCACCCTCTCGCTCGTGCTCGCCCACGGTCCCGACGTGAGCACCCGGCAGATCGCCCAGGCGGCGGGCGTCGCCGAAGGAACGATCTTCCGCGTCTTCGCCACCAAGGACGAGCTGGTGAACGCCGCCGTGTCCAGTGCCTTCGACCCCGCGCCGGTCCTCGCCGAGCTCAGGGACATCGACGGCACGGCCCCGCTGGAGGACCGGCTCGTCGCGGCGGTCGAGATCATGCAGCGCCACACCAGGCGCATCTTCCGCTTGATGAACGCGCTCGGAGCGGCGGGGGCCGCCGGGGCCGAACGCACCCACCGGCAGCGCACGGAGCACGCGGAGCTCACCCACCGGGCGATCGTGGACCTGATCGTCCCCGACCGTGACCGGCTGCGCTGCGAGCCGGCCGGCGCGGCACAGCGGCTGAAGCTGCTCACCATCGCCTCCGGCCATCCCGCGTTCGTCGGATGCGACCCGATGTCCCCGTCGGAGATCGTCTCCCTGCTGCTCGACGGAATCCGCCGGCGTCCCGACCCTGGCCCGCAGCCTTGACCTCAACAAAGGTTCATGTCGGACGCTGATCCCACCATCTCCCCTCGAAAGAGACCGCTCATGATTCTGGCCAACGGGGCGCCAGAGCAGGCCGGCCGGTACGCGGCCCCCCTGCACGACGTCCTCCTCCCCTCCGCCCGCGGCGCGGTGCCGCCGTGCTGACCCGCCTGCTCCGTACCTATCTGCGCCCCTACACGGGCGCGCTGGCCGCCGTGGTGGTGCTGCAGCTGGTCGGCACCATCGCCTCGCTCTACCTGCCAAGCCTGAACGCCGACATCATCGACCGGGGCGTGGCGGTCGGCGACACCGGATACATCCTGTCCGCCGGCGTCTGGATGCTGGTCGTCTCCCTGGTGCAGATCGCCTGCTCGGTCGCGGCGGTCTACTACGGCGCCCACGCCGCCATGGGGTTCGGGCGCGACGTCCGCTCCGCCGTCTTCCACCGGGTCGGCGGGTTCTCCGCCCGCGAGGTCTCCCAGTTCGGGGCCCCCTCGCTGATCACCCGGGGCACCAACGACGTGCAGCAGGTCCAGATGCTCGTCGTGATGACCTGCACCATGCTGGTCGCCGCACCGATCATGGGCATCGGCGGCATCGTGATGGCGCTCCGCCAGGACCTCGGCCTGTCCTGGCTGATGCTGGTCTGCGTACCGGCGCTGCTGATCTCGATCGGCCTGATCATCTCCCGCATGGTGCCCCAGTTCCGCGCCATGCAGACCCGCATCGACCTGGTCAACCGGGTGCTGCGCGAGCAGCTCACCGGCATCCGCGTGGTGCGCGCCTTCGTCCGCGAGCGCGAGGAGACGCGCAGGTTCGCCGAGGCCAACGAGGCGCTGACCGGGACGGCGCTGCGGGTGGGACGGCTCACCGCGCTCATCTTCCCCGTCGTGATGCTCATCCTGAACGCCTCCAGCATCGCCGTGCTCTGGTTCGGCGCCTGGCGGGTGGACGGCGGCGACATGCAGATCGGCGCCCTCACCGCGTTCCTCATGTACCTGATGCAGATCCTGACCTCGATGATGATGGCCACCTTCATCTCGATGATGATCCCGCGCGCCGCGGTCTGCGCCGAGCGGATCGCCGAGGTGCTCGACACCGACTCGTCGGTGGTCCCGCCCGCCGACCCGGTCCGCGAGGTACGCGGCCACGGCGAGCTGGAGATGCGCGACGTCGAGTTCCGCTACCCGGGCGCGGCCGCACCGGTGCTGTCGGGCATCACGTTCCGCGCGACCGCCGGGCAGACCGTCGCCGTCATCGGCAGCACCGGCTCGGGCAAGACCACGCTGCTGTCGCTGATCCCCCGGCTGTTCGACGCCACCGGCGGGACGGTCCTGGTCGACGGCGTCGACGTGCGCGAGCTCGACCCCCAGACGCTCTGGAAGCGCATCGGCCTGGTGCCGCAGAAGCCGTACCTGTTCAGCGGCACGGTCGCGAGCAACCTGCGCTACGGCAACCCCGACGCGAGCGACGAGGAGCTGTGGGAGGCGCTGGAGGTCGCCCAGGCCCGCGACTTCGTCGAGGAGATGCCCGGCGGCCTGGACGCGCCCATCGCGCAGGGCGGCACCAACGTCTCCGGCGGCCAGCGCCAGCGGCTCTCCATCGCCAGGGCGCTGGTCAGCAAGCCCGAGATCTACCTGTTCGACGACTCGTTCTCGGCCCTGGACCTGGCCACCGACGCCCGGCTGCGCGCCGCCCTGCGCCCGCACACCGCGCGGGCGGCCGTGGTCATCGTCGGCCAGCGCGTCTCCACCATCGCCGACGCCGACCAGATCGTCGTCCTGGACGACGGGGTGATCGTCGGCCTCGGGACCCACGACGAGCTGCTGGAGTCCTGCCCGACGTACATCGAGATCGTCGAGTCCCAACTAGCCGCGGAGACCGCAGCATGAGCGACCGGCCCACGACCACGACGCCCCCGGCCGGGCCTCCGGCGGCCTCTGCGCCCGCGACGCCCGCGACGCCCTCGGCGACCCCGGCGGCCCCGGCCGCCCCGACCCCGCGGCCCCCGGTGGGCGGCGGCCCCTTCGGGCGCGGCCCCATGGGCGGGATGGGCATGCCCGCCGAGAAGGCCATGAACTTCGGGCCGTCCACCCGCCGGCTGATGCGGCGGCTGAGCCCGGAGCGCCCGAGACTCCTGCTGGTGATCGCCCTGGCCGTCGTCAGCGTGGTGTTCTCCGTCATCGGGCCCAAGGTCCTCGGGTACGCGACGGACCTGATCTTCACCGGCGTGATCGGCAGGCAGCTCCCGGCCGGGACGACCGCCGAGCAGGCGGTCGCCGCGGCCCGCGCCGCGGGCAACGACAACTTCGCCGACCTGCTCGCCCGGATGGACGTCGTCCCGGGCCGGGGCATCGACTTCGGCGCGCTGGGCACGGTCCTGCTCTGGGTCCTGGCCCTGTACGTCGCGGCCTCGCTCTTCGCCTGGCTGCAGGGGTACATCCTCAACGACGTGGTGCAGCGGACCGTCTACCGGCTGCGCGAGGACGCCGAGGAGAAGATCAACCGGCTCCCGCTGCGGTTCTTCGACGGCCAGCCGCGCGGCGAGCTGCTCAGCCGGGTCACCAACGACATCGACAACGTCTCGCAGACCCTGCAGCAGACGCTGAGCCAGCTCCTGGTCTCGCTGCTGACCGTGATCGGCGTGCTGGCGATGATGTTCGTGATCTCGCCGCTGCTCGCCCTGATCGCCCTGGTGACCATCCCGGTCTCGATGGTCGTCACGGGCATGATCGCCAAGCGCTCACAGCGGCACTTCGTCGCACAGTGGGCCCACACCGGCACCCTGAACGCCCACATCGAGGAGGCGTTCACCGGCCACGAGCTGGTGAAGGTCTTCGGCCGCCGCCCCGAGGTGGAGGAGGTGTTCCGGCAGCGCAACGAGGAGCTGTACAAGGCCAGCTTCGGCGCGCAGTTCGTCTCCGGGATCATCATGCCGATGATGATGTTCATCGGGAACCTCAACTACGTCGCGATCGCGGTCGTCGGCGGCCTGCGGGTCGCCACCGGCACGATGAGCCTGGGCGACGTTCAGGCGTTCATCCAGTACTCGCGGCAGTTCACCCAGCCGCTCACCCAGGTCGCCTCGATGGCCAACCTGCTGCAGTCGGGGGTCGCCTCGGCCGAGCGGGTCTTCGAGCTGCTCGACGCCGTCGAGCAGGACCCGGACCCGGCCGACCCGGTCCCGCCCACCGTCCGGCAGGGCCGCGTCGAGTTCGAGCGGGTCTCCTTCAGCTACGACCCCGAGCGGCCCCTCATCGAGGACCTGTCGCTGGTGGCCGAACCCGGCCACACGGTCGCGATCGTCGGCCCCACCGGCGCGGGCAAGACCACCCTGGTCAACCTCGTCATGCGCTTCTACGAGCTGGACGCGGGAAGGATCACCCTCGACGGCGTGGACATCACCGCGATGCGCCGCGAGGACCTGCGCTCGCACATCGGCATGGTGCTCCAGGACACCTGGTTGTTCGGCGGGACCATCCGGGAGAACATCGCCTACGGCAACCCGGAGGCCACCGAGGAGCAGATCCTCGCCGCCGCGCGGGCCACGTTCGTCGACCGCTTCGTCCGGACCCTGCCCGACGGGTACGACACCGTGATCGACGAGGAGGGCGGCAACGTCAGCGCCGGCGAGAAGCAGCTGCTGACCATCGCCCGCGCCTTCCTCGCCGACCCGTCGCTGCTCATCCTGGACGAGGCGACCAGCTCGGTCGACACCCGTACCGAGGTCCTGGTGCAGCACGCGATGGCCGCGCTGCGCTCGGACCGGACCAGCTTCGTCATCGCGCACCGGCTCTCCACGATCCGCGACGCCGACCTCATCCTGGTGATGGAGGAGGGCAGGATCGTCGAGCACGGCACCCACGAGGAGCTGCTCGCCGCCCGGGGCGCCTACCACCGCCTGTACTCGGCCCAGTTCAGCGGCGCCCTCGTCGAGGCGGAGGAGGAACTCGTCGAGAAGTGAGGCCGGGCCGGGCGGCGGCCGGCCGGGAAGACGGCCGGGTCAGGAGAACCGGGTCGAGAAGACGGCCGGGTTCTGCGCCATGCTCTCGGCGGTGGAGTCCGCGGAGTTCTCGGTGCTCCGCGAGACCCTCGCGGTCAGCGACTCGGTGCTGAGCAAGCACGTCAAGGTCCTGCAGACGGAAGGGTACGTGGAGGTGACCAAGACCTCGGGCAAGGCCGCCAGGAGCACCTGGATCGCACTCACCGCCGAGGGCCGGCAGGCACTGGCCGGGCACCTGGCCGAACTCCACCGCCTCAGCGACCTGGCGAACGTCGACGGCGGATGACCCCCGGCACGTCCCGCCCGGCCCCGGGGCGGCGGTCCGGGGGCGTTCCCCGTCCGGTCAGCAGGTCGTCCCCGCGGCCGGCAGCACACGGTCGGCCAGGTAGCGGTCGATGTGGCCGCGGGCGCAGGGGTTGCTCACGTACAGCGTGTGCCCCGGCCCCTCGTGGCGGACGACGGTGCTTCCCGGGACCTGGGCGACCACCCGCTGGACGGCGTCGGACTCGCCCCAGGCGCCCGCGCCGAGCAGCGGCGGCAGCCCCTTGGGCAGCGGGGCCGGCGGGTTGGTGACCGGGACCGGCCAGCCGACGCAGCCCAGGGTCCCGGTCGCCAGCGTGTTGGCCGTCCCCGCGTCGGGCGCGGCCCTGCGCAGCCGGGCGATCGTCGCGTCGAGCTCGGCCCGGTTCGCCGGACGGGGCCAGTCGAGGCACTCGGTGACGCCCGTGGACTGGTCGGGGTAGCGGGCGCCCCGCTCGGGCAGGAAGCCGGAGGCGTCACCGGCGAGCGCCCCGCGGACGTCCCTGGCCAGCTCGGGCCATGCCGTCTCGCCGTCCCGGGCCGCGCCGAGCGCGAACGCCTGCAGGTCGCGGCCGTCGTAGGCGATCCCGGCCCGCTTGGCGGGGATCGGCGTACGGTCGGCCCTGGCGACCAGCCCGCGCCACCGGGCGCGCACGTCGCGGCACTTCCCCTCGGCCGCACACCAGTCGAAGAACCGGCCGAGGGCCTCGTCGTTGCTCCTGGCCATCTTCTCCATCTCGGCGCCCCAGTCGGCGGTGGCGTGGTTCCAGGTGCCGTCGAGCACCATCGTGCGCACCTTGGAGGGGAAGAGGCGGGCGTAGTCCTGCCCGTAGAACCCGGCGTAGGAGGCGCCGTAGTAGTTGAGCCCGGCGCTGCCGAGCGCCTTCCTGATCGCCTCCATGTCCCTGGCGTTGTCGGCGGAGCTCATGTTCGCGAAGAACTCGGGATCCTTGTTCCGGCAGGCCTCGGCGTAGCCCCGGTTGGTGTCGGAGAGCCGCCCGAAGTCGGCGTCGTCCCGCGGGAACTCCGGCAGCGGGACGCGGGTCCAGGTGCACGGCAGGCCGGTGCTGAGGCCGCCGAACTGCTCGCCGTAGCCCCGGGTGTCCCAGGTGACGATGTCCATGCGCTTGCGCAGCCCGGCCCACCAGTTCCCCGACCGGGTGATCGAGATCCCCGGCCCGCCCGGCCCGCCGTAGGCCACCAGGGCGGAGCCCTCGGAGACGCCGGTGGCCTTGAGCCGGCCCAGCCTCAGTGTGATCCTGCGGCCGTCTGGCTTGCTCCAGTCGACCGGGACGCGCAGGTCTGCGCATTCCATCCCGCTCGTGTCCTTCGGGCAGGGGGCCCAGTCCAGGGGCTCGGCCCGCCCCGCCTGCCCCGCCTGTACGCCGGAGCCCAGCAGGCTCAGGGCGACCACGATCGATGTCATCATGCGGCCACGATCTCCGAACGGGCGCCCCGGCCGCGTCGGCCCCCGGTCCGATCCGCGGAGGGCGGATCATCCCGGGGGATGTCATCCCGGCGCGCGACCGGGCGTCCCGTCCCGAGGGCCGGGACGGGTCACCCCGCGTCACCCGTGACACCTCGCGTCACCCGGCGTCGTCCGGCGACGTTCCCCGGAAGGATCCCGGAAAGTGCCGCGACGGGCCACCGCGGAACGTTCCAGGAAAGGGGCCGGGGACGTACCCGGGCCGGTCAGGAGGAGGCGCCGCCCTCCCCGTCCGCGAGGAGGATGTTCCGCAGCCGCAGGACGCTCGTCCTCCACAGGTCACCGGCCCCCTCCGCCGACCACAGCTCCAGCAGCTCCGAGGGCTCGGCCATGACCCGGTCGAGCGCCTGGACGGCGAGGCCCCCCAGCTCGGCCGGGAGCACCGGCAGGGGCTTCTTGGGGCCGTACGGGCTCAGCACGGCCTCCCCGCCGGGACGCTGCGCGGCGACCAGCGCGGCCGCGGCCAGGGCCTCGGCCGCGTCGTCGGAGTCGAGATAGTCGGTGGTGCCGGCCGCGCGGGCGAGCGCCTCGCGGATGAGCTTCTCCCGCTCGTCCTCGTCGGCCTTGTCCAGCCTTCCGGAGAAGTCGGCCGCCGTGTCGTTGTCGAAGGGGCCGAGGTCCCAGGTGCCCATGTACGTCTCCAGGTCGTCGTGGTGCGCGGGTACCCGGACATCGTGGCAGGACGCACCGACAGACCGGGCACCGGCTCCTCGCCACCCCCCTGCCCACCTCGTCCCCGGCCTGCCACGGCCTCCCCGGGCGTCGCCCCGGCCCGGTCCCGGCGCCGGTGCGGGACGCCGGTGCCGACCGGTCCGCGGGGTGAGGCAGCATGGAGGGGTGAACGAGGATGCGAACGCACTGGCGAAAATGCTGGCCGCGGGCGGCGTCGTGGTGCTGAGCGGTGCCGGCCTGTCGACGGAGTCGGGGATCCCGGACTACCGGGGGCCGAGCGGCGCCCTGAGGCGGCACAGCCCGATGACCTACCAGGCGTTCCTGTCCGGCCCGGTGGCCAGGCGGCGCTACTGGGCCCGCAGTTACGTCGGGTGGCGGGCGATGGCCGGGGCGAGGCCGAACAGCGGCCACCGGGCGGTCGCGGACCTGCAGCGGCGGGGCCTGGTGACCGGCGTCGTCACGCAGAACGTCGACGGCCTGCACCAGGAGGGCGGCGCCCGGGACGTCATCGAGCTGCACGGCAGCCTGCACCGCGTGATCTGCCTGAACTGCGGCGACCTGACCTCCCGGGAGGAGCTGGACGCCCGCCTGACCCTGGCGAACCCCGGGTTCGCCGCCCGCGCCGTCGCGGTCAACCCCGACGGTGACGCCGAGCTCGGGGACGAGGAGATCGACGGGTTCGAGGTGGTCGGATGCCGGGCCTGCCCGGAGGGGATCCTCAAGCCCGACGTCGTCTTCTTCGGGGAGAGCGTCCCGGCCGGCCGGGTGGGCGAGTGCTTCGCCCTGGTGGAGGGGGCGCGCCTGCTCCTGATCCTGGGGTCGTCGCTGACGGTGATGTCCGGCCGCCGGTTCGTCCTGCGCGCCGCGAAGCTCGGCATCCCCGTGGCGATCGTCAACCAGGGCCCGACCCGGGGGGACGAGCACGCGGCGCTCACCGTCGACGCCCCCCTGGGCGAGATCCTTCCCGCGCTGGTCGACCTCACCGGCCCCCGGGCCGCGACCGCGCGGTGATCAGCGGCCGCTCCACCTGATCTCGTACGGCCCGAGGGCGAACTCCCTGCCGTCCACGGTCGCGGTGACCTTCGCCCCGGTGGTGTTGACCATGACCATCTGCTGCGGCTGGGCCAGCACCCGGACCCCGGGGACGGAGGAGGTGACCGCCTCCAGCCTGGCACCGGCCGGGAACCACCGGGTGAAGTCGGCCATCAGCCGTCCGGTCGGCTGCTCGGCCCCGGTCCGCGGATCCCACATGCAGGGCAGGCAGGTCCCCTGCTTGACCTGCGGGTTCCAGTACAGCGCCGTGGCGGCGCCGCTCTCGGCGAACTCGATCATCGAGGCGGCCTGGACGGCGAGCCGCATGGGCTCGGGCCACACGGTCTTGTCCTCGGGGACGAAGTACCACTCCGACCACCAGACCGGCAGGTCGGTCTTCTCCCGCAGCCAGGTGGTGACCGCGCTGAACTTGCCCAGTGCCCCGAACGCGTCGGGCAGCAGCTCGTGGGCGTCGGTCACCGAGGCGCCGTCCACCACGACGAAGTCGGCGCCCTTCTTGTTCTCGAACCAGTACTCGAAGGCGTCCAGGGCGTTCTGGTTGACGACCCCCCACGGGCCCCGCAGCTCGGAGTTCCCGGTCCTGTTGCTGTCGAAGCCGAGGTAGGGTCCGCCGACCTGCGCGTCGGGCCTGGCCGCCTTCACCGCGTCGTAGACCTTGTTGTACATCGCGGTGTAGCCCTTGTAGTCCGCCGGTTTGGAGTGGTCCTTCCAAAAGCCCTTGAACTCGTTCCAGACCATGAAGTACTTGACGTCGCGGTACTTCGTGGCGACGGCCGCCGACAGCCTGGCGAAGTCGTCGAAGTGCTTGGGGTAGGGGGCGTCCTCCAGGTGCTCGGCCCAGGCCGAGTCCTGGGTCGGCCCCTCGGGTCCCCCCTTCATCCAGTCGGGGGCGCAGCAGAGCGTGATGATCTGCGTTCCACCGGACCGCCTCATGAGGTTCGTCCGGCTGTCGAGGTCCTCCCAGTAGAACTCCCGCGGGCGGGGCTGGGGGTTGAGCGCGCCGAACCCCATGATGTGCTGGTTCTGCAGCATCGGGGTCTGGGCCAGCCGCTGGGCCACGGTCTGCTCGAACTGCGGGGTGACGTTGTTGGCGCTGACCCCGGTGTGGGTGAACCCCCAGCGGGGCCAGGCAGGGTCGACCTCCGGGGGCTCCTTGATGTCCGCGGTGGGCGCCGCGGACGGGACGACGGCGGGCCGGCCGTCCTGGGCCGCCCGGTCCACGCTCTCCCCCGAGGAGCAGCCCGCGACGACCAGTGCCATCGCGACCATCGCCGCCCCGGAGACGACCCTCCGGCCGGGACGCCGCCACATCGATCCCCATCCGAGCGCTGACACCTGAAATCTCACCCGATCCTCACCGTTCGCCGTGCCCCGAGCGTTCCACGAGCCGTGTAAGGACGGCATACAGGAGTACGGTCCACGGGCGGGCGTCATGCGCCCGCGTGTCGGGGAGCGGGACGACACCCGGGCCGGCGCCCCGGACGGCGTGGCCGACCGGACGGCGTGGTCGATCGGACGGCGTGGTCGATCGGACGGCGTGGTCGATCGGACGGCGTGGTCGGCCGGACGGTCCGTCACGTCGCCTGACATCGCCCGCCGGCGCCTACCGCTCGCCGACCGCCCGGTCCGTCACGCCGAGGACGGCCCGTACGACCGTCTCGGTGTCGGTGAGGTCCTCCAGCACCAGTTCCGGACCGGCCGCGTCGAGGACGGCGGCGTCGTTGAAGCCCGTCGCGACCGCGATCACCCGCGCCCCGCCCTCGTGACCGGCACGGACGTCGTTGGGCGTGTCCCCCACCAGCACGGTGTCGCGCGCGCCGAACGGCCGCCCGTACTTGCCCGCGGCGCGCTCCTGCGCCAGCGCCACCAGCGCCGCCCGGTCCTCGTGGTCGGTGCCGTACGCGCCCACCTCGAAGTCCACGAAGCCCTCCAGTCCGAACACGGTGAGCTTGCCCACCGAGACCGGCTCGGTGTTCCCGGTCAGCACCGACTGCACCACGTCCGGGCGCTCCCCCAGCGCCGTGAGCACCTCGCGCACCCCGGCCAGGGCCCGCCCGCGCTCGCGCATGACGGCCTCGCGCACGACGAACGCCTCGGCGAGCGCCACGTAGAAGGAGTCCAGCAGCCGATCGGAGACCTCCACCCGGTGGGCCCGGAGGATCTCGGTGACGATCGCCCGTTCGGTCCGGCCGGCCACCTCCACGGCGTGCTCCATCCGCCGGCCGGTGACGGCGTGCAGCGCGTGGTCGTAGGTGTCGGCGGTGACGCCACCGGCGTCGATCAGCGTGTGGTCGATGTCCCACAGGACGAGCGTCATCGGAGAACTCACCGGCCGAGCATAACGAGACCGCCTCGGCGACGCGCCCCTCCCTCGGCCGTGAAACAGCGGGAAAGCATGGGAGCGTTCGTTTCGGATCGACGCCCCCTGGGCATCGAGATGCCGCGAGCGTCCCGTCGAAGCCGAAGAGACTCAGGAGCGATCATCGGTCTTCCGTTCCACGGCCGGAGCGAAAAAGGCTCACCTTGTGAATCGGGAGAGAATGATCGTCATGCGGTAATCTCCGTTTCCCGAATCGCGGCTCTGGCGTTCCGGCGGAGAACATTATTAGAGTCTTTCCGTCAGGATCCCGTACCGTCACGCGGCCCTACCCCGCAGAGAGCAGCGTCCAAGGGAGGTTCGGGGTGACCCCCGCCGATCTGGCCCAGTGCAGGGCGGACATGTCCGCGGTCACCACCGCGATGAACGAGATCCTCGAGGCACTGCGCGCCGTACCACCTCTGTTCGGCAAGGAGACCTGGCAGGGGTCTTCGGCCGACGCCTGGAGTGACGAGTGGAACGCCCGCCGCGCGCATCTCCTCTCACTGCTCGACGCGGTCGCCAAGGAACAGCAGGCGATCGTCACCCGGATCGAGAAAGCCGTGGAGGCAGGCGGGAACACCCGATAGGAAACCCGCTCCATACGTGGAACGTACCGAGAGGACGGCATGGGCGAATTCGTGGGCGTCGCTCCCGACAGGCTGGAGAAACTGACCGCTCAGCTCAAACGGCTCCACGAGATATTGGCCGACCGCGGTTCGGTGATCCAGCGGAAAATGGAGAAATGGGACGCGCAGGTCGGCTTCGGCGCCCTGCCCCGCCTGGTCGACACCGCGCGGGACGACGCCCGCGACATGGAGACCCGCACCGAACGGGCCTACGAACTGGCCCGCCTGAAAGGCTGGGACCCCAAGGCACCCGTCATGGGCATGCCTGGCCACGTCCCCGGCCCGATCCCTCCCCCCGTCGTGCCGCTGGACTGGAAGGCCACCGGCCGGAGCGGCTTCCAGGCGGAACGCGACGCCACCGCGCTGGTCACGGCCATGGACGGCGAGAACCCGGAGGGGAAACGCGCCGCACTGCGCGAGGCGGCCGAGAAGCTACGGCTGCATCCCAAGGACAACGACTACCTCAGGACCTTCCTGCAGATCGCGGGCCCGACCACGGCCCAGGCCGCCCGAGTGCTCAGCGACGGGGACCACTCCGAGGGCACGCTGTTCTCCTGCCAGGACCAGGGTGTCCTCACCGCCCTGGCGGGCGCCCTGGCCGCCGCCGGCAGCCTGCGCACCGGCAGCGGCAAGGACGCCAGGCCACTGATGTCCGACGCGACCCGGGCGGCGCTCACCAGGGCCAAGGACCCGTGGTCGGTGGGCATGCTCCTCAAGCACGGCCCGTCCGGCAAGAACTGGGACTCCCGGCTCCTGGCCGACATCACCCGCTCCCTGCTGGACGCGCGCAAGGCCGGCACGATCTCCTTTCCTCCCACGCGATCCGGCAACGGGTCGTCCGACCTGGGCGGGGACGTGTTCCGGTTCCAGAAGGTCCTGGCCGACCACGACCCGGTGATCGCCGCCCTGAACCGGTCGGCCGAGAACGGCAAGGCGGCCCGCCACGTCCTCGGCGACCCCGACAGGGGCCTGACCTACACCCGGATGCTGGTCGACGACTCCTGGCGGACCCCCGGGGCCGACTCGTTCCACCGGCGACCGGCACCGCCCGGCGGCATGACCGACCCTTCTCCCAAGATCGGCCAGGTCGACCTCTCCTCCCACGTCGGCACCTTCCTGGAGGCCGCCGCCTCCGCGAAGCGCGGCGGAGGCACCGACGCCAGGGAGTCGGCCTGGTCGGTGGTCAACATCGCCAAGGCCACGGCGGAGTTCTCCAGGTTGAACCCGGAGAAGGTGCTGCCGGCGGAGACGCGTAGGGCACTGAACTTCGCGATCGACCGCTACCTTCCGGACTTCGCCGCCTCGGCGCGTCTTGGGGTTCCTAGTGAAGCAGTTCTCAGCAAGCGCTCCGCGAACGGACTTTGGGTTTCCTATTTCTCTCACAGTGAGCTCAAAGGGCTTCTTAAGCAGGCGCTCCATGACGAAAAAGACCTGGGAAAGCTTCTGGGTTCCATGGACGCGAGGCTCAGTGGAGCCACAAAAGCTACCGTTCTAGACCCCTCCGATCAGAACTACCTTTCAGAGATGGCGGCACTCTACGGCTTTGTCTCCAAGATCGAAGCAGATCGGAATTTCACCGAGGCCGAGAAGAAGGACGCTCAGAACAAACGGGACGCCACCTTCCTGTCCATGATCAGCGGAGGTTTTGGGGCCCTGAACTTCACCAAAGCCGTAGGTCCGACGACCAGTGCTCAAGTCTTCACCTCCCTTGCCCAGCCACCTCTGAACCAGGCTCTTGACACCGACCACGCGACGGACGCCATGAAGAGCAACGCAGAGGTTTTCTACGACCGGGTCCTGCGCGTGAAAATCCCGGTGGTCCAAGGGCTGATCAATGCCGGTGCCATAGACGTGGAGCGCGATGCATCATGGTTCCGCGACGGAGTGCTCACTCCCAATGCGGAGTTCGCCAACTGGTACAGCATGAACGCACAGAAGAAGGTCGCCGGAAAGGAACTCGAGGAATGGGTCCGGATCACCGAGGCCGACATGCAGACCCAGCGAGGGATGACACCCTGATGAAGGCCACGGTAAGACTGGTCACTTTGATCATAATCTTCGCTGCTACGGCTTGTTCGGACAAGCCCTCCACTCCGCCTCAGAGCGAGCCGTGGGAGATACGAACAAGAGCCATACACAGCGTCGTCGAATGTCTTGCTGGGCATGAAAAAATTCCCGAAAAGGAGATCGAGGGAGCTTCTTGGTTCGTAGACGGTCGCATTCGTCCAAACGGAGAGTTCGCCGACTGGTCCAGCCTCCACGCGCAGACAGAGTATGCCGGGAAAGAACTTGAGGAGTGGACCGCGGAAGCCGAGAAGGCAGGCGGCTCCTGGAAGTGCCCGTTCGCCACCCCCTGATCCACCTCCCCCTCCACTCCCCGGCCCGGACCCACCCCCGGCGGTGCCGTGCTCTGCCGGACGGTGAGCGTGGTCGCGAGCTCGAAGCCGACCTGCGACATCTTCTCCGCACGCCCCAGGCCGAGCGCGGCCGCGTACCCCTCCTTGCGGGTGAGACCGGCGTGCACCACGAGGGAGGACTCGGCCGTCAGGCCGGCGGTGTCCATGGCCGAGTGGTAGCCGTCCAGCCTGGCGCGGCAGCACAGGACGCGGTCCGGGCCGCACCGAACGGAACGGCGAAGGATGCCGTACCTTGACAGCTTCCGTCGCGAAGCCCTGTAATGACGGGCATGTCGCGTGCCACCGGCCGGGAGGACGGCGGTGGCATGGAGGCGCCGTAGCAAGGGATGACGTCGTGAGTTCACACTTCACAGGCAGCGGCTGACCGCACAGCGCCCGCGCGCCGTCCCCGCGCCCGGTGGCACCGAACACCACCGTCACCCGCGAGCCCTCCCCGAATCCGGCGGGCTCGAATTCGACGGGTTCGCATCCGACGGGTCGATGACCGGCTGACGTCCCGCTGTTCTCGCGTGCTCATCGGGACCCCGCGTCCTTCAGACCCGCGGCCGGTTCGGCCCGCGACGGCTCCGCGCCGCCCGCACCACGGGCGACCACCACCGCGCGCGTACGCACCACCTACCACGACCGCGTGCGCCCGTGCCGCAAAGCACCGACCACCACCGCGCGTACGCACCACGGGCCACCGACCACCACCGCGCGCGTCCGGCGTCCTCACCGACGCCACCGTCGCGCGCGTCCACCGACCTCACCCGTGCCCGGAGCAGGCCCGGCACGCCGATGCCACCTGCCCGCCCACTCCCGGAAAGGGACCCCGCATCGTGAACGTCACACGCATCCCCAGCACACCCGGCGACAGCGCCGAGGCCCTGTCACGGCTCATGACCCTGCACACCAGCCCTCCGGCCCTGCCCGGCGACGCCCGCCTCACCCCCGTCCTGCCGCACACCGGCGGTGTTCCCGGCACGTGGGTCACCGCGGGCCCGGCCACGGTGGAGAAGGGAGTGACGGTCTATCTCCACGGAGGCGGATTCGAGTACACGAACCCCCACTCCGAGCGGCTCATGGCCCATCGCCTGTCACAGGTGACCGGTCGCCCCGTCCTGGCGGTGGACTACCGGCTCGCCCCGGCCCACCGTTATCCGGCCGCCCTCGACGACGCGGTGGCCGCCTACCGGAGCCTGCTCGGCCAGGGCGTGCCCGCGTCGCGGATCATCCTGGCGGGCGAGTCCGCCGGGGGCACGCTGCTGCTGTCGGCGCTGCTGGTCCTCAAGGAGGCGGGCGACCCGCTCCCCGCGGCGGCGCTGGCCGTCTCCCCGCAGACCGACCTCACCCTGTCCAGCCCGTCCATCGACGCCAACGACGGCCAGGACGTCGTCGGCCGGGCCGTCCTCGACCACGTCCGCACCCAGTACCTGGACGGGGAGCGACCGGACCGGGCACCCCAGTCCCCCCTGCACGGCGACCTGCGCGGGCTGCCGCCGCTCCTGCTCGCGGTGGGCTCGAAGGAGGTGATGCTCGACGACTCGCGGCGCTTCGCCGAAGCGGTGGCCACCGCGGGAGGGGACGTCCGGCTCGACATCTACGAGGGCATGCCCCACGCCTTCCACGCGACCGTGCTCCTGGCCGACCCGCCTCCGGTCGCCACCACCCTGCTGCGCCGCATCGCGGAATGGGCCGACGAGGTGGCCACGATGAGCGCGTAGGGTCGCCGGCATGGCACTGCGACCCGTTCAGGTGAACGTGAAGGCTCTCGACGCCTCGGCGGTCGGCCGCTTCTGGGCGGAGGCGCTCGGCTGGAGCGCCTACAGCCCCGGCGTGACCACCTACGTCGGACCCGTCGGCGGCCTGGTCTGGCCGGACCCGGTCGCCGTCGGCGTCGACGTCGTTCCCGTCCCCGAACCCGGGACGACGACGAAGAACCGCGTGCACCTCGATCTCGCCACCACCTCCGTGGCCCATCAGGCGGAGCTGGTCGAGCGCCTGAAGGGGCTCGGTGCGACGCCCGCCGACATCGGCCAGGGCGATGTGCCGTGGACGGTCCTGGCCGACCCGGAGGGCAACGAGTTCTGCGTGCTGGAGCCCCGGGAGATCTACCGGGACACCGGGCCGATCGCCGCGGTGGTCGTCGACTGCGCGGACCCGCGGGCCATGGCCCGGTTCTGGGGGGACGCGATCGACTGGACCCTGCACGAGGTCACCGACGACCACGCGGTGCTGCGCTCGGCCAGGGGCGTCGGCCCGTATCTGGAGTTCCTCCGTACGCCCGGTGTGAAGACCGTGCCGGACCGCGTCCATCTCGACCTGCTGCCGTATCCCGGTGACGACCAGGCTGCGGAGGTGGCCCGGCTGCGGGCGCTCGGGGCCACCGACCTCGACCTCGGCCAGGGCGATGTGCCGTGGACGTGCCTGACCGACCCGGAGGACCACGAGTTCTGCGTCCTCGTCCCGTCCTGACGCGGAGCCGCACCGACACCCCGACCCTTCCGGGGTCGCCTTCGGTCGCCCGAGCACCTCGTCCGGCGTATCCGGCTCGGCACCCGTGACCGCAGCCGATCGACGCCGAGCACCGGAAAATGTGGGCGATCAGTCGAATGCGCCCGCCTGGTACCTTCCTGGCTCATGCTCGTGCGCGGCGTACTGACCGCCGGTTCCGCCCTTCCCGTGCACCGGCTCCCGCTTCCCGCGGGAGAGGTCACCGTCGGGACGCAGATCTGCCGCGAGATCCGCTTCCCCGAGCAGTGGCAGCATCTCGCCCGTTGCGGCGCACAGATGCTCGTGTATCTGACGAATGCCGCCAACCTCACCGAGCCGTACGGGGTATGGCGTAGCCACCTGATCAGCCGGGCGGCCGAGAACCAGCGATGGGTATTGTCGGCCAACGTCGCAGATCCGGTCACCCACTGCCCGACGATGATCGTCTCCCCGAGGGGCGAGGTCGTCGCCGAAACGGCCGGCGGGGAACCTGCCGTACTGCGCGCGGTGATCGACATCGGCGACGCCGGTGACTGGTACCTCGGCCAGCGCCGCCACGACGTCATCGACGCCCGCTACCTTGGTCCGGTCTGACGAGCCGCGTCCAGGTCCATATTCCCAGGGAACTCTTTTTCCTATTCTCGTTCCATGGAAGTAGAGGAGATCCGCACCTACCCCCTCAGGTCCGCCAAAGGCATCCCTCGTTCGTCCGCTCACGTCCTGCCGTGGGGTCTGGAAGGCGACCGTCGCTGGGGAGTGGTAGGCCCGCTGGGAGAACTGATCTGGGTAGGCGAACACCCCCGGCTCCTCTCGGTCTCGGCCGTCGAAACCCCCGAAGGCGGTCTCCACCTGTCGGCGAAGGACATGGGCGAGCTCACGGTCCCCCCGGCCACCGGCGACATGCTCCCGCTCAGTTGCTCCACCCTCGACCGAGCCGTACTCGCCCACGCTGACGCCCATGAATGGTTCACCCGCCTGCTCGGCAAGCCCGCCCGCCTCATCTGGCTGGACGACCCCGGACGCCGGACCGTCACCGAGAAACACGGCGGCCTCTGGGACGGCCCCCTCCTGCTCGTCTCCAGGAGCTCGCTCCGGCGCCTGGACGACTGGATCACCGAAGTCGCCATGGAACACCAGGAACACCCCCCGGACCCCCTCGACATCGCCCGCTTCCGGCCCAACGTCGTCATCGACGGCGGGGAACCCTTCGCGGAGGACGCCTGGACGTCGGTCCGCATCGGCGAGGTCGACTTCCGCGTCTCGGTACTGTGCGACCGCTGTGCCGTCACCATCTGGGACCCGAACACCCAGGAGCGCGGCAAGGAACCCCTGAGGACCCTGGCGAAACACCGCCGCTGGGACGGACATACCTGGTTCGGCATCCGCCTGGTGCCCAGGAACCTGGGCGAACTGAGAGTCGGCGACGAGGTCCGGCCGGGCTGACCGGTCAGGGACCATCACCCTGAAACCGGAGTTCTTCACTGAGGCCCGGGGAAGACAAGGTCTGCGATACATCGAACGGCTCCGAGAGGTTTCAAGGAGACCTCGTAGCGCAAACCGAGCGCATGCACGGCACACCGCACCAACTGAGCAGCTTAGTGTTCTCAACCAGCACCGCCTGCCCCACATTCTGGCGGTCCTCAAATGCCGTGAGCATCTTGCCTGTTGGCAGAGTCCCTCCACGCTCCTACATGACGGCCTCATGAAGGCAGCGCAGCAACCCGATCTACCAAACACACCATCTAAGGCAAATCAGACATACACCTAATTTAGGATGAATGCTCACGTCACCTGAGATTTCAGTAAGCTCTTCGCAGGCTTGATTCCACCATTTTCACCATATGGTCACTGAGCTGCGGCTTCGCCTAGAGCAACCGGAGGTAGCGGTATGAGCGCTGACATCATCCACATTGACATGACCGGCAGCGAGGCAGAGGAAGAGCTGCGATCCTTTTATAGGTGGTTGCAGGACGACGAAGACGTTCGACGGCATGCACGGGTGTCCTTGCGGCAGAGCTCACCTCGAGAAAGTGAGATGGGTTCAGCTTTAGAGGCCATTGATCTGGTCCTCAGCAACGGCTTTGAGTTAGCTAATTTTACACTTGCATATATCGCTTGGAGGGCGACCCGCCGGCAGAAAACAAAGGTAACATTTAAGCGTGGAGACATCGAAGTTACCGTAAGTGACGCTGACGATCAAACTGTAAAAAATATCATTCAAACCCTTAACGAGAAGCCTGATGGATCAGAGGAATCCAAGTGAAGCTACCCGATCCTCGTTTATCTCGTGCTGTCCTTATAGGAACAAGCAAATACGAGTCTGAGAACTTACCGGACCTACCGACCGTCGCAAACAATCTTGCCGCCATAAAAGAAGCACTTTGCGATCACAGCATTTGGGGCCTTCCACCACAGCATTGCAGAGTCATTCGAGAACCAGCTCAATCTCCTCAGATGATCGATCCTGTTATAAAAGCATCAGAGGAAGCAACCGATACGCTAATTGTTTACTTCGCAGGACATGGGCTTGCTGACCCAGATCTCGGAGAACTATATCTAGCGCTGACTGGATCGGACGACGATCCGAGACGGGTCTCCTTTACGGCCGTTGCGTACGACCATATACGTCGAGCAATCGTGCACGGTGGCGCAAAACGGAAAATAGTGATCCTGGATTGCTGCTATAGCGGTCGCGCAATAAGAGCGATGTCTAGCACCGACAATATTTCCACACAGGCGAATATCGAAGGTACATGCGTAATAACTTCCGCCGCCAAAGATAAACTTGCACTAGCTCCCCCAGGTGAGCTGTATACAACCTTCACTGCCGAACTGGTTAACGTTCTTCAACATGGCATAGAAGGGCAGCCTAAGCGCCTTACCATAAATAATATATACAATCATATCCACTTGGCACTGAAGTCCAAGACAGCTCCCCTTCCTCAAATACAGAACCGCAACACTGCCGGACAGTTAGAGCTCATCAACAACCGCGCAGTTATTTCACAGAATGAAACCCCTCCTGGCTACGGCCCTGTTCCAGGCGTTGAAGTTGGGACAGAATTTCCGGACAGGAAGGCACTCCATAAGGCAAACGTACATAGGCCCCTACAGGCCGGGATTTGCGGTACGCAGCGCAATGGCGGTGCCGAGTCGATCGTGGTATCTGGCGGCTACAAAGACGACAGAGACTACGGAGACGTGATTATCTATACGGGCCATGGAGGAAGAGACCCAAACACAGGCCATCAAATTGCCGATCAGCATGAAAGCGACCCGGGAAACTCCGCTCTGATCGCTAGCCAGATGAGCCGATTGCCCGTACGGGTTATACGCGGAGCAGAGGCAGGCACAGAGCACTCCCCGTCTCAAGGGTACAGCTACGATGGCCTCTTTGTCGTTGCTGATCACTGGTCGACGATCGGGGAAGACAAGTTTCGCATTTTACAATTTCGCCTAGAGAAACTCAATGAAGACTCGGATGGAAACCTTCTGGACGAGGACGAAGCAGCGGGCTCTCGGAATATTCGAGCACACATAGCTCCGAATCGCTGGGAGCAGGTTTCTCGAGGCATTTATCAAGATCGAAAGCTTGTCGAGCACGTCAAGAAGGCCCACGATCACGAATGTCAAGTCTGCGGCATAGCGTTAGAAACGATTGGAGGCCTCAGATACGCGGAAACTAGCCACATCCGTGGCCTCGGCATACCTCATAACGGGCCAGATACGCGAGACAATATTCTATGCCTGTGTCCAAATCACCGTATGCTCTTCGAGTTTGGAGCGATCGTCGTAGACGAAAAACTTCAGGTTGTTGATCAAATAACCGGTGAGATTATCGACGATCTACGAATGAATAGTAAGCATCGAGTCAGTCAAGAGCACCTGAGATACCATCGGGAACTTCACCAGACAGCAAATTCTGGTCCGTAACGTCGCGCCTTATCATCTACAGATTTGCGACCTCTTCTTTCAAAGGATGTGCATTCGCACACCGAGCCGCCGGATCCGCTCCCGATACCCGTACCGCTCAAGTTCCAGCAACGTTCGTACGGCCTGCTGGGCCATCGGGTGGTTGCGGACGAGCATCGGAGCGACCTTCTCCGCGCGTTCGAGTTCCGTCAGGGCGTCGTCACGTTTACCGCACCACAGCAGCCCTCGGGCGTAGTCCAGATGGTGGTAACCGGCACGACTGGCAGGGAGGTCCTTGGGGAGGTGGACCGTCTGTGCCCGTTGTACGGCCTGCGGTCCGTCACCCAGTTCGACGGCTATGGCTACGCCGTGGATGTCGATGTTGGGCTGGTTGGTGGACAGCTCGTAGTAGTTGGTGCGCTGGTGTGCGCCAAGTCGGGTGACCGCCTCGGCCGCGAGTCTGTGTCGTGACCATGCCTCATCGGCGTCGTTCTTACGAGCTGCTGTGATCGCGGCCCTCAGTTGGAGTCCTCCCCAGACGGCCAGCGCCTCCGGATGACCCGCGGTGTACTCGCCCTCGATCTTCGTGCATGCCGTGTCGAGCACGGCGAGCGCGTCGTTCCATGACGTGCTGGCCCACAGGTTCCTGGTCCGTAGGTAGGCGAACAGCGCTTCACTGTAGACGTCTCCCCCTCGCTCTCCCGCCCAGTGAATTCGGTTGGTGGCGATCACCGAGAGATCGGCGTAGCCGAGGTTGTAGGCGACAGCGTCGGCTGCCCGATAGGCGATCGAGAGCAGTTGGTAGGCCTTCCTGCGATCGGCGTCAGGGCAGAGGTGGGTCGCCGCCTGAAGTTCGGCGATCAGCGCAGGAGTCCTGTCGGCCATGTCGGCATAGCGCGTCTCCCGACGTAACCACATGAGACGTTCGACCTCGGATCGCAGCTCGAGAATCGGGCGTACGTCACCGGACCATTCGGGGTCGAGGTCATAGCGTTCCAGTTGACGACGGATCTCCTGGATCGCCGAGTGCCCTCGATCCTCATCCGGCGTGTCGCCACGGTAGGGACGCGCGGTGAGTTCGTTGGGGTGGACGCGCAACACCCGGGAGAGGGTGTTGATCAACGCGATGGAGTCCAGCGGGATGCTGTCGTTCTCCACTCCGGACACCCAGGACTGCGCGCGGCCGATGCGTCGCGCCAGCTCGATCTGGGTGATGCCCGCGCGCTTACGAGCACGTCGTACGCGCCTTCCCACACTCTCCGCAGCCGGGTCAGAGTAGGCCATGGCCTCACGGTAACCCGCCGTACCGCGCTTGGCTCCCGTCCCCGCCAAAGTATCAACCGCACTGATGTCGCTGCCTCTCCGCATCAGTACCGTCGCTCTGCGTGAAGGAGCGACGGATACGGAAACGGCCGCCGATACGGGTGATCGGGCCACCTGGCCTCGATGACGAGGTGCCGCTTCCGACCGGCGCTTCCCGGAACGGAAGCTCGGTCACCGGCCACGGCGCGCGTGGTCGGTGACGTCGCAGAAGGCGGCTCTGCCAGGCGAATGAGGTCGCCGGGCAGAGCCTCGATCGCACAGTGGAGGTGCGACCTGTGTCCAACCATAGGGGAACCATCAAGATCGTCAGGGTCCGCTGGCATGCCGAGCGGCCGCCCTCGCCCCTCGGGTGTCGCTGGTGCGGTCATCCCCCGTACGCGCACGACGCCGCCAGTCTGCCGCACCGGCCCGGTCACCTGTGGGAGCAGCCCACCCCGGCGCAGGTCCGTACCCGCATGACGGCCCGTCGGCGTCTCGGGCTCTGCGGTCGGTTGCTCGCGCCCGTGACCGGCCACGTCACGCCGAACCCACTGACCACCGTGCCCCTGCGCGCATCGGTCCATCCCCCTACGAGCTCCCCCACAGGCAGGGGACGCCACGCGCGACCGGCCGCGATGGCCGCGCCGCCCCACGGGCAGGAGTCGCCACCGGGTGTACGGCCCCGGCCGGGCAGGCGCGAGTCGTACCGGAGAGGGGTTCAGGTATGAGTTCCCTTCTCGTCGGCGCCGTGGCCGGTGCACCGGCCGACGCCGGTACAGCGGACACGGTGGACGTGGCCGACACCGGGATCACCCGCGAAGGACGCGAAAGGGGACGGCTGGAATGACCGTGCGACTGCTGTCCGCGCTCGTCGGGGTGTTCGCCGACCGGTTCCGGACGACGACCGGCGACGCCACTCGACCGGTCCTCCCGGGAGCGATGTGGTCACCGCATCTGGGACGGATACCCGGATGGTCGGCGTCCCAGGCTCGTACGCCCGTCATCTCCCAGCGGTTCGCCGCCAGTCGTGACCAGGTCAGGCAGGCGCGGAACTTCGTCGCCGAGCTCCTGGGGGACGGTCACCCGCTCCTCGACGACGCCCTGCTCCTGACCAGCGAGCTCGCCACCAACGCCGTCGAGCACTCCGACTCCCGTACCGAGACCTACGGGCCCCACCTCGGCGAACTGGACGACCGGCTTCGGGAGTTCGTCGTCACCGTGGCGTTCACCGCTCACGGCGTGCTGGTCACCGTCCAGGATTCCGGAGCCTCCGGCGTTCCCTGTACGAGGGACTCCGGGCCGGCCGCCACGGGAGGTCGCGGGCTCGTGCTCGTCAACGAGATCGCCACCCGCTGGGGCTTCCACCGCGACTCCATCGGGACCGTCATCTGGTTCGAGCTGGGCTCATCCGGCGCGGAGGCCGAACGACCCGGTGCGCCGGTCCGGTGGACGGGGCCGTACGACCGCGACTGAGCCGGGCATGACGACGGCGCATCCCGGGTCGTTCCTTCCGTCGCGAAGCCAGGGATCTCGCCCGGGTCGGTGGCCGGGGACGCGAACGGCCACCGGGTGATCCGCGGCCGTCATGTCGACGGACGGGGACCACCCGGTGGCCGCGCGTCGTGCCCGGTCGTGCGGCGACGGTCGCCGTGCGGTGGCGGGCAGGTGGTCAGCAGTCGCAGATGAACCCGTAGGTGCCCCAGTCGGCCTTGATGGTCAGCTGGTACTTCTTGCCGTAGAGGCCGTTGACCGCACCGCGGAAGCTCTTGTTCGGGCTGACCGTGCCGCGGCCCACCCGTACGCCGGTCTCGCGGTCCCAGACCTCCCAGGTGGCGATGGAGGTGGTGTCCAGGCCGATCCACACGCGGTGCAGGTCGGTCCTGGCGGGGGTGTAGCCGCTGGCGCACTTGTTGGTCAGGTAGGACGGCCGGCAGGTGTGGCGCGTCTCGGCGGCTGCGGGCTGCGCGAAGACGACGGATGCGGCGACGACACTGAGCGCGACGAGGGCTGATTTGAGGGATTTGCGCATTGAATCGGTCTCCCTGATCAAGGTTTTGGGCGCGGCCAGTATGGCATTCGCGTGATCAGCCCATAAGACCCAATTCGGGAGCTTTTTCGTACGAGGGGACGATCGAATACGCATTTTTCGCCCGGGACCTGGTCTCCTCGGGGGGGAGGGGCGGAGCGACATCGTTCGGAACGGCCGTGCCGGGACGGGGCGACAGCGTTCAGGCCGACAGGTGCGGTGCCGAAGCGAGCACCGTTCAGGACGACGGTGCCGGGCCGATGCCCTTCAGGACGACGCTGAGCAGCTCGTCGACGAATCCCGGGGGGATCTCCAGCGCGGTCGTCGTACCGCCGCCGAGCAGGTGGGGCAGGACCAGCTCGTGGCAGGCACCGATGATCATCGTGGCGGCGGCCTCGGTGTTGGCGTCCGGGGCGAGGCGGCCGAGGTCCCGCTCGGCGCGCAGGTAGGCGGCCAGGTCCGCCCGCAGTCCCCGCCCGCCCGCCACGGGGTTGGGCAGGCTCGCGAACCGGACCAGGACCTCGGGCCGGCCGAGCAGGCCCGCGAAGGAGGGCAGGATCGCGGCGTGCAGCGCCAGCCCCTGGGTGATGTAGGCGCGCAGGTTGTCCTCGACCGTCCCGCTCCCGGCCGTGGTGGGCCGCTCGCCCAGCTCGCGCTCGACGGTCCGGACATGGGCGTGCAGGGCGAGCGCGAGGAGCTCTTCCTTGCCCTCGAAGTGGTTGTACAGCACGCCGTCGGCGACCTGCGCCTCGCGGGCGATGTCGCGTACGGTGAGCCCGGCCGTGCCGCGCCGGGCCATGAGGCGTCCGGCCGCGGCGATCAGGTGCTCGCGCAGGCTCCGGTCGCCCTCGCCGTCACGCAGGGCGGCTGCTTTTCTGGGTGACATCGCATCACATCGTAGTGACCGCCCGGGGCCGCGCCGAGGCGGAACGGTCAGGTACGGGTGGCGGTGATCAGCCAGGCGGCGCCGCGCAGCCGTACGGCGTCGGGCTCCTCGTAGGGGCGCAGCGCCTCGGTGAGCGCGTCACGGGCGCGGGCCGCGGTGGCCTCGTCGACCTGGTCGAGCAGGAAGCGGACCGGCCCCCACGCTCCGAGGAACCGGCCTGCGTCCTCGGCGTCCCGGCCCCACACCTGGGGCGCGTCGACGGGCGTGGAGGTCACCTGCTCGAAGCCCGCGCCCGTGAGCACCTCGCGGATGCGGTCCGGGTCGGCCAGCGACTCCGGTCCGGGAGCGCCCGGGTCGGCCGGGGCGGGGTTCGGCGGCAGGTGCTCCGCCATCGCCCCGAAGACCGCGCCCAGCTCGTTGTCGCCCATCCCCCGCAGGGACAGCAGGGCCAGGCGTCCTTGCGGCCGCAGGGCGCGTCCGATGTTGGCGAACGCGGCGACCGGATCGGCGAAGAACATGATGCCGAACCGGCTCACGGCCACGTCGAAGCTCGCGGCGGCGAAGGGGTGGACCTGGGCGTCGCCCCTGGTGAAGGTCACGTTGGCGCCCCCCTCGCCGGTCGCGGTGGCCCGTGCCCGCGCCAGCATCGGTTCCGACAGGTCGATCCCGGTGGCGTGCCCGAGCCGCGCGCGGCGGGCGGCCAGCCGGGTCAGCTGCCCGTTGCCGCATCCGACGTCGAGCACGTGGTCGTGGTCGCCGATGGCGGCCGCCGCCAGCAGGTGGTCGTTGAAGCCGCTGTTCACGGCGTCGTACCTGTCCTGGTGATCGGCCCAGTGGTTGCCCTCGTAGCCGTTCCAGGCCTCTGCCTGCTCGGTGTTGACGATGGAGGACATCGAATCCCTTCCGTGGATCTCGCCGGACGGCGTGACCGACCCCCGTCTCCGGTACGGTCACGACGCCCACGTTGTGAACACTCGTTCATGAATGTGTGTTCATAATGAGAGCAGGGGAAGGGAGATGTCAACCGTCACGCGGGTTGACCTTGTCACGGTGACAGGGCCTTCACTGTGGCCGAGGAGGTGGTTCCATGACCACGATCTACAAGTCCGAGGCCGGTGAGCGCGAGCTCCGCGACACCTACCGGCGGGTGCTGGACGCCTGGCCGGTCCCCGCCGAGCACCTGCGGGTGCCGACCCGTGAGGGCGAGACCTTCGTCCTCGCCTCCGGCCCCCGGGACGCGCCGCCCCTGGTGCTGCTGCACGGCTCGGGCGCGAACACGTCGATGTGGCGGGAGGACGTCGCCACCTGGTCCCGGCACTTCCGCACGTACGCCGTCGACCTCGTCGGCGAGCCGGGGCTGAGCGCGCCCTCGCGTCCCGCCCTGGACTCCGACGCCGTGTCCCTCTGGCTGGACGACGTACTCGACGGGCTCGGGATCACCGGTGCCGCGTTCGTCGGCGCGTCCCTCGGCGGCTGGACGGCCCTGGACTACGCGATCCGCCGCCCGGAGCGGGTGACCCGCCTGGCCCTGCTGTGCCCCGGCGGCGTGGGACGGCAGAGGGTCGGCTGGATCCTCCAGGCCCTGCTGACCCGCCCGTTCCGGCGCGGCGGGCTGCGCGAGTCGGCGATGGCCGTGGCGGGACTGGACGGGGAGCGGGACCGGGAGGTGCTCGACGCCGTCGTCCTGACGTTCACGCACTTCAACCCGCGCAGGGAGAGGCTGCCGGTGTTCTCCGACGAGGCGTTGCGCGGCCTGGACATGCCCGTGCTCGTCATCGTCGGCGGCCGGGACGCCATGCTGGACTCCCGCGGGACCGCGCGGCGCGTCCGTGAGTGCGTCCCGCACTCGACCGTGAACCTGCTCCCCGAGGCCGGTCACGCCATCCTCGGCCAGACCGGGCCGATCAACGCGTTCCTCCGGGCCTGAGGGTCAGCCCATGCCGCTGATCTTCTCCGGCTCGATGATGAACATCACGCGGACCTGGTCACGGCCCCCGTACCAGGGGTAGGGGGTGCCGAGGTAGCGCTGGGCGAGCATCTCGATGTGGTCGGCCGCGCCTTCGGTGACGACCTTGAGCACCCTGCCCCGTACCTGGAAGTAGCGCGAGGGGTCGGCGGGGTCGGAGACGGCGACGGCCACGCGCGGGTCCCGCTCGATGTTCCTGGTCTTCAGGTGACTCTGCACGCTGTTGATGATCACGTGCTCGCCGTCGGTGTCGACCCAGGTCTGGGTCAGCTGCGGCGAGCCGTCGGCCATCGAGGTGGCGAGATAGCAGGTGCTCGGCCGGCGCAGCAGCGCGAGCAGTTCTTCGGTGAGTTTCACGGCGATCTCTCGGCCAGTCGGGTGCGACACTGTCCTGGCAGCTCAGCACGGTCGTGACGAGCCTACTCACCGTCTGCCGGCCCGGGGTCGGGGCGGGTCCGCGACGGCCCCGGGCCGGCTCACGCCGAGCGCGGGCCACGGCCCAGGACCGGCTCACGCCGAGCGCAGGTCGCCGTCGAAGACCTTGTCCAGGAAGCCCTCCAGGTTGGTGACGGCCCGCGTGATCCGCTCCTCGGTGGTGAGCGTCTCGAACCGCACGCCGGGCTCGGACCTCTTGATGTCCCGTACGTACAGGGAGCAGGCCAGGTCGGCGCACATGTAGGTGCCGACCGTGTTGCCCTGGCGGCCCGCGGCGCCGACCCGGGGCGCGACGAACAGGGAGACCCCGGTGCCGGGGTGCGGGGTGACGCAGACCGAGCAGACGGTGCTCTTGGTGAAGCTCCTGCGGACCTCCTGCGCGACGCGCAGACAGACGCCGACCAGCTCGCCCCGATGCCCGGCGACCAGGTAGCCGCGGTCCGGTGCGCCGGGGTCGCGCCAGCCCAGGAAGTCGAGATCGGCCCAGGGCAGCTCGGGCAGGGCCCTGGGCAGGTTGATCCTGCGCGCCTCCCCCTTGGAGCAGTTGACGAAGGATCCGCGGATCTCTTTCTCGCCGATCGGGTCCATGGTTCACCTACCGTTGTGAATGATCTTCCGCGTGCCCCCGTCCCGGCGCTCACGGCCGGTCGTTCCAGGTCGGGGGGAGAACGGGGTGACGGACGCGGCCGGAGGGCGGCCCCTGCGGGTATGGCCGGTGGCCAGTTTTCCAGGGTGGTTCCTGCCGTGTCGACCGGTTTTCCGGCCCGTGGCCATCGGTCCCCGCGGGCTCCCGGGGCAGGGAGATCCCCCGGGACGCGGGATCGGGGCGCTGGCACAATACGGGCATGCGATGCACCCAGTGTGACGGCACGGACCTGGAGCCGGGATTCGTCGAGGACGGCGGGGAGCACTCCCACGGCTACGCCCGCTGGATCGCGGGTCCGCTGGAGCGCGGCATCTTCGGCGGCGTGAAGCGCTTCGGGAAGACCCGCTGGGACGTCGAGGCCTTCCGCTGCACCCGGTGCTTCCATCTCGAACTGTTCGCCCGCACGCCGGACTGAACGACGCGGGAGACCCGCGTGCCGTCACGGCCTGGACCGGCCGGGGGCGCGGACATGCGAGTCTCGCATCCCCGTACGACAGGATCGGGCGGGGTGGCTACCCTCGATGTCATGATCGTCTGGTTGAACGGCACATTCGGCGCGGGCAAGACGACGACCGCGCGGGAGCTCGTCTCGATCATCCCCGAGGCCCGGCTCTTCGATCCGGAGCAGGTCGGCGTCATGCTGCGGCACGTCCCGGACCTGCCGCCGGTCGAGGACTTCCAGGACTGGCCACCGTGGCGGGGCCTGGTCGTGGAGACCGCCCGGCGGCTGCTCGCGTACGTCGGAGGGGTTCTCGTGGTCCCGCAGACGGTCCTCGTCGAGAAGTACTGGACGGAGATCCGGGCCCGGCTGGAGCGGTCCCGCATCCCCGTCCACCATGTCGTGCTCCACACCGACCAGGCCACCCTGACCCGGCGGATCGAGGAGGACACCATCGACCCCGAGGCCCGGCAGTGGCGGCTGGACCACCTCCCGGACTACCTCGACGCCCTGCCCTGGCTGATCCGCGAGGGGAAGGTCGTCGACACGACGCAGCTGACGCCGTCGCAGGTCGCGCACGCCGTGGGCCTTCAGGTCGAGGGCGGCGGGCACCGCCCGGCCGCCAGGACGCCGGGCGCGGCGCCGGTCGCCCCGCCCGCCAGGACCGGCGTACGGCGGGCCGGCGGCCGGGTACGGCGAGCCCCCGCCGAGCGGATCCTCCCGGGGCCCTCCGCCCCCGGTGAGCTTCCCTGAGGGTTCCCGGAGGACGTGCCGCGGGGCCTCCACTTCCGGTCGTCCGGTCCCGGCCATCGGGGCCGGGCCCGTGCCGTCCACTTCGATGCCCGTGGCGCACTACGCTCGGTATATGTCCGACCAGCCTGTTTGTCACTGTCTGCTGTGTGTCCGGAGCGAGGTGGAGCTCGACGAGGCGGATCTGCGGACGATACGGAACGTACGGGACCGGGGGTGGGCGGTCGTCATGGTCCCCGAGGACGAGGACGGGCCGGGCTGGGCGTTCACCGTCGGGCTCTGGCACACGCTCCGCTCCCCCGAGGTGGCCATGTTCGGCCTGCGGGTGGACGTGATGGGCAACTGCCTCAGCACGCTGGCCGACGGGATCGCCGCCGGGCACCACCTGGCCGAGGGCCGCGAGCGGGACGACGTGATCAGGAACTACCCGGTCGTCGCCAAGCCGGTGGACACGAGCTGGTACCGGTCGCTCTTCGGCACGGCGCTGCACTTCTACCAGCGGCCCCCGCTGCCCTTCATGGAGATCGTCTGGCCCGACGCCGCGGGCCGTTTCCCCTGGAACGACGGCTGCGACCCGAGGCTGCGCGAGCTCCAGCCCGCCCTGTGGATCCCCAAGGACGATCACGCCCCGGGCCCCTGGACCAAGCTGCCCTGACGGGCGGGACGGCGGGCCTGACCGATCCCGGTCAGACACCCGAACCCCCGTGGTGGCCTACGATTCCATGCGATCGTTGACATTGTTCACTCACGGGGGGAGGCGATCCGTGTCACGGGCGACGTTCCGGGAACGGCTGCGCTACTGGTTCGACAACACCATGTCGCGTGGTACGACGGCCCTCATCGGGTGGCTCGCCCTCATCTCGTTCAGCCTGATCGTGCTGGTGACGGCGGCGAGCCTGTGGCTGACCCCGCGCGAGGCCGCCGAGCACCACGGCGCCGCGGGCATGCTGTGGACGACCCTGATGCGCACGCTGAGCCCCGGCAAGGTGGCCACCGACACCGGGAGCGCGCCGTTCGTCGCCCTGATGTTCATCGCGTCACTGGGCGGGATCTTCATCGTCAGCGCGCTGGTCGGCATCCTCGCCAACGGGCTCATGGGCAGGTTCGAGAAGCTGCGCAAGGGCAGGTCCCGCATCATCGAGACCGGTCACATCGTGGTCCTGGGCTGGTCGGAGCAGGTGTTCACCATCATCAGCGAGCTGGTCCAGGCCCACGCGAGCGACCGCAAGTCGGTCATCGCGATCCTCGCCGACAAGGACAAGCTCGCCATGGAGGACGAGATCCGGCAGTTCGTGGGCGACACCCGCAGGACCCGGCTGGTCTGCCGGACCGGCCGCCCCTCCGAGCCGACCGACCTCGACCTGATGAACCTGGGCTCGGCCCGCTCGGTGGTCGTCCTGTCCCCGCAGGGGGAGAATCCCGACGCGCACGTCATCAAGACGCTGCTCGCCCTGGCCAGGCGCGACGGTGACCACCCCCCGGTGGTCGCCGCCATCGCCGAGAGCTCCAACATGGCCGCCGCCCGCCTGGCCGGTGGCCCGGACGTCCACCTCGTCGACTCCGACGACACCGCCTCCCGGCTCATCGTGCAGTCGTCGCGGCAGTCGGGCGTCTCGGTGGTCTGCATGGACCTGCTCGACTTCACCGGCGGCGAGATCTACCTGCGCTCGGATCCGCACTTCACCGGCATGACGTACGGCTCGGCGCTCCCGGCCTACCAGACCGCCACGGTGATCGGGCTGCGCCGGGCGGACGGGATCGCGCTGAACCCGCCCATGGACACCGTGATCTCCGCCTCGGACGAGATCATCGTCATCGCCCAGGACGACTCGATGATCCATCTGGCCGACGGCATGCCCGGCGCCCGGGAGGAGGCGATCGTCTCCTACGAGCGCACCGGGCCGAGCCCCGAGCGCACGCTGGTCCTCAACTGGAACGGCCGGGGCCGCCAGATCGTCCGCTACCTGGACGCCTACGTCGCGCCGGGCTCCATGCTGGACATCGCCTCCGACCACCCGGGGGCGACGGCCGTCCTCGACGGGCTGAAGAACCTCACGGTGAACGTCAAGGAGTGCGACACCTCCGACCGCTACGCGCTGGAGTCGCTGGGCCTGGGCCTCTACCAGCACGTGATCGTGCTCTCCGACGACCGCTTCGACCCCGGACACGCGGACATCCGCACCCTGACGACGCTGCTCCACCTGCGCGACATGCAGACCATCCTGCACGAGCGCTACTCGATCGTCAGCGAGATGCACGACGAGCACAACCGGGGCCTGGCCGAGGTGACCGAGGCCGACGACATCGTGATCAGCGACACGGTGATCGGCCTGCTGCTGGCGCAGCTCGCCGAGAACCGGCACCTGGCCGAGGTGTTCGGCTGCCTCTTCGACTCCCGGGGCTCGGAGATCTACCCGCGTCCGGCCGAACGGTACGTCCGGCCGGGGGCGCCGGTCGACTTCGCCTCGGTGATCGAGTCGGCCCGCCGCCGGGGCGAGACCGCGATCGGCTACCGCCTGGCGGATCGGCAGAACGAGGCGCCGCACTTCGGCGTCGTCCTCAACCCGGACAAGTCACGTCCGCTCCGGCTCGGCCCCGGCGACTCGGTGATCGTCCTGGCCGAACGCTGATCCTCGCGCCCCGGCCCGCCGCGTGCCCTTCGAGGGTACGCGGCGGGCCGGGGTCGCGACGGGGATCAGGCAGTGATCATGAAGGCGAGCCCCAGCAGCACGGCGACGGGGATCAGCCAGACCACGGCCTCGATCGCGAACTCCTTGTACACGGTGGGCTCTCCTCGGGTGCTGCGCGGACGCCGCGCGGAAAAACGACGAGAGGCAGCATATGAGCATCGGCCGACTCTTCGTAACCGGGGACCTCACCGGGAGCGGCCCCTCCCCGGTGGAGGGGCCGCCTCGCCGTGCTCGTCACGCGGGGTGGCCCACGCGCCGCTCGTCACGCGGGGCGCGTCACGCGCCGGGGGTCCATAGGACCAGGCCCAGGCACATCTCGTCACTGGTGCCCTCGCCCCAGACGACGTAGCGCGGGGCCGAGCCCTTCAGCGCGGGCAGCATCGTGCGCAGGCCCGCGTCGTGGGTGCAGGTGACCCGCAGGCGGTCGCCCTTCTTGACCGCGACGGGCTCGGCCAGCGGCCGGATGGCCTGCTCGTCGAAGTCGTACTTCGGGATGTCGAGAAGGGCCCGTTCGCCGGAGCGGCCGTGGTTGAGCTCGACCTTGATCGAGCGGCCCAGCAGGTGCATGTGCCCGGCCAGGGCGTAGATCGTGCCGTCGACGGGCAGCGGCAGCTCGCAGTGCTGGGTGTCGCCCGGCGGCAGCGGCTGCCCCTTGTTGCACATCCCGGCGAGCCAGTTCGGGGCCTGGCTCGACTGCTCGCCGAAGCGCCGGCCCAGGTCCTTGACGGCGGCGTCACGGTCGCACAGCGGGCCCGACTCCTGCGGGGTGCAGGGCAGCTCCACGGGAGCGGGAAGCTGGGTGGTCTCCAATGCGGTGATCTTGGAGTCTCCGTCGGCGAACCGGAGCCGGATGCCCGACCGGTCGCTGCCGGTCTTCCCCTGGGTGGCGAGCAGGTTGTAGTGGACCTGCAGGACGAGCCGGCTGCCGGCCGCCACCGGGTGGCCGACCTTCTGGGTGAGCAACGTCTCGTCGGCGCCCGGCGCCCAGTGGCCGATCCACTTGCCCTTCTCGATCCCGGCGTCGCCGAAGCAGGTCCAGCCGTCGCCCGGGGTGCTCGCGTCGAGGGCATCGGCCTTCTCGGCCGCGTCCTTCTCGACCGCGTAGACGATCGCGTGGTGCACGAGGTCGGTGTTCTGCGGCAGGAACTGGTTGCCGGTGAGGAACGCCGGGGCGGTCAGGCCGGGGTCGAGCAGGAAGCACCGGTACTCGTCGGTCGCTCCGGGGGGCGCGTCCGGGGTGTAGGGCCTGGGCAGCGCCAGGTTGACGAAGCGTTCCCCGGCCCGCAGCGGCGCGGCCGGTGGCGGAGCCGCCTTCGTCCCGTGGCCGGAGTGCGCGGCCGCACTCGGGGAGCCGGGGGACGCGGCGGGGGGATGCGCGGTGCTCGCGTCCCGCCCGCATGACGTGACGACAAGGGTGCCCGCCAGCGCGAGGACGGCGGCACCCGCCCATCGTGTCGTTTTCATGTCTCCAGCGTCCCCGCTCGCGCCGGTTTTCTCATCGGTCCAGGAGCCCGACCTTCTCATCCTGAGGTCGGAAGGAATTCCGGGGGTCACCAGCACTGAAGATGATGATGCGCTTCATCCGGCCGCCGTGACCGGGCCGGTCGTCCGGCCACGGCAAGGCGCCCGCCCGCCGGGGGACCGGCGGACGGGCGCGGATGCTCGGACGATGGTGATCAGGCGGAGCTGCAGGTCACCGTCGGCGCGGTGCCGGGCGTGCCGGACATGAGTACTCCGAACGTCGTCGCGGCTCCGGCGGCGAGCGAACCGTTGTACGCGGCGTTGCGCGCCGTCACGGTGGATCCGCTGGTCGTCAGCGTCGCATTCCACGACGAGTTGATCGTCTGCCCGCTGGCGAGCGTCCATCCGGCCGTCCAGCCGGAGATCGCGGCCGAGCCGGCGACGACGCGGACCTCGGCCTGGTAGCCGCCGCCCCAGGTGGAGACGACCCGGTACGTGGCCGAGCAGCCCTGGCCGGGGCCGGGGGTGGGAGTCGGCGTCGGGGTCGGGGTGGGAGTCGGCGTCGGGGTGGGGGTCGGGGTGGGCGTGGGGGTCGGGGTGGGGCCGGGGTTCGAGCCCGTGAAGTTCACGTCGCTGCAGAAGTAGTACGACTGGTCCGAGTGGCTGGCCTGCCAGATCGTGAACACGATGTGGTGACCGGAACGGCCCGGGGCGTTCACCTCGACGGGGGTCGTGGCGCCCGTGGCGATGCGGCCCGTCTGGCCGACCAGTTCCAGGTCACCCCAGCCCAGCCGTTGTGTCTTCGGATCGAAGCCCTGTTTGGTCGCGTACACACGGATGTAGTCCGCGCCGTGTATGGCCTGGTCGAGGAGGTTGAGGGTGAAGCGGGCGGGCTTGTCGACCGTCTTCCAGGCCCCGGGGACGTCCATCGCGGCGTAGCGGCCGCCCTCGGTCCTGCCGCCGCTGCACAGCTGGCCGTCGGGGATGGCCGCCTGGTGGTTGCCTGCCACGCCCTCGCGGTACAGGCCGTTCCAGTTCCACATGGCCTGCACGTTGGCCTGCCACGCCTGCCAGCACATGGGGTCCTGGGTGGCCATCTGCGGGTTCTGGAAGTCGCTGCCCCAGCGCTGCCAGCAGCCGTAGTTACGGGTCGGGGGGTCGCTCACCGAGCCGTGCGCCGACGCGGGCACGACCAGTGCGGTCACGAGCAGCATCGCGGCGCCCGCGATCGCGAGCAGACTTCGAAGCAATGTGCGGGAGAGCGTCTGCACGGGTCTCCTTCTGAGATTCAAGGGTGCATCCGGGGGCCCACCATCTCCTAACCGACGGTCAGGAACAACGGTTATGCTCCGCCGGGAACCGGTGACCTGGACATTCGCCGCAGGAACGATGAAACATTCAAATTCCGCCTGCGCACGCGCCGCTCCGGGCGGGCGGGAACGCGCGGGAACGCTCGGTCCCGCCATGGGAGCGGGCGCGGGTCAGGTCCCGTCGTGACGGACCGCGCGGGGACCCTCCGGGGCGTGAGGACGGGCCCGCTCCTGCCGTGGGAGCGGGTACGGGTCCGTCCTCGCCGTCGCGGACCGCGCGGGGACCCTACGGGGTCACGCGTTCAGGTAGTGGAACGTCGGCTTCGGGTGCATCAGGAAGTCGTGGTGGGAGATGTTCCAGGCGTAGGCGCCGGCCATGGCGAACTCCACCCGGTCCCCGGGCTTCAGGGCGACGGGCACCCTGCGGGCCAGCACGTCCTTGGGGGTGCAGAGCTGGCCGACGATCGTGACCGGCTCGCCGGGCCGCGACACGAGCACCGGCTGGTCGTGGCCCTTGGTGGCGGGGGTGCGCAGGTGGTGGGTCCCGCCCGCCACGACCGCGAACAGCTCGCCGTGCACCCGCTTGACGTCGATGACGTACGTCACGTAGCGCCCGCAGTAGACGGTCAGCGACCGGCCCGGCTCGATCCGGAGCGTCTCCCCGGGACGGCGGAGAGCGGCCAGGCCCCGGCCGTAGGCCGGCCAGTCGAACCGGTCGGCCGGGTCGGCGTAGGAGACGGCCATGCCGCCGCCGAGGTTGATCTCGGTGACGTCCAGCGTCCGCGCGTAGTCCAGGATCGTCGCCGCCAGTTCCAGCATCCGGGGGGCGTCGAGGCCGCTGGCCAGGTGGGCGTGGATCCCGCGCAGCCGTACGGCCTCCTGGGCGCGGAGCAGCGCGACGCACTCGTCGA
This sequence comes from Streptosporangium sp. NPDC050855, assembly GCF_044456585.1. Classification (NCBI taxonomy): domain Bacteria; kingdom Bacillati; phylum Actinomycetota; class Actinomycetes; order Streptosporangiales; family Streptosporangiaceae; genus Streptosporangium; species Streptosporangium sp. NPDC050855. The sequence goes on from NZ_JBITFY010000016.1 coordinate 153,707, forward strand.
CGCCGGCCGGGTCCATCCCGAACGGGGTGGCGCCGCCGCCCATCGCCAGCGCGGCCCCCTCGATGGAGACGTCCAGGTTCACCCGGAGCAGCACGTCGGCGGGGCGGCCGGAGGCGAGCAGCCGGCGCAGCTCGCCGGGACTCTCCACGTGCAGCCGGGTGACGTCGGCCAGCAGCTCGGCGTCGGTCTTGCCGGGCCCGCCCAGCGCGACCGGCACGTGCGGGAAGTGCTCCCTGACGTGCGCGAGCTCCCCGCCCGAGGCCACCTCGAAGCCGTCCACGTACGGGACGAGCGTGCGCAGCAGTTCGGGGTCGGGGTTGGCCTTCACCGCGTAGTACAGCTCGACGTCCTCCAGCGCGGCGCGGACGGCACGGGCGTGGGCGTCCAGCTCGGCCAGGTCGTAGACGTAGGCGGGCGGCGACCCCGGTCCCGGGGTCGGGACCCGAGCCGGGGCCTGAGTCGGGGCCGCGACAGGGACCGCGACAGGGACCGGGGGTGCGGGACGGGTGGAGCTCATGGTCTCCAGCATGACCGAGAGAACACCCGACACGCCCGGCCGCCGTCACCGCGGGAGGCGGTCGGGGGCCGGGCGGTCAGGGGTCACACGGTCGAAGGTCGTACGGCCGCACGGTCGTGCGGCCGAGGTCGTGCGGTCGGGAGCGGGGAGCGTCAGCTCTTGGCCGAGGTCTGGTCCGGGGCCGCGTCCCGGACGGAGGCGCGGAACCAGCGCGTCCCGTACGGCTCCAGGGTGAACGTCACCTTGCCGTCGGCGGGCAGATCGACCACGCCGTCGACCAGTAGGTCCACCAGGACCTCGAAGTCGCCGAGCCCCTCCAGCACGAGCTCCACCTCCGCCTTGCGGCCGGCGAAGTTGTGGACGGCGACCACGGTGCCGCCCTCGGCGTCGGCCCGGTGGGCCAGCACGGCCGTGTCCCCCGCGTCCAGGATGGTGTACTCGCCCCAGGCCAGCTCGGGCGACTCGCGGTAGCGCTCGATCAGCAGCATGACCCAGCGGAGCATCGAGTCGGGGTCGCGGCGCTGGTCCTCGACGTTGACGTTCTGCGGGCCGAACTCACCGGTGGGAGAGGCCACCCGCGTCTTCGGGTCCGGTGAGAAACCACCGCGGGACGACCACTGCATGGGGATGCGGACCGCCATCCGCCCCTCGGCCTCCAGGTTCTCGCCCAGGCCGATCTCCTCGCCGTAGAAGAGCACCGGCGTGCCCGGCAGCGAGAACAGCACGCTGTAGGCGAGCTTGAGCCGGCGCATGTCGCCGCCGAGCATCGGCGGCAGCCTGCGGCGCAGTCCCCGGTCGTAGACCTGCATGTCCTTGTCCGGGCCGAAGGCGTCGAAGACCTCCTGTTTCTGCGCCTCGGTGAGCTTGTCCAGCGTCAGCTCGTCGTGGTTGCGGACGAACATCGCCCACTGGGAGTCGTCGGGCGGCTTGGGCCGGTCGCGCAGGGCGTCGGCGAGGATCTCCGGGTTCTCGCGGGCCATCGCCAGGTGGAACCGCTGCATGGCGATGAAGTCGAAGCACATGGTGATCTCGTCGCCGTTGCCGGCGTCGCCGAAGAACTTCATCAGGTCCGGGTAGGGCAGGTTCACCTCGCCCAGCAGGATCGAGGAGCCGTCGCGGCGGTTCATGAAGGCCCGCAGGTCGGCGAGGAACTCGTGCGGGTCGCCGCCGATGCCCTCGATCAGGAACGGCACCGCGTCCACCCGGAAGCCGGACAGGCCGAGCTCCATCCAGAAGCCGAGAACGCGGGCGATCTCGTCGCGGACCTCGGGGTTGCCGGTGTTCAGGTCGGGCTGGAACTTGTAGAAGCTGTGGTAGTAGTACTGGCCGGTCTTCTTGTCCAGCTCCCAGAGGCTGTCCTCCTTGTCGGGGAAGACGATCGCCTTGGGGTCGACGGGGCCGGGCTCGTCCTGCCAGATGTACCAGTCGCGCTTGGCCGACTTCTTGCTCGCGCGGGCCTCCTTGAACCAGGGGTGCTCGTCGGAGGTGTGGTTGACCACCAGGTCGGCGATCACCCGCATGCCGCGGTCCCTGGCGGTACGCATGAACTCCACGAAGTCACCCAGGGTGCCCAGGCGCGGGTCGACCGAGTAGAAGTCACTGATGTCGTAGCCGTCGTCGCGGCTCGGGCTGGGGAAGAACGGCATCAGCCAGATGCAGGTCACCCCCAGCCGGTCGAGGTGATCGATCTGCTGGGTCAGGCCCCGGAAGTCCCCGATGCCGTCACCGTTCCCGTCCTTGTACGTCTCGACGTCCAGGCAGTAGACGACGGCGTTCTTCCACCAGAGATCGGCCGTGTAGGTCAGTCGCATAGGTCCGCACTACCCCAGGCTGAGGCGTTTATGAGCCCTGTCCCTGGGTGAGGCTCGACGATCACTTCTGGCGGGTCGGAGGAGGAACCGCGCCACGGCGGTCCGCCGACCGGTTACCGTGGACGGGACGGCCGGGAGGGATCATGCGACAGCCACGGCGCGGCGCGCCCTTGGGCTGGCTGCTCGCACTGCTGCTGCCGCTGCTCGTCTCCGGTGGAGCGGGAGGCGTCGCCGCCGCCCCGTCGCGGCAGCCCACCGCCTCCCACCTCTCCGGTGACCACCGTTCCCTCTCCCGCCCGGTCTCCGACACCGGCCGCGGTGCCCTGGTCACCGCCCTGGCCGGGCTCGGGATCGGCCTGGGCGGCGGAAGCGGCACCCCGTCCGCGGCTCCACCGGCCGATCCGTGGCATCCCTCCGTCCCGGCCGGGCCGGGCTCCCGTCCGGCCGGTGACGAGGGCACCCGCTCGCTCGCGGCCCTGCTCGTCAGGCCGGGCCGCGCACCACCCGCCTCCACAGCGACGAGCTGAGACACCCCGGCGTCGCCCGGGGTGCCTTCGCCGTACCGGAACCCGCACCCGAAGTCGCCCCCGAAGCCGTACCCGGATTCGCGCCCGGACCCGAACCGGGCCGCGCTCGAACCGCGCCCGGTGACGTTCCCAGGACGTCCCCGAGCCGTGTCCGAAGCCGTGCTCGAAGCCGTCCGCGAAGCCGTCCCCGACGTCCAAGCCTGTGGAGGCTCCCATGTCGCGTGCCCCGGTGGTACGCGCGGTGACCGCGCTCGCCGTCATCGCCGCCTCGCTCTTCATCGCCCTCAGCATGTCGCCGCGCCTCGGTCTCGACCTGCGCGGCGGCACCCAGCTCGTCCTGGAGACCAGGGACTCACCGACCGTCAAGGCCGACGCCGCGGCCACCGACCGCACCCTTGAGGTGCTCCGCCGCCGGGCCGACGCCCTGGGCGTGGCGGACGCGCCGCTGGCCCGCTCCGGCGAGCGGCGCATCATCGTGGAACTGCCCGGCGTGCAGGACCCGACCAAGGCCGCCGAGGTCATCGGCAAGACCGCGCAGCTCACCTTCCATCCCGTGCTCGCCGCCCCCGACCCGGCGTCCGGGACCAAGCCGGGCAAGGGCGAGCAGATCCTGCCCGACGACCGCGGCCTTCCGGTGCAGATCGGGCCCGCGGCCCTGACCGGCGACGGCGTCGGCGACGCCGCGGCCGGGATCGACCCGCAGCAGGGCACCGCGTGGTTCGTCACCGTCGACTTCCGCGACAGCGGCCGTGCCGCGTGGGCGAAGCTGACCGGCGAGGCCGCCTGCGCCCAGCCGGGCGACCCCAAGCGCAGGGTCGCCATCGTGCTCGACAACAAGGTCATCGTCTCGCCGCAGGTGAACGAGGACGTGGCCTGCAACGTCGGCCTGCCCGGTGGCTCCACCCAGATCACCGGCGACTTCACCGCCGAGGAGGCCGGCGACCTGGCCCTGCTGATCAAGGGCGGTTCGCTGCCGGTGCCCGTGGAGATCATCGAGCAGCGGACCGTCGGCCCGACGCTCGGCTCCGCCGCGATCGCGGCCAGCGCCCAGGCCGCGGTCATCGGCATCGCGCTCACCGCGCTGTTCATCATCGTGACGTACCGCCTGGTGGGTCTCATCGCCGCCGCCGCGCTGGCCTGCTACGCCCTCATCTCGTACGCGGCGCTGGTGGGGCTGGGCGCGACGCTCACCCTGCCGGGACTCGCGGGTTTCGTGCTCGCCATCGGCATGGCGGTGGACGCCAACGTGCTGGTCTTCGAGCGGGCCCGCGAGGAGTACGCGGCCGAGCCGGTGTTCCGCAGCGCGCTGGAGAAGGGGTTCCGCAACGCGTGGAGCGCGGTGGCCGACTCCAACATCACCACCCTGCTCGCCGCGGGGCTGCTGTTCATGCTGGCGTCGGGCCCGGTACGCGGTTTCGGTGTCACGCTGAGCATCGGCGTGATCGCCTCGCTGATCACGGCCATGGTCATCACGCGCGTCCTGGCCCAGTGGGCGGTGAGCCTGCCCGCCGTGACCGCCCGGCCCGGCATCACCGGCCTGTCCGGCATCGGGCGCGTCCGCACCTGGCTGAACACGCACCGGCCCGACCTGATGGGCCGCCGCGCCGTGTACTACGCGGTGGCCGGCGTGCTGGTGGCCGCCTCCATGGCCGGGGTCGCGGTACGCGGGCTCGACTTCGGCGTGGAGTTCACCGGCGGCCGGCTCGTGGAGTACACGACGAGCACCCCGATGACCGCCGACGCCGCCCGCGAGCTGGTCGGCCGGGCCGGTTTCCCCAACGCGGTGGTGCAGTCCTCCGACGACGGCATCTCGGTGCGGACCGGCCAGATCAGCCCCGCCGAGGTGGTGAGGATCGAGAACGCGCTGGAGAGCGAGGGCGCCCAGGTCGTCAAGGAGCGTGACGAGCTCATCGGGCCGAGCCTGGGAGAGGAGCTGCGCCGCAACGCGCTGATCGCGCTGGGGGTGGCGCTCCTGGCGCAGCTGAGCTATCTCGCCTTCCGGTTCCGCTGGACGTTCGGCCTGGCGACCGTGCTGGCGCTGGTCGCCGACGTGGCCGTGGTGATCGGCGCGTTCGCGTGGCTGGGCAAGCCGATCGACGGGGTGTTCCTGGCCGCGATGCTCACCGTGGTCGGTTACTCGGTCAACGACAAGGTCGTGGTCTTCGACCGGGTCCGCGAGCTGTGGGGGGCGCGGCCGAAGGCGCCGTTCGGCGAGGTGGTCAACACCGCGATCCTGCAGACCGTGCCCCGCACGGTCAACACCGGGCTGGGCGCGCTGTTCATCCTGGCCGCGCTGGCGGTGCTCGGCGGCGACTCGCTGACCGACTTCGCGGTGGCGCTGCTGATCGGGATCGTCGTCGGCACGCTCTCCTCGGCGCTGGTCGCGGGCCCGCTGGCGATCGAGCTGGAGCGCCGCAGGCCGGGTACGCCTCCCCGGCCCAAGGGCCGCAGGCCGGCCCGCCCGCGTGAGGGGTCGGGCGCGGTGGTCTGACGGGCTCTCCGCTCGTGACCGGTTCCGGGTGGGTCTGACGTTCCGTTCACGGCCGTCAGGGCGGGCCCGAGGTTCCGCTCGTGACCGGTCCGGGTGGGCCTGAGGTCCCCCCGCGGCCGGTCCCGGGCGGTGATCGTGCCGCGGGTGGGAGAAACCTCCGGCCTGCGGCCGGTGGGTCTCGTGGATCCCGCTAGTGTGCGTGGCGTCTGATTTTCCTGCTGCCGGAAGGCGGATGCAATCGTGGCGGACGACTACACGACAACGTTCCAGATCGTCGATGTCGATGGTGACGGCCTCATCTCGGTCCCCGAGCTGACCCGCCTCATGGAGGTGCTCGGCGAGCCGATCACCCCGGAGGCGGCCGCGGCGGCCGTCGCGAAGATCGATCTGGACGGCGACGGCCTGATCTCCCTGGAGGAGTTCGCCGGCTACCTCAGCCGGCACCGGGCGGGCTGAGCCTCCCGCCGGATCCCGGCGGCTCCCACGGCCTCGAAGGGCCCCGGCGGACCCGGCCCGGACATCCGGGCCGGGTCCGTCACCATGTCCGCGGGCGCGTACGGCGCGATGAGACCCGGCCCTGCGGGAAGCGTGAGTCCTGCCGGTCGTTCCCGGTGATCCTGCCTGCCCTTGGGACCGCGGGACCCGGGTGCGCCGTCGCCGTCGTCATGACGGAAAGTTGACTCTCCGTTCACCGGACAATAACTTTGGGTAGTCACATCAGCACCCGGTGTGACGGGGGATGTGCGCCGCGAACGCTCCGCAGGGGCGGGCCCGGCCTGCTCCGGAGGCGGTTCCGGGTCTCGCACCCCGGGTCGTCCGCCGCGCCGCGACCCGTGTCTTCGCCGTGTCCCGCCGGATTCCGGCCGGAAGGTGATCCGGCCGCTCTCCACCCGACCACACCGGGGACCGCCCGCGTCCGGACCCGGCCATGCCGGGCGGGCACGGCGGCGCACTCACAGGGGAAGAGGCCCAGCAGTCGATGAGGAGAGCATCCAGCGGCCGGTCCGGGGGCCTGCCGCGCGGGGCCCGGCATCCGGTGACCGTCATGGCCGAGCAGATGACCGACGTCCTGCTCGACCTCGGATACCGCGTCACCGAGGGGCCCGAGGTCGAGGCGGAATGGTTCACCCTCGTCTCCGCCGACGCCCTCGGCCCACCCGGAGTCGCCGATCTCCTCACGACCACCGACCCTCCCGGCCCCCCCGTCCCCGCCGATCGTCCCGTCCTTCCCGGCGGCCCTGACGACCCCGACGGCCCGGACGGCCGTCGCCCCGGCCGGGTCCTGCGCGTGCGGGATCCCACGGACCCCGACGGGCACCGGCGCGGTTCGGGGCTGGTGCTGCGCTCCCACAGCGCGTCGCTGCGGGTGCGGGCGATGCTCGCCACCCCCCCGCCGCTCCGCGCGGTCTGCGCGGGCCGCCTGTTCCGGCCGGAGGCGGCCGGCACCGTCCACGGCCCGGTGTTCCACGAGGTCGGGGGCGTCGCCGTCGACCTGGGCCTCACCGCGGTCGATCTGGGGAAGACCCTCGACCACTTCGCCGCCTCGGTGTTCGGAGCCGGCACGGCGATCCGGCTCCGTCCCCGGCGGCCGGTGCGCGCCGGGCCACCGGCGGAGACGGACGTGGAGGTGGAGTGCCCGGCCTGCCACGGCACCGCGCCCTGCGAGGACTCCCCCGCGGGGACGTACGACGGGACCGGTGCGGGCCCGTGCGGGACGTGCGGCGGCACGGGGTGGGCGCGATGGGGGCGGTGCGGCCCGGTCCACCACCGGGTGCTGGCCGCCTGCGGCGTCGACCCGCACCGGTACGGCGCGTTCGCCTTCGGCCTGGGCGTCGAGCGCACGCTGATGCTCCGGCACGGGCTGCGGGACGTGCGCGACCTCGTCGACGGCGACGTCCGGCCCCTGCTGCGGATGGACGGCCTGCGGGCGGACGATCCCCCGCCCTCGGGCACACCGCGGCACCGGCCCCGCCCCCGGAGCGCTCCGGGCGTGCGGACGACGCCGGGCCCGCGGGCCACGCCCGTCCCGGCGGCCGTACCGGCCGCGCGGGCCGTACCGGAGATGGAGACCATTCCCCTGACGCGCGGTGGTCTCGGCGCGAGGGGGGCGCCGGGCAGAGGGGCACGTGACGGGCTCCCGCGGTCGCGGAGCCTTGAGCGGCGGATCGGTCACGCCCTCGCGGACGCCGGGTACGTCGAGACACCGCGTCTCCCGTTCGTCTGCGACGCCGCGTGGGAAGCCTTCGACCTGGCGCCCGGCGATCCGCGCCGCGCCGCGCCCGTGCTCGCGAACCCGATCGACCCGCGCGAGCGGTCGCTGCGCACCACGCTCCTCCCCGGGTTGCTGGCCGCACTGGCCCTCAACCTCACCCGGGGGAACCGCGACCCCGCGCTCTTCGAGCAGGGAACGGTCTTCACGTCCCTGCCGGGCACCGGCCCGCCGCCCGTCCCTCCGACGGGCCGGCGCCCCACCGACGACCAGCTCGCCGCGCTGGACGCCGCCGTCCCGGCCCAGCCCCGTCACCTCGCCGTCGCCCTGACCGGTGAGTCGTCGTGGGCCCGCGCGGTCGACGCCGCGCGCACGGCCGCCCACGTCATGGGGGCGGGCCTGGTCACCCGCCCCGCCGCGTACGCGCCCTGGCTGACCGGACGCTGCCTGGAGCTGCTCGCCGACGGGACCGTGCTGGGCCACGCGGGCGAGCTGCGCGCCGGTACGGTCCGGGCGCTGGGCCTGCCCCCGGGAACGAGCGCGATGGAACTCGACCTCACCGCGATGGAACGCCTCACCGACGGCCGGTGCGGATGACGCGGCGGTGACGGCCTGTCAGCCGGTGGTGAGGTAGACCTGCCCGACGATCTCGGAGAGCCGCTTGAGGTCGGCGGCCACGTCCTTCTCGGGGGTGGCCGGGTTGTAGACGGCCGCCAGGCGGCGCTGGATCGGGGTGAGCTTCTTCAGCTGCTCCCAGGCGGTCAGCCGGTTCACGGCGCCGTCGGCGTTCTTCACCCGGGTCCAGACGTTCACCTGCTGGGCGCCGCCGTCCTTGACGGGCGTCCCGAGTCGGGTGGCGATCTGGGCGTCGCTGACCTGGCCGACGAGGCCGGTCTCCTCCGCGGCGACCTGGGCCAGCACGTCCCACGAGCGGGCGCGGACCTGGATCCACTGGTTGCGGTGGGCCTGGTCGGCGTCGATCTTCCAGGTGGCGTAGCCGCCGTAGAGCAGGCCGCTGTCCAGGGAGAGCTGGTCGACGCGGCCCGCGATCAGGTGCGACTCGACCTTCTCGGGGGCGAGCAGCGGGTGGCGCTTGCGCATCTCGGTCTTGCAGGCGTCGTTCGCGCCGCAGGCCAGCTCGGGCACGACCGTGTGGACGCCCAGCCGCTTGCCCGGCGCGACCTGGCGCAGGGCGTCGGAGGCGGCGGTGACGAACGCGGTGACGTCGGCCTCCGTGCCGAACGTGGTGTTGTAGCCGAGCTGGGAGGTGAACCGGATGCCCGCCACCTCGGGGCGCGCGGCGAGCGCGCCGATGCGCTTGACCGCGGCGGTGAAGGCCACGGTGCCCGCCTTCCAGTCGTCGGCCAGCTCGGTGTCGATCCAGACCCTCAGCCGTACGTCCTTCGCGGCGGTGATCGCCTGTCCTGCGGGGCTCTGCGCGGCCGCCGTCGCGGCGGCGGGGTCCTGCGCGAACGCGGACGCGGGTGCCGCGGACGGCGTCGGGGTGGGGGTGCCGACGGGGGTGGTGGCACCGGTGTTCTCGGACCCGTTGTCCGTACCGTCGCCGCCCTCGCCGTGCCCGTCGACCGAGCACTGCCCGCCGGCCTCGCATTCGGGCGTGCCGCCGTCCTCGCCGCCGGGCAGGGGGGAGTTCTCGTCGCCCTCGACGGAGTCCTCGCCCGGTGCCGGGCAGAAGGAACCGGAGGCCGAGCAGTCGATGAACTTGCCGTCCGAGGGGGTGGCCTCCTTCAGGTGGGCCGCGTCGTCACTCCCCCAGAACAGCGCCACACCGAGGGCCTCCTCGGGCTTGGCCAGCCAGGTGCAGACCATGAACGCCGGGGCGTCGGCGCCCAGCAGGTCGGAACAGTCACGGGGATCGTCCTGCGAGTACGCCGCGCTCGGCGTCATCACACCGACGAGCGCGAGGGCGGCACCGACGGCGAGAGCCCGGCGCAGAGTAGGTCGCATATCCGAAACTCCCCGGTGAATACCGTCAAAACGATCGATTCGCACTTTACCCAGATCACCCTGACCTCAACAGCCCCGGTCAGGAAATCGACGGCCCGCCGTAACCTTCCGTTGGATTCGCGCAGGCAGGCTCGCGACGTTCCCGGCATACCGAAAGGGTCATAGCCCCATGCCGTCCCCGGCGCGCACCGGGATTCTTGCCGAAGCCCTGCACGTTCCCGGCCGCCGGTCATTACCGGCATGACAGGGTCACGGCGATAATCGGGGCATGGTTCCAGCCCGGCGGGCGTCCTAGATGGCGGCCGAATCCTCGCAGACCCTGGAGCGCGGCCTGCGGCTGCTGCGGCTGCTCGCCGACGGCCGACGGGGCCGTACCCCCACGGAGCTGGCCACGGAGCTGGGGCTCAGCCGCCCGGCGGTGTACCGGCTGCTCACCACCCTGCAGAACCAGGGCTTCGTCCGCAGGGACGGCGGCGGCCGGGTCCACCTGGGCTTCGGCGTCCTGGTCCTGGCCCGCGCGGTGCAACCGCTGCTGCGCGAGGACGCCCTGCCCACCCTGCGCAAGCTCGCCGAGGAGGTCGGGGCGACCGCGCACCTGACGGTGGCCGAGGGCGACGAGGGCCTGGCGGTCGCGGTGGTCGAACCCTCCTGGACGAACATGCACGTCGCCTACCGCGAGGGGTCGCGCCACCCGCTCACCCGGGGCGCCGCCGGGCTGGCCATCCTCGCCCTGCGCGAGGGCCGCACCGGTTACCTGGCCTCCGAGGGACAGCTCCAGGAGGGCGCGCGGGGCGTCGCCGCCCCCGTACCCGGCCTTCCCTGGCTGGAGGCGTCGGTGGGCGTGGTCGCCTTCACCGCCCTGGACCCCGACGTCGTCGGCCCCCGCGTCGCCGTCGCGGCGGCCGAGCTGTCCGGCTCGCTGACCTGAGAACGTCGCTGCCAGAGGAGGAGCGGGAAGGCGGTGCGGGTGCCGCAGGGAGAACCGGGTGCCGCGGGGAAACGGGGTGCCCGGCCGATCTGTGATCGTTACCGTGAGGTCGGACTCTGTGACCGTCCTGGAGGGTGCGGATGAACCACGTCCTGACGACCGGCCGGCTGGTGCTGCGGCCGGTGGGCACCCGTGACCTGGAAGAGCTGCGCGCGCACTGGACCTCCCCGGAGGTACGGCGGTTCCTGTTCGACGGGGACGTCCTGCCCGCGGCGGAGATCGCGGAGATCGTCGAGACGAGTGAGCGGGACTTCGCCGCGTCGGGGTACGGCGTGTGGACCGTCCGGAGACGTGAAGGGATCGGGCAGGGAGCCGAACCGCAGGGGGCCGGGCTGCTCGGGACGGCGGGTCTGCGGTCCCTGGAGGGGGCCGGGGTCGAGGTGGTCTACAGCCTGGCACCGTCCGCCTGGGGGTACGGCTACGCGACCGAGGCGGCGCGGGCCGTGGTCGAGCACGCGCTGGACACCCTGGGCCTGCCCGAGGTGCTGGCCGAGGTCGACGAGGGCAACGCCGCGTCCGTCGCCGTCGCCGAGCGCCTCGGCATGACCCCCTTCGAGACGATCCCGGGCCTGCTCGGCCCGATGACCCGCTACCGCCGGACCCGCTGACGCGCGCGCCGGAGACCGGCCGCCGAATCCCGTTCACCGGCCGCCGCCCACACCCAGCGCGCACCCCTGGGTACGGCCCTCACCGGCATGTTTGACATCTCTCCCACCCTGACCGATCGTTGTACGTATAAAGGACGTATGCGTCCGATAAGCGGACAGAGCGGGAGAAGCGGATGCCGTACTACCGGGTCGTGGGAGAGATCCCCCGCAAGCGGCACGTGCAGTTCCGGCGGCCCGACGGCGGGCTGTACGCGGAGGAGCTGATGGGTGAGGAGGGGTTCTCCAGCGACTCGTCGCTGCTGTACCACCGCCACCTCCCCACGGCGATCATCAAGGCCGAGGCCGTCGCGCCCGACGAGACCGGCAGGCTGGTGCCCAACCTGCCGCTCTCCCCGCGTCACCTGCGCACCCAGGACCTTCCCGACGGGGGCGACCTGGTCACCGGCCGCGGCCTGCTGGCGGGCAACGCCGACGTCCGCCTCTCGTACGCCGCCACCGACGTCGCCAGCGGCCTCTACCGCAACTCCATGGGCGACGAGTGCGTCTACATCGCGAGCGGGCGGGTCAGGTTCGAGTCGACGTACGGGGTGATCGAGGCCGGGGAGGGTGACTACGTGGTCGTCCCCACCGGGACGATCCACCGGTGGGTGCCGCAGGGCCGGGTCACCGCGTTCACCGTCGAGGCGTCCGGGCACATCCGGCCCCCCAAGCGCTACCTGTCGAAGTACGGCCAGTTCCTGGAGCACGCCCCCTACTGCGAGCGCGACCTGCGGACCCCGCAGGAGCCGCTGGTCGTCGAGGGCCAGGAGGTGCCGGTGCTGGTCCGCACGCGCGGCGGCCTCACCCGGCTGGTCTACCGCGAGCACCCGTTCGACGTGGTCGGCTGGGACGGCTGCCTCTACCCGTACGCGTTCAACATCAACGACTTCGAGCCGATCGTGAAGCGCACCCACGCCCCGCCGCCGGTGCACCAGACCTTCGAGGGCCCGAACTTCGTGATCTGCTCGTTCTGCCCCCGGCCGCTGGACTTCCACCCGGACGCGATCCCGATCCCGTACAACCACCACAACGTCGACTCCGACGAGCTGATGTTCTACGCGGGCGGCGACTACACCGCGCGCCGGGGCTCGGGCATCGACGTCGGCTCGGTCTCGCTGCACCCCGCCGGGTTCACCCACGGCCCGCAGCCGGGTGCCGTCGAGGCGGTCATCGAGGCGGTACGGCAGGGGCACACGGAGACGACCGAGCTGGCCGTGATGGTCGACACCTTCCGCCCCCTCGACCTGGGCCCGGCCGGGCTGTCGGTGGAGGACCCCGGCTACGCGTGGACATGGGCCCGGTGACGAGCGCGGGCCCCCGTACGAGCGGGGGCCCGTCGGCCGGCACCGGCCCGGCGGCCGCCGCCGCGGAGCCGGCCGGCAGCGGCCCGGCGGTGAACGCGAGCACGGTCACACCCGCGGGCACGGTCATGCGCCCGCGGGTGGGTAGGGACAGGCCATGAGCGCAGACGCGAGCACGCACGCCGACGGGGCCACGGGGACGAGAGCGGGCGCCGGGACCGCCCCCCTGTTCCGCGGGCTCGTCGACGACGCCGGGCTCTTCCCGCCGACCGCACTGCCGATGTCCAAGGCGCTGGAACGGCACAGGAACGACCTGGCGGGCGGCGATCCGGTGCTCACCCACCGGTTCCTCTGCCCGGCCGGCCGCCTGGACGAGCTCCGGGAGCGGGTGACCTTCCCGATCCGGCTCGGCCTGATCCTGGACGTGCCCGACCTCCCCCCGCTGGACGACCTCACCGTGGAACTGGTCGAGGTACGGCAGGGACCGGGCGAGACGCCCGGGGACGTGGCCGAGCGGCTGGCCGACCGGATGCCCGCCGGAGCCAGGCTCTTCGTCGAGGTCGTCCCCGGCGACCCGGCGTCCCTGCCGCGCGACGCCTCCGGGCCCGGCCTGAAGGTCCGCTGCGGCGGGCCGGCCGCCGACGCCTTCCCCCGCGCCGAGGACCTGGGGGCCCTGATCGCGCACTGCGCCGAGCACGGCGTGCCGTTCAAGGCGACGGCGGGGCTGCACAACGCGGTCCGCCACTTCGATCCCGCCTTGGGCGTGGACCGGCACGGCTTCCTCAACCTGGTCCTCGCGGTGTGCGCGGCCGTACAGGGGCGCGACCCGGTGGCCGTGCTGAAGCTGACCGACGTCGGCGGGCTGGTGCGGACGGCCCAGGCCGTACCCGAGGAGATCGCCACGCGCGCCCGGGAGCTGCTGGTCTCCTACGGGTCGTGCAGCACGGGCACCCCGATCGACGACCTGGTCGCCCTGGGCCTGATCGCGCACCGCCCGCCCTCCGCCGGGACCGGCCCCGGCCCCGTGCCCGGTACGACGTTCGACACAGCAGAGGAGATCGCGTGATGTCTTGGGGTCCGGAGAACCTGCCCTACGGAGTCTTCTCCCGCCAGGAGGGGCAGACCCCCCGGGTCGGCGTCCGGTACGGCGACCACGTTCTCGACCTCGCCGAAGCCCTGCACGACGAGGTGTTCGCCACCGGCTCGCTCAACGCCTTCATGTCCAGGGGCCCGGCCGCGTGGCGGGACACCCGGGCGCTGATCCAGAACAAGCTGAGCACCGACCGCGCGGTGGTCGAGCGGCACCTCGTCCCGCTGGACCAGGTCACCCTGCACCTGCCGTTCGAGGTGGCCGACTACGTCGACTTCTACTGCTCGCTGGAGCACGCCTCCAACCTGGGCCGGATGTTCCGCCCGGACGGCGAGCCGCTGATGCCCAACTGGCGGCACCTGCCGGTCGGCTACCACGGCAGGGCCGGGACGGTCGTCCCCTCCGGCACCCCGATCGTCCGGCCGGCCGGGCAGCGCGGCGCCGGGGTCTTCGGCCCGTCCGCCAAGCTGGACATCGAGGCGGAGCTGGGGTTCGTGGTGGGCGTCCCGACGGCCCTGGGCGACCGGGCCGGGCGGTTCGAGGACCACGTGTTCGGCGTGACGCTGGTCAACGACTGGAGCGCCCGCGACATCCAGGCCTGGGAGTACGTCCCGCTGGGCCCCTTCCTCGGCAAGTCCTTCGCCACCTCGGTCTCCCCGTGGATCACCCCGCTCGCGGCCCTGTTCGAGGCCCGCGTCGAGGGACGTCGCCAGGACCCCGAACCGCCCGCCTACCTGCGCAGGCAGGAGCCGTGGGGACTGGACGTGCGGCTGGAGGTCGCGGTGAACGGCGAGGTGGTCTCCCGGCCGCCGTACCGGGACATGTACTGGACGCCCGACCAGATGCTCGCCCACATGACCGTCAACGGCGCGTCCCTGCGCACCGGCGACCTCTACGCCAGCGGCACGGTCTCCGGCGCCGAGCAGGCCGAACGCGGCTCGCTCATCGAGCTGAGCTGGAACGGGACCGAGCCGTTCAAGCTCCCCGACGGCTCGACGCGGAGCTTCCTGGAGGACGGGGACGTCGTCACGATCACCGCCACCGCTCCCGGGCCCGGCGGCGCTGTGATCTCCCTGGGCGAGGTCTCGGGGAGGATCGAGCCCGCGCGCTAGGCCCCCGGACGCCTTTCCCGGCCCCCTCCCCGGACGCCTTTCCCGGCCGTCTCTCCGGCGGCCGGGGAAGGCGTCCCCTGACAGCACTCGTACGAAGACATACGGTGGAGAAGGAACCTCCCGGACATCCGTCCCGTTGTACGAGTAGGAGGGCCGGAGCATGGACTATTGGGTCATCTGGCTGATCGTGGCCGTCGTTCTGGGGATCGCCGAGATCTTCACCCTGACCACCGCCCTCGGCCTGCTCGGAGGCGCCGCCCTGTTCGGTGCCGTCGCCGCCGTCCTCGGGCTGCCGGTGCCGCTCCAGCTGGTGGCCTTCACGGTCGCCCTGGGCGCGGGGGTGACCGTGGTGCGGCCCATCGCCAAGCGGCATCTGGCCCAGCGGTCCCGGAGTGAGCGGTTCGGGATCCAGGCACTCGTGGGCAAGACCGCCTACGTGCTCCGCGAGGTGACCGGCCGGGACGGCCGGGTGCGGATCGGCGGTGAGGAGTGGTCGGCCAGGGCCTACGACGAGACCCTGGTGATCCCCGCCGGCGCGACCGTCGACGTGATCGAGATCGAGGGCGCGACCGCGCTCGTGTATCCCCGGGAGTGACACATGGACGCTCTACTCATAGCCGGACTCCTCGTCGTCCTGTTGGCGGTCTTCACCGTGATCCGTTCGGTGCGCATCGTCCCGCAGGCGCGGGCCCGCAACGTGGAACGGCTCGGCCGCTACCACAGCACCCTCGGGCCGGGTCTCAACTTCGTGATCCCGTACATCGACCGGGTCTATCCGATGATCGACCTGCGTGAGCAGGTCGTCTCCTTCAAGCCCCAGCCGGTGATCACCGAGGACAACCTCGTCGTCGAGATCGACACTGTGCTGTACTTCCAGGTCACCGACCCGCGGGCGGCGGCGTACGAGATCGCCAACTACATCCAGGCCGTGGAGCAGCTCACGGTCACCACGCTGCGCAACGTGGTCGGCTCGCTGGACCTGGAGATGACGCTGACCTCGCGTGACACGATCAACAGCCAGCTGCGCGGCGTGCTCGACGAGGCGACCGGCAAGTGGGGCATCCGGGTCAACCGGGTGGAGATCAAGGCCATCGACCCGCCCAAGAGCATCAAGGAGGCGATGGAGAAGCAGATGCGCGCCGAGCGGGACAAGCGCGCCGCGATCCTCAACGCCGAGGGCCAGCGGCAGTCGCAGATCCTCACCGCCGAGGGTGACAAGCAGAGCGCGATCCTGCGGGCCGAGGGTGACCGGAGCGCCGCGATCCTCAAGGCCGAGGGCCAGTCGCAGGCCATCGACGAGGTCTTCCAGGCGGTGCACCGCAACGACCCCGACCCCAAGCTGCTGGCCTACCAGTACCTCCAGGTCCTGCCCGAGCTGGCCAAGGGCCCGAACAACACGTTCTGGGTGATCCCCAGCGAGGTCACCTCCGCCATCCAGGGCGTCTCCAAGGCGTTCACCGAGGCGCTGCCGCAGTCGTCGGCCGTCAACGAGACCCCCCGGGTCAACGAGGCCGCGGCCGAGGAGCGGAAGCTGGCCGAGCAGGCCGCCGCGGAGGCGGTCGCCGAGGCGGCCGAGGCCGACCTGGGGCCGCGTCAGCTCAGCGCCGGCCCCTCGCGCCTGCCCGGTGACGGCCTCACCGACGGTCTCGCCGACGGCCGGCAGGAGCGTCCCCTCCACCAGGAGCGGAACAGCGGCACCACCTCGTGATCCCCTCACGGTGCGGCCCTACCCGGACACCCGGCGGGCCGGAAGCGTAGTGACCGGCGTCGCCGTGACCGAACCGACCCTGCCAGGGGTCGCACTGGCCACGGCCACCGGGGTCCTGACCACGCTGCGCCAGGAGGGGACGGTGGAGACCCGACCCCGCGGCCCCGGCACCCCGCACGACCGGCGCGCCCGCCTCGAGCGGGCGCGCGGGCGCTGTGAAGCCGCCATCCCTTGCCGGCGCACATCGGCCCGCTCCATCGGCCGCTGACGGTGCCGAGCCTGCTGGTGTACGCCGAGTGGGCACTGAGCGCCCTCGACGGCCACGACCTCGACCCGGACGAGCTGTTCGAGTTCGGCCTCGGGCCACTGCTCGACGGCGTCGCGGCGCTCATCGAGGCCCGGTCCGGTCGGGGCTGACCAGGGTGGGAGCCGTCTACCTCCTGGTTCGCAGGCAGATGTCCGGGTACTCCTCTAGGACTCGGGAACCGGGTGTGAAGCAATGCCGTCGGTGGGATTAAGAAAACCGCGATGGACACCCCGAAGGCCACGGGGCACAGTGCGTAGGGTCGGAACGAGGGGAGATCCGCGATGAAGGCACTGGTCAAGGAACGGGCCGAGCCCGGCCTGTGGCTGGCGGACGTGCCGGAGCCGTCCATCGGCGCCGGGGAGGTGCTGATCAAGGTGCTGCGCACCGGCATCTGCGGCACCGACCTGCACATCCGGAGCTTCGACGCCTGGGCCCGGCAGACGCTGCGGACACCGCTGATCATCGGCCACGAGTTCTGCGGCCAGGTGGTCGAGGTGGCGCCCGGCGTGGAGGACATCGCCCCCGGCGACCTGGTCAGCGGGGAGGGGCACATCGTCTGCGGCAAGTGCCGCAACTGCATGGCAGGCCGGCGGCACCTGTGCCGCAACACGATCGGCCTGGGGGTGAACCGCGACGGCGCCTTCGCCGAGTACGTGACGCTCCCGGCCTCCAACGTCTGGGTGCACCGGACGCCGGTCGACCCGGACATCGCGGCGATCTTCGACCCTTTCGGCAACGCCGTGCACACCGCCCTGACCTTCCCCATGGTCGGCGAGGACGTGCTGATCACCGGTGCCGGGCCGATCGGGCTGATGGCCGCCGCGGTGGCCACGCACGTGGGCGCCCGCAACGTGGTCATCACCGACGTCAGCCCCGAACGGCTGGAGCTGGCCCGCAAGCTCGGCGTGACGCTGGCGCTGAACGTCGCCGAGACGCACGTCCAGGAGGGCATGCACGAGCTGGGCATGCGCGAGGGCTTCGACGTGGGCCTGGAGATGTCGGGCAACCCCCGGGCGCTCCGCGAGATGATCGCCAACATGTCGCACGGCGGGAAGATCGCCATGCTCGGCCTGCCCTCCTCCGAGTTCGCCGTCGACTTCGCCACCATCGTGACCTCGATGATCACCCTCAAGGGCATCTACGGCCGGGAGATGTACGAGACCTGGTACGCCATGTCCGTGCTGCTGGAGAAGGGCCTCGACCTGTCCCCCGTGATCACCGACCGCTTCTCCTACCGCGACTTCGACGCGGCCTTCGACACCGCCGCCGGCGGCAAGACCGGCAAGATCATCATGGATTGGACGGCCTGATGTTCGACAACGTTCGCGACGACCTCCGTACCACCCTGGACGAGATCGCCGAGGCGGGCCTGCTCAAGCCCGAGCGGGTCATCACCACCCCGCAGCGCGCCGGGATCGCGGTCGCCGGGGGCGGACAGGTGCTCAACTTCTGCGCCAACAACTACCTCGGGCTGGCCGACCACCCCGAGGTGGTCGCCGCCGCCAAGGAGGCCCTGGACCGCTGGGGCTTCGGCATGGCGTCGGTCCGTTTCATCTGCGGCACCCAGGAGGTGCACAAGGAGCTGGAGGCGCGGCTGTCGGCCTTCCTGGGCCAGGAGGACACGGTCCTGTACAGCTCGTGCTTCGACGCCAACGGCGGGGTGTTCGAGACGCTGCTCGACGACCGGGACGCGGTCATCTCCGACGCGCTCAACCACGCCAGCGTCATCGACGGCATCCGGCTGTCCAAGGCGCGGCGGCTGCGCTACGCCAACCGCGACCTGGCCGAGCTGGAGGCGCGGCTCAAGGAGTCCTCCGACGCCCGGCGCAGGCTGATCGTCACCGACGGCGTCTTCTCCATGGACGGCTACGTCGCCCCGCTGGCGGAGATCTGCGACCTGGCCGACCGCTACGACGCCATGGTGATGGTCGACGACTCGCACGCCGTCGGCTTCGTCGGCGACCACGGCGGCGGCACCCCCGAGCTGCACGGCGTACGCGACCGGGTCGACATCCTCACCGGCACGCTCGGCAAGGCGCTCGGCGGGGCCAGCGGCGGCTACGTCGCGGCGCGGAAGGAGATCTGCGAGCTGCTCCGCCAGCGCTCGCGTCCCTACCTGTTCTCCAACTCCCTCGCACCGGTGATCGCCGCCTCCTCGCTCCGCGTCCTGGACCTGATCAGCGGCTCGGACGAGGCCAGGACGCGGCTGCGCGCCAACACCGCGCGCTTCCGCACCGGCATGACCGAGGCCGGGTTCGACATCCTGCCGGGCGACCACCCCATCGTCCCGGTGATGATCGGCGACGCCGCCGAGGCCGGGGCGATGGCCGAGCGCCTGCTGGAGCGGGGCGTCTACGTGATCGGCTTCTCCTACCCGGTGGTCCCGCACGGCCAGGCCCGGATCCGGGTCCAGCTCTCGGCCGCCCACTCGGCCGAGGACGTCGACCACGCGATCGAGGCGTTCGTCGCCGCCCGCGGCTGAACACCCGTCCCCTCGCCCCGTCCCCCTCCCCCTCGGACCGCCGGTCCTCCGGACGGGTCCGGGCACGGGGCGCGGGTGATCTCGGCGACAATACAGGCGTGATAGACACGCGGCGGCTCAGGACCCTGCGCGCGGTCGCCGATCACCGTACGGTCACCGCGGCCGCGGCGGCGCTGCACCTGACCCCCTCGGCGGTCTCCCAGCAGCTCCTCGCCCTGGAGCACGAGGTGGGACACCGGCTGCTCGACCGCGACGGCCGGGGCGTGCGGCTGACCGCCGTGGGCCGCATCCTGCTCGGTCACGCCAACGAGGTCCTCGCCCAGCTGGAGCGGGCCGGGGCCGACATCGCCTCCCACACCGCCGGTACGGCGGGCGAGGTGACGGTGGCCTCCTTCGCCACCGCGATCGGCCTGGTCGTGGCCCCGGCGGTCGGCGTCCTGCGCGACAGGGAGCCGGGCATCCGGGTGCGCGTCCTGGACGCCGAGGGCGACCAGAGCCTCACCATGGTCCTGGACGGGGCGGTGGACGCGGCCGTGGCCGTGGAGTACCGCGGCGCCCCGGCCGAGGACGACCGGCGGCTCTCGCGCGTACCGCTGTACTCCGAGCCCTTCGACGTGGTGCTCCCCTCAGGCCACCCCCTGTCCGGGAGCGAGGTGACGGTGGCGGACCTGTCCGGCGAGACCTGGATCGGCCCCTACCCCGGCAACCCCTGCCACGACGTGATCGCCCTGGCCTGCGAGCACGCGGGCTTCACCCCCGAGTTCGCCCACTCCTCCGACGACTTCAGCGCGGTGGTCGCGCTGGCCGCCGCCGGGGCCGGGGTGGCGATGGTGCCGCGCCTGGCCCTGCGTGGCGTCGGCCTGTCGGGTGTGACCGTCCGCGAGGTCGCGGGACCCGAACGCCGTGTCTTCGCCGCCGTACGCCGGGGCGCGGAACGCCACCCCCTGCTCGTCCCACTGCTGGAGGTCCTGCGGGACACCGCGACGGCCCTGCGCCGTACCGCGCCCGCGTAGGGCGGCCACGGCCACCGCCTCGCCCACCTCCCGGCCCTTGCCACGGGTGGACGCCCCCGGGGAGTGGGCGCGCTTCGGGTGGCGCTACGAGGACGCCTCCGGGCGGAGCCTGCTGACCGGGACGGACATGGTGCACGTCACCCCCGGGGGTGACATCGACGAGATCGTCGTCTTCGCCGACCGCCCGGAGTGATCCCCGGAGCGGCCTTCGACCGGCCATGCCGGTTCAGGCCGGACGACGACCGGCCGGTGTGATCCTGGCGGGGCTTCCGGTACCGAACGGCGTGCACGCGGCGGGGCCTCTCGTTCACGAGGCGCGTCCCACGAGCCGTGCCCGTTCTTCCGAATACCGGGATTCAATGATGAGCCGACCTATAATAAACGTCTTCATCATTGACGGAGATGCGCATGGACAAGCCCGCGGGAATGTTCGACCGCGACTACGAGTGGTCGGAACTGTCGCGCTTCGTCCGCTACACCGGACCGGAGGCGACGCTCGGCGTGGTGTCCGGACGCCGCCGCCAGGGCAAGACCTTCCTCCTGGACGCGGTCTGCCGGGCCACGGGCGGGTTCTACTTCGCCGCGACCGAGGCGACCGAGACCGAATCTCTCCAGCAGTTCGGTACGGCCCTCGCCCGTCATCTCGGAGAGCCGGTCCCTCGCAGGTTCGCGAACTGGGACGAGGCCGTCGAATCCCTGATGACCATCGCCGTCGCCGGGCCGACCCCCGTGGTCATCGACGAGTTCCCCTATCTGGCCAAGGCCTCCCCGCACCTGCCCTCCCTGATCCAGCGGGCTCTCGGCCCCCAGGGGCAGCGTCACGGCAGCGCGGTACGGCTCCTGCTGTGCGGGTCGGCCCTGTCCTTCATGGGCTCACTCCTCGCGGGAACCGCGCCGCTCCGTGGTCGCGCGAGCCTGGAGCTGATGGTCCCCACCCTCGACTACCGGCTGGCCAGGGACTTCTGGGGCATCGCCGATCCGGCCCTGGCGTTGCAGGTCAACGCCGTCGTCGGCGGTACCCCCGCCTACAGACGCGAATTCACCCTCGGCGACGTCCCCTCCGGCATCGACGACTTCGGACCGT
Organism: Streptosporangium sp. NPDC050855; assembly: GCF_044456585.1. Taxonomy (NCBI): domain Bacteria; kingdom Bacillati; phylum Actinomycetota; class Actinomycetes; order Streptosporangiales; family Streptosporangiaceae; genus Streptosporangium; species Streptosporangium sp. NPDC050855. The sequence continues at coordinate 174,962 of NZ_JBITFY010000016.1, forward strand.
GGGTGACGCGTAATGTGCTCAACCCGGGCCGTCCCCTCTTCCGCGAGGCCCGGTTCCTCCTCGCCGAGGAGCCCGAGCTACGGGACGTCGCCCTGTACCACGGTGTCCTGTCGGCGATCGCGAACGGCAACCACACTCGGGGCGGCATCGCCGGTTACCTCGGCCGCAAGTCCACCGACCTGGGCCATTCCCTGACGCTCCTGGAGGACGTCGGAATGATCGCCCGCGATCCGGACGCCTTCCACGGCAAACGTTCCACCTATCGCATCACCGAGCCCATCCTCAGCTTCTACCACGCGATCATGAGGCCGGAGTGGACCGACCTGGAGCGTCCCGGTTACGCCGAACAGGTCTGGCGGCGTTCGCGGACGGCGTTTCACAGCAAGATCCTCCGCCCGCACTTCGAACACCTGGCCCGCACCTGGACGCGCTGGTACGCCCATGCCGAAACCCTCGGTGGTCTGCGCACCCGTGTCGCCTCCGGCGTCCTGCCCGACCCTGCGGCCAAGAGCAGCCACGAGATCGACGTCGTCGTCTTCGGACGTAACGACGAGGGCGGGGAGGTCATCCTCGCGATCGGTGAGGCGAAGTACGGCGACGTCATCGGCCGTGGTCACCTTGAGCGCCTCGAGCGCCTCCGGGAACTTCTCATCCGTCGCGACGACCGCGCCACCCCGGGCACCCGGCTTCTGTTGTTCGGCGCCGCCGGTTTCATGCCCCAGCTGCGGGAGACCGCACGGGACCGCGTGGACGTCCAGCTCGTCGACCTGACCCGTCTCTACGAGGGTTCCTGAACCCTCACGTCCCGTGAAGGACGGGGCGCCGGGTCGTCCTCGGTGCGGGGTGACACGAGCAGGGCGGCCAGCAGGCAGGCCGCGGCCGTCGCGAGGACGAGGGTCAGGCCGGCGCGCGTACCGGGCGCGACGAGCAGGATCCAGCCGAACGCGGCGGTGCCGAGCGAGCCTCCGAGCTGGCGGGCGAAGGTCAGGGTGCCCATCGCCGCGCCGATCTGCTCGGGACGGGCACGCCCCTGGGCGATCAGCGTGTACGCCTGCATGGACAGACCCAGGGCGCCGCCCGCCAGGGCCATGCCGAGCACGGCGATCGCGACCGACAGCGGGCGCGGGGCCTGGTGCAGGGCGGGGAGCAGGGCCAGCGCCGCCGTACCGGCGACGCCCATGACGAGGGCGAGACGGCCCCAGCCGGTGACGGCCGGCCGGCGGCGGGCCAGGACGGAGAAGGCCGAGGTGGCCGCGAGCTGGCCACCGGTCAGGGCCAGCAGCAGCAGGCCCGTGCGCCCGCCGTCCGCGCCGGTCCCCTCCTGGACGGCCATCGGGACGAAGGCGAAGGTGCCGAACAGCGCGACACCGGCCAGGCCGGTCGCGACGATGCTGCGGGCCAGGCCGCGATCGGCGAAGAGGGACGGCGGGATCAGCGGCTCGGCGGCCCGGCGCTCGGTCCGGACGAACAGGACCGCGCAGACGGCGACGGCCGCGACCACGGCGCCGGCGCCGGCGCCGAGCGGGCTGCGGGCCAGGGACTCCGAGGCTCCCAGCGCGACCGTACCGCCTCCGACGGCCGCGACGAGCAGGGCACCGGCCAGGTCGAACGGGGTACGGGCCCGCTCCGGCGGCCGTCCCGGAAGCCCGCGCAGCGCCAGGAGCGCGGCGACGGCACAGAGCGGGAGGTTGATCGTGAAGATCCACCGCCAGCCGGGTCCGGCCGCCAGCAGACCGCCCAGGGGCGGCCCGGCCAGCGAGGAGAGCGCCATGACGCCGATGAGGTACCCCTGGCGCCTGATCAGCTCCTCGCGGGTGAACATCTGCGCCAGGGCGCTGATCGCGGTGACCACCAGGCCGCCCCCGCCGACGCCCTGGACCGCCCGCGCGGCGATCAGGGCGGGAAGGGAGGGGGCCAGGGCGCAGGCCAGCGATCCGGCGGCGAAGATCAGCAGGGCGCCGTGGAAGACCGCGCGGCGGCCGAGCAGGTCACCGAGCTTGCCGTGCACGGGGGTGGAGACGGTGACGGTGAGCAGGTAGACGGCGGTGACGGCGGCGATCGCGCCGCCCGATCGCAGGTCGGCGGCCATGGCCGGGAGGGCGGCGACCACGACGTTGCCGTCCAGCTGGGCCATGAACATGCCCGCCAGCAGGGCGGCGAAGGCGAACCGCGTCGCGCGGGAGGACCGGGAGGGCCGGGAGGGCACGGCGGTGCCGCCGGAAGAAGATGCGTGCATATCGCACACATTACGATGGTTGCGATATGCACGCAATACGCGACGAGTGGTCTCGCGAGACCAGGCCGGGCGCCCCGTCATCACGAAAATGAAAACGATTATTTACATGACCATGATGACTACTTTATGCTGTCGTTCGATCACCCTTCGACATGACAGGAAGTAGGTGAGCACATGCCGGACAACGGCACGGAGATCCCTCCCGACCCCCGGGTGGCCTTCACGGACCTGACGACGGCCGACACGGGCCAGACGGACCAGCGCCCCGGGGTGGCCGACCGCACCGCCGTGGCCGCCAAGGGCGGCGACCCCCTGCCCCCGCTGGCCGACGAGGAGCTCGACGACAGACCGCTGGCCCTGCGCTTCACGGAAACGGCATCGGAGGAGTAGACATGCAACTGCGCTTCCGCAACCGCTACAGCTCCAAGGTGTGGGTCGCGATCATGTTCTACAGCCCGGACGGCTGCCGCGACTACGGCCAGTGGGGCACCCGGGGCTGGTGGGCGATCGACCCGGGCGGCGAGGCGTTCGTCCTCAACACCACCAACCGCTACGCCGCCTTCTACGCCGAAGCCGCCAACGGGGCCGTCTGGACCGGCCCGTACGGCCCGATGTACGTCTACCAGAACGCCTTCGACTCCTGCCTGGGCATCGGCAGCACCGCCGCCAGGCTCGTCGGTACCCGCCTGGTCGACATGAACGGTTACTCGACCTACTACGTGAACCTCACCGCATGACGCGCTCCGCCCCCTGACGCACCGCCCGGCAGCGGCCGGCCCGGTGCGACGGTACGGCGGACGCGGATGAGCGCCTCCCGGGCGACGGCCACCGATCCCCCTTTCCGGGCCGTCCCCCCTTACCGGGAGGCGCTCGATCCCACGCATCACCTCGGCGCCGGCGCGACTCCCGCCGTCCCGGCCCCCGGACACCGGCCGTGCCGATCTCGTCCGGACGGGCGGCGGCTCACCTTCTCCGCGCCCGCCCCCGCGTCATCGGCGGCCGCTCGCGACCGCCGCCGGCTCGACCGGCTCGGCGTCCGCCGCGGCCCGGGAGAGCCTCCTGCGGCGATAGGGGATGATCACGCCCGTCGCGTAGATCGCCACCCCCAGCAGGACCATGAACACGATCGTCGGCCACTGCAGCCACGGCGGCAGGTAGAGGGCCAGGAACCACGCACGCGTCGGGCTTCCCGTCGCCTTGAGGTATCCGGCCACCAGCCCCTGCGGGAACAACGGGATCGCGCCCACCATGAAGCAGAGCCCCACGATGATCTGCTCGTGGCGCGGCAGGTCCTCGAAACCGGTCCGGACGCCCGGCGTGCCGCTCGGCCCGGAGGACGACCTGCGGCCGGTGCGCATCATGTTGAGCAGTTCGGGCCCCTGCGCGAGCAACCGTCGCTCGGCGAGCAGCCCGAGCCCCCAGTACCAGAGGATCCCGGTCAGGACGCCGACGGCCACGCCCGCCCAGCCGTACAGCGCCGCCACGATCACCGCGGGGGCCGCGGTGAGGATCGCCAGCATCAGCACCGCGTACACCATGCCGGTGACCGCGCCGTCGTCGTCGGTGGAGCGCAGCGGGTTGCCACCGCGCCGGTGCGGGTCGGTGCCGGGGATGAGCCCGTACACCGAGACCAGGGCGACCAGCCCGGCACCGCCACCCAGCAGTGCGGGCAGGACGGCGAGCAGCATGGGCCACGGCCCGCCGGTGACCAGGGCCAGGCCGACCGTCAGCACGACGGCGAGGGGCGCGACCGACAGCAGCCACGCGTGCTGCCGCCCGCGGACGTCGCTCGCGCCGGGGGTCATGAGCGTCAGCCACAGCGCGGTGCCGTCGGTGCCGTAGAGGTTGGCCGACATGGCCGCGGCCATCACGACGAAGACCGGTCCCGCCCAGGGCAGCATCCCGGTCCAGCCCATCAGCAGCGGGGCCGCGGCGAAGCACACGCCGTAGGCGAGGGCGAAGGTCAGCTGATGGGTGCGCACCAGGTCACGCGACCAGGTACGCGCCTCCTTGGCCAGTACGGCGCCGGAGGCGGTGGTGGCCCGGATCGGGCGCCGTCCCCTCGTGGCCGCCCTGGACGCGCCGGCCCTCCGGGTGAGCAGCACCGCCCACGCGGCCAGCAGCAGGACGACCAGCAGCGCCATCCCGCCCAGGGCCGCAAGCACCCGGAGCCAGTCGGCGGACCCGGCGGCCTCGACCGCGACCGTCCCCCAGCCGGAGGGCAACCGGCGGGCCAGGTCCGTCACCACCGGCGGGATGCCGTTCGTCTCCCCGAGCACCACGAAGACGACCCAGATCTGGCCCAGGAACGCCAGGATCACGCCGTTGGCCAGGCCCGCGCCGATCGCGCCCACGCGGGAGCGCAGGGCCAGGCCGAGCACGGCGACCGCGACCCGGGAGAGCAGGACGAACACGGCGAGCTGGAGCAGCATCGCGGGGAGCGAGACGAGCGCGGCCACGACCCCCTGCCGCACGCCGAGGACCGCCAGCCCGGCCAGGGCGATCAGGCTGATCGCGGGCGCCACCCCGACGAAGGCCGCCATGAGCAGTCCCGAGGCCAGGCGGCGCGGGCGCAGGCCGAGCAGCGTGAAGTACTCCGGGCGGAGCGTCTCGTCGCCGCCGCCGGCGAAGACGGGGCCGAGCACCCAGCCCAGCATCCAGACGGCGTAGACGGCCACGAGCAGGTCGGCCCCGGACAGGGCCGCGATGATCGTGCCGGCCGCGAGGGTCAGGCCGAGCAGCGCGCCCATGAAGACGAAGCCGGCCCGCTGTCCCGTCATCGAGTGACGGAGCACGGCCACCTTCATCCGGACCATGGTCAGCTCGACAGCCATGTCAGCTCCTTCGATCCGCCGTCGGAGGTGCCGACCAGCTCGACGAAGGTGTCCTCCAGGGAGCCGGTGCCGCGGACCTCGTCCAGGGGCCCCGCGGCGGCCACCCGGCCCTTGTCGATCACTCCGACGTGGTCGCAGAGCTGCTCCACCAGGGCCATGACGTGGCTGGAGAGCACGACGGAGCCGCCCCCGGCCACGAAGCCGCGCAGGATCGTTTTGATCGTCGCGGCGGAGACGGGGTCCACCGCCTCGAAGGGCTCGTCGAGCACGAGCAGCCTCGGCGCGTGCAGCAGGGCGGTGGCCAGGCCGATCTTCTTGCGCATGCCGGTGGAGTACTCGATGACGAGCGTCTTCTCGGCCACGTCGAGCTCCAGCACGGACAGCAGCTCGTCGGCGCGGCGGTCGACGACGTCGCGCGGCAGCCCGCGGAGCAGTCCGAGGTAGGTCAGCACCTCGCGGCCGGTGAGCCGTTCGGGCATGGCCATCCCGTCGGGCAGGACGCCGACCAACGTCTTGGCCGTGGCCGGATCGGACCAGACGTCGGCGCCGAAGATCCGCGCGTGGCCCTCGTCGGGGCGCAGCAGGCCGACGGCCATGGACAGGGTGGTGGTCTTGCCGGCGCCGTTCTGGCCGACGAGCCCGTAGAAGGAGCCCTGGGGGATGGTCAGGTTCACGTGATCGACGGCTACCTTCTCACCGAAGGTCTTGCACAGGCCGTGGATCTCAAGTGCTGCGGGCATTTGATGACTCCGGATGGCGGGGGGAACCGGCCGGTTCGCGTGCGAGGTGGCCGGGTGGTGGATCAGCGAAAATACGCGCTAGAGACGTTACAGGCTCGACTGAACGTTAAATCCCTCATGTCCGAAAACTCAGGGCGTCCCGTCAGGTCCGGGCGCCGTCCCCGGCCACCGCGATCGCCTCGGTGAAGTTCCGGTAGCGCGTCAGCTCCTCCTCCACCGGCTCCAGCACCAGCTCACGGCCGACCCGTTCGACGCTCTCGCGCAGCGACCGGGCCGCCTTGCGCGCGCGGCGACGGCCGCCCAGCCAGGCGGCCACCCGGGAGAGCAGCGCGATCAGCAGACCGAGCAGGACCCCTCCGATCAGCAGCGCGCTGGGCCAGGGCAGCTCCCCCGCGGTCGGCAGGTAGAGCTGCGGGAGCCTCAGGTAGTCCAGGGCCACCAGGACGACCAGCCAGATCGCCCCGGCCAGCACGGTCGCGAGCGCCAGCCACTGCGCCACCCCGGCGAGCCGCCACCACAGGGGCCGCCGCGACACCCCGAGCGAGGTGGTCGCCACCGCCCGGTCCAGGCCGTCCTCCAGCTCGTCCCCGCGCGACCTCGCCGCCTGGCGCACGGCCGTCGCCCACGGCGCGGGCAGCCCGGCCGAGGCGGTTCCGGCGGCCTCCCGGATCGCGGTGTCCATCCGCGAGCGCTGGACGACGGTCGCGGCCGGGATCGACGTCCGGCCGACGATCTCGCTCCCGTCGGCGTCATCGGTGTCGCGCGTGCCGGCCGGGGTCCGGCTCGCCGCGTCCAGGCGCAGGCGCCGGAGCGGGTCCGGGCGCAGGCGCCGGATCCACCGGGTCGGCGGCCACCCGGTGGCGGCGATCGAGCGGTGCCGGTGCGACCTGGCCACGGCCTGCACGACCACCGGCACCCCGGCCGCCTCCGAGAGCGCGTCCCGCAGTGATCGCACCAGCCCCTCGGGCCTGGTCCCGGCGTCGGCGGAGAGCGTCTCGCCGGGGGCGACACCGGACGCGCGCAGCAGCTCGTCCGCGGCCATGCCCGCGTCGGCGGCGAGGCGGGCGGCCCAGGAGCGCCGGTCGGCGACCCGCGAGACGAGCAGGGAGCGCAGTTCGGGAACGCCCGCGCCGGTCCGGGTGGAGATCCCGACCACCGGCACCCCGGTCAGGCCGTCCTCGTCCAGGAGCCGCCGCAGATCCTTCATGCACCGCTCGGCGGCGGCCGGGGAGAGCCGGTCGATCTGGTTGAGGACGACGACCATGACGTCGCGGTGGCGGGCCAGCGGCCGCAGGTAGCGGTCGTGAACGGCCGCGTCGGCGTACTTCTGCGGGTCGAGCACCCAGACCAGCAGGTCGACCAGCTCGACGAGCCGGTCCACCTCCATCCGGTGCGAGGGCTCGATCGAGTCGTGGTCGGGCAGGTCCAGCAGGATCAGCCCCGCGGCCTCCCCGTCCGTCCCGAACGCCTGCCCTGCCGCACCGGACGTCTGGAGCGCCGTGCCGGACGGCCGGGACGCCGCGCCGGACCCCGGCCCGGCCCCCGCGGCCGTGCCGGACGGCCGCAGGACGGCGTCCGGGCCGGGGTCGAGGGTGTCGTCCTCCTTCGGCCAGGCCATCCGGTCCGCCCGGTCCGTACGGTCCCCTGCGTCCTGGGCGTTCACGAGCTCGTGGCGGCGGGGGATCTCCAGCCAGTCGAGCAGGGGGCCCGCGCCGCTCCCCTCCCACAGGGCCGCCTGGGCGGTGGAGGTGGTCGGCCTGGTGACCCCGACCGTGGCGAGCGAGGTGCCCGAGAGCAGGTTGAACAGCGAGGACTTGCCGCTGCCGGTGGCACCGGCCAGCGCGACCGCGGTGTGGTCGACCGACAGGCTGGCCCGTACCCCGGCGCGGGAGACCACCGACCGCGCGGCGGCCACCGCGTCGGCGTCCAGCCGTCCGTCCGCGAGGTCGGCGGCCCGTGCCAGCGCCTCCAGCCGGTCGTCCAGCGACACCGTCTTCGTACGTCGCAGCAGTTTCACGCCTCGCCCCCCTCTGTACCGTTCGCCCGGGGCACCCCGGCGGGACCTTCGTGCGGCCCCGGCGGGCCCCCGGGATCGCCGTCCGCCCGGGGAGCGATCTCCGGCGTCCCGGGCGTCCCGGGCGTCCCGGGCGCGGAGCCCACCTGCCGCGCCGAGCCCGCGGAGCCTGCTGAACCCGCGGAGCTCGCGGAGCTCGCGGAGCTCGCGGGGAGCGCGGCCCGGCGGTTCGCGACGGGCAGCTCGCGCAGGTGCTCGCGTACGGCGTCGGCGGTGCCGCGCAGGGCCGGGGCGGTCTCGTCCGGGGGCTGGACGGCGTCCAGCAGGTCGGTGAAGCGGTCGGCCTCCTGGCCCAGCAGGATCGCCACGCGGGCCCGCAGGTCGGAGCGGGCCTTGACCGTGAGGGTACGGACGGCCTGGTCGCCGAAGACGGCCTCCAGGACCTTCTGGCTGAGCACGCTGGTGCCTCCGGCGATGCCGACCTCGATGCCGGTCAGCCCGCCGGTCGAGGCGAACACCGCGATCATGAGCAGCAGGCCGGCCCCGTTCAGGCCGTAGGAGGTGATCCGCGCGGTGGTCCGCTTGTCGGCCCCCTCCTGCCGGACCAGGTCGAGCACGTAGGACTGCCATCCCCTGACGGCCTCCTGCGCCCTGGCGGGCAGGTCGGCCGAGGCCCTGCCGAGACGGGAGGTGACCTCCACCCCGGCGTCCTCCAGCAGCGCCCGCCCGGCCGGGTGCGACGACCACGACTCCATCAGGCGCTCGGCGGCGCCGTCGGCCGAGGCCCTGATCAGCGACTCCACCCCGCTCTCCAGCGCGACCCGCAGCTCGTTCTCGGGCGCGGGACGCCCCATGACGAGCGCCACGAGCCGGTCCCTGAACCGGCCGACCCGGCTCTCCAGGGAGCGCATCAGGTCGCCGGTCCCGATGAAGTCCTGCCAGCGGGCCAGCACCTCCCCGCGCAGCAGCGTCCCGTCCCGCATGCCCTCGTCGAAGGTGGACAGCCCCACCGCGTAGGCCCCGTCCGCCATCGAGCGCAGTTCCGCGGCCCCGGCGTGCTGGCGTTCGACCGCGGCGGCGAGGGCGGGCACCCGGGTGGCCAGGCTCTCCAGCGCGCCCGACAGGGTCTGGCGCACCACCTCGGCCCGGGAGCGGGAGTCGGCGGCGAGCGCCAGGAGCCAGTCGGCGACCGGCTGGACGGCCTGGCGGGGCAGCCGGGCGTTCTCCTCGGGCAGCACCAGCTCGGGCACCTCGAACAGCCGGGTGCCGCCCAGCCCGTTGGCCTCCAGCAGCCGGGTCAGGTCCTTGCGCACCACGCCCAGGGCCTCGGGCGGGACCCGGGACAGCACGATGGCCAGCGCCGTGCTGCGCTCCCTGGCCGTACGCAGGAAGCTCCAGGGGACCTCGTCCGCGTAGCGGGCGGCGGTGGTGGTGAACAGCCACAGGTCGGCGGCCGACAGCAGCTGCGCGGCCAGCTCGCGGTTGGCGGTGACGATCGAGTCGATGTCCGGGGCGTCGAGCAGGGCCAGGCCCGGCGGGACGGCCGAGGCGGTGACGATCCGGATCGTTCCCGGCTGGCCCCGGCCGCCACCGGTGACGCGGGACAGGCCGGGGAGCACGTTCTGGGCGGTGAACCACTCCCGGTCGGCCGAGGAGGTGACCAGGGTCGGGGCCATGGTCGTGGGCCGCAGCACCCCGGGCTCGGAGACGTCCGCGCCCACCAGGGAGTTCACCAGCGTGGACTTGCCCGCCCCGGTGGAGCCGCCGACGACGGCGAGCAGCGGAGCGTCGATCGAGGTCAGCCGGGGAATGAGGTAGTCGTCGAGCTGCCCGGACAGCTCGCGCGCCGCGCGGCGGTCGGCCGTCACGTCGCCGATCGCGAGGGGGAACAGCTCGCGGCCGAGATGCCGCCGCAGCTCCCGCAGCGTCTCCAGAAGACCGTCGTTGTCACCCATACGGTCGTCCTGCCCTGCGAGGACCCCTCTAGACGCGTTTGGCCCCACCGCTCGACCGGGTTACGGGGGCGAACTCGGTAAAGCGGTGGGGCCCTGCCCTCGGATCTCATCCGGAGGCCGTACAGGGTTCGTCTCCCCCGCAGCTGGAGGCGAACCCGAGCCTCTCGGACGGTTCCGAGGTGATCGGGGGTCGTGCTTCGTCTATTTGAACACACAAAACTGCGAATCGGGTCAGTCGGAGCTGAATATCGGCTGAAAATTCAATCACTCTGCGGCGGGCGCAGGACGTAGCCCACCCCGCGGAGGGTGTGGATGAGCCTCGGCTCGGCCGTGTCGACCTTGCGGCGGAGGTAGGAGACGTAGGACTCGACCACCCCGGCGTCGCCGCCGAAGTCGTAGTTCCAGACGTGGTCGAGGATCTGCGCCTTGGACAGCACCCTGCCGCTGTTGACCATGAAGTAGTGCAGCAGCTTGAACTCGGTCGGCGACAGCCGCACCGGCACCCCGGAGCGCCAGACCTGATGCGCCTCCTCGTCCAGCTCCAGGTCGCCGACCTGCAACCGGGTGGGCAGGTCGAGATCCCCCCGGGTACGGCGGAGCACGGCCCTGATCCGGGCGAGGAGCTCCTCCAGGCTGAACGGCTTGGTCACGTAGTCGTCGGCCACGCGCAGCCCGGTGACCTTGTCGTCCGTGCCGTCCCGCGCGGTCAGGAAGAGCACGGGGACCTGCCCGTTCGTCTCCCTCAGCCGTCCGGCCACGGTGAAGCCGTCCATGTCGGGGAGCATCACGTCCAGCACGACGAGGTCGGGACGGAGGCGTTCGGCGAAGTGCACGGCCTCCCGGCCGTCCACCGCGGTCATCACCTCGAACCCGGACATGCGCAGGCTCGCCGAGAGCAGCTCCCTGATGTTCGGTTCGTCGTCCACGACCAGCAGACGGGCTTCCACTCTGTCCGGCACACCCCGAGGTTCGCCCACCTCGCTGGAACGCCGCTCAGCCGGGGCTGAAGGTTTGCTGGGAGGAGTCCCGCTCGGCCGGAACCGGAACCCGGCTCGGGCCCGCGCCCGCGCCGGGTCCCGGTCCGGGTCCCGGTCCGGGTCCCGGTCCGGGTCCGGACGGCGGGACCCGGCGGTCCGGGACGGCGGGGTCAGTCGGACTCCGACGCCAGGGGGAGGAAGACCCGGAACGTCGCGCCCTTGCCCGGCTCCGACTCCACCGCGACGTCGCCGCCGTGCGCCTCGACCATCGCGGCCACGATCGACAGCCCGAGCCCGCTCCCGCCGTCCTCGGGAGCGCGCCGGCCCCGGGCCGAGTCGGCGCGGTAGAACCGCTCGAAGACCCGCTCGCGCTGCTCGGCGGTCAGGCCGGGCCCCTCGTCGGCGACCTCGATGAGGGCCATGTCGTTCTCGCCGGAGAGCGCCACCCGCACCGGGGTGCCCGCGGGGGTGTGGGTGAGCGCGTTGGTCATGAGGTTGCCCACCACCTGGCGGAGCCGTACCTCGTCGCCGGAGACGATGAGCGCGGAGCCGTCCACCGAGAGGCCGATCTCGCGCTCGGGGGCGAGGATGCGGGCGTCGTGGACGGCGTCGGCGGCGATGGCCAGCAGGTCGACCGGGCGCATGACCAGCGGCCGCTGCTGGTCCAGCCGGGCGAGCATCAGCAGGTCGTCGACCAGCAGGCCCATCCGGACCGCCTCCGACTCCACCCTGCGCATCAGCGGCGCGGCGTCGATGCCGGGCGCCTGCCGGTAGAACTCCGCGAAGCCGCGGATCGAGGTCAGCGGGGTACGGAGCTCGTGCGAGGCGTCCGCGACGAACCTGCGCATGCGCTCCTCCGACCTGCGGGCCGAGGACTCCGACTCCGACCGGGCCTGGAAGGCCGCCTCGATCTGGGCGAGCATGCCGTTGAGCGAGCGGCCCAGGCGGCCCACCTCGGTACGCGGGTCGGCGTCGGGGACGCGGCGGCTCAGGTCCCCTGCGGCGATGGCCTCGGCGGTGCGCTCGATCTCCTCCAGCGGGCGCAGGCTCCTGCGGATGATCAGCACCCCGGCCCCGGCGAGCATCAGCACCAGGCCGCTCCCGCCGAGCACCTCCACCAGGGCGAGCTGGCCGACGATCTGGTGCACCTCGCCCATGTCCACGGCCACGACGAGGCTTCCGTCCTGCGTCGGCACCGTACGGACCCGCCAGTCGCCGCTGTCGAACGGCAGCGCGCCCTGGCCCGCCGGGACGCCCGGCCCCGGCCTGTCCTCCACGTCGGCCCCGCTGAACGCGGCGAAGACCTCGCCCGCGTGGTTGCGCAGCTCCAGCTTCGCGTCCGGGGAGAGCGGCCTGCCGATGGGCGTGGCCCCCCGGTGCATCCGGCGCAGCGCGGTGTCGACGATCATGCCGATCTGGCCGTCGACGCGGTCGATCAGGTAGCCGCGCATGATCGAGACGCTGCCGATCCCGATGAGCGTCAGCGCGATCGTGAGCAGGATCAGGATGATCGCGATCAGCTTCACCCGGAGCGGGGTCGTGTCCAGCATCACGGCCCCGGGGGCAGGCGCAGCACGTATCCGACCCCGCGCAACGTGTGGATCAGCCGGGGGTCGACATTGTCGATCTTGCGGCGGAGGACCGAGACGTAGGACTCCACGATCCCGACGTCGCCCCGGAAGTCGTAGTCCCACACGTGGTCGAGGATCTGCGCCTTGGACAGCACCCGCCCGGCGTTCGCCATGAAGTAGCGCAGCAGCTTGAACTCGGTCGGCGACAGCGCCACCGCCCTGCCCTCGCGCCAGACCTCGTGGCTCTCCTCGTCCAGCTCGATGTCGGCGAAGGTCAGCCGGGGCGGCCGGGGCGGCAGGTCACCGGCGGAGGTACGGCGCAGCACGGCCCGGATCCGGGCCACGACCTCCTCCAGGCTGAAGGGCTTGGTCACGTAGTCGTCACCGCCCATGGTCAGCCCGCGGATCTTGTCCTCGGTGCCGTCGCGGGCGGTGAGGAAGACCACCGGGGTGTCGCTGCCGCCACCGCGCAGGCGCCGTACGACGTCGAAGCCGTCCATGTCGGGCAGCATCACGTCGAGCACGATGAGGTCGGGGCGGTGGCGCTGCACGGCCGCGACGGCGTCCGTGCCGTTGCTCGCCGTGTTGACGCCGAATCCGGCGAACCTCAGGCTCGCCGCGAGAAGTTCGAGAATGTTCGGCTCGTCTTCGACGATCAGCAGGCGGGCCTCGGGCGAATCGGTCACCGCTCTATCCTCACCGGCCCATATGAGAAAACAGTCAACTGGTCAATGTCGAGGTTATCCCCACAATATGCCTGGCGATCGCCAGGCTGGAGGTCGCCGCGGGCGAGGGGGCGTTCCGCACCAGGACGACGCGGCCGTGCACGTCGATCGAGAAGTCGTCCAGCATGCCGCCGCGGGCGTCCACCGCCTGGGCGCGCACGCCCCCGGTGGTCCTGACCAGATCGCCGGCGGTCAGGGCGGGCACGTAGCGGCGCGCGGCCCTCAGGAACGACCGCCTGCCGATCGACCCGGCCACCTCCTTCACGCCGGTCCGCCAGTGCCGGGCGGCCATCCTGCGGGTGCCCGGCCAGGTCAGGATCCGGGCCAGCTCGGCCGGGGCGAGGTCCCGCCAGGAGTAGCCCTCCAGCGCCAGGGCCATGACCGCGTTCGGCCCGACCAGCACCTCCCCGTCGATCCTTCGGGTCAGGTGCACGCCCAGGAAGGGGTAGCGGGGGTCGGGGACGGGGTAGACGAGCCCGCGGACCAGGTCCCTCGCCGTACCGGCCAGCGCGTAGTACTCCCCCCGGAACGGGACGATCCGTACGTCGCCGGGCGCGCCGGCCATCCGCGCGACCGCGTCGGTGCCGAGCCCGGCGCAGACGATCAGCCGGTCGAAGGTCAGGGTCCGCTCACCGGCCACGACGCGCACCCCTCCCGCGGTCTCCCGGACGGACCGCACCGGGTGGGAGAGCAGCACCGACCCGCCGCCCTGCCGTACGTCCTCGGCCAGGCGGCGGGCGACGGCGGGGAAGTCGGCGATCGCGGTACGCGGGGAGTGCACCGCCCCGGTGCCGACGACGTGCGGCTCGATCTCGCGCAGCGCCAGCGCGTCCAGCTCCGCGATCCCGGGCACCCCGTTCGCGCGGGCCCGTACGGCGATCTCGCGCAGCGCGGGCCGCTCGGCCGCGGTGGAGGCCACGACGAGCTTGCCGACCTCGGCGTAGGGGAGGCGGTGCTCGGCGCAGTACTCCCGCAGCAGCGCCACGCCCTCCCGGCAGAGCCGGGCCTTGAGCGAGCCCGGCCGGTAGTAGATCCCGGCGTGCACGACGCCGCTGTTGTGCCCGGTCTGGTGGGCGCCGACGCGGTCCTCCTTGTCCAGGACGGTCACCCTGGCCCCGTGGGCCAGCGCCGCCTGCCTGGCCACGGCCAGCCCGACGATCCCGCCTCCGACGATCCCGACGTCCATCGCGGCCTCCCCTTCCCGTGAAGCCCGTCACCGCTTCCCGTGACGCTCGTCACCGTTTCCTGACCGTGACGCTCGTCGCCGTTCTGCGTGACGCTCGTCATGGTTTCCGTGACGCTCGCCACCGCCCGGCCGCCCGAGGGTACGTCACCGGGCGACGCTGTCCGCCAGCCTGCCGACCCTGCCGGCGTCGAGGTGTCCCTCCTGCGCCAGCCAGCGCAGCGCGTCGGCGACGGTCTCGTGCACCGGGCGCAGGCCCACTCCGAGCGCCTCCAGGGTAGGGGTGTCGTAGGTGCGGACCATCGTGACCATCATCTCGACGGCGTCCCGGGTGAGCGGGTAGTCGATCTCCTTGATCAGCTTCATCGCGTCCCCCACGGCAGCCGCGCCGCGCAGCACCGCCCGGTGGATCCTGAACCTGCGGCAGCGGCTCCCGGTCACCTCGTCGCAGACGTCGGCGAGCTGCGACCAGGTGAGGTAGTGCCCGCCCAGCATGAACCGGCGCGGGCCCCGCCCGGGTTCGAGACAGCGGGCGAGCACGACGGCCAGGTCCCGCACGTCGACGATGTTGACGCCGCCCTCGGTGATCGGCCAGCCCTGCTCCAGGCCGGCGCGCAGGCCCTCCATCAGCGCGTCCAGCGAGGGCTGACACGGCCCGGCGACCCCGGACGGGTAGACGATCGTGACCGGCATCCCCTGCTCCTGGAGGCCCCGGGCGTACCGCTCGGCGGAGATCTTGGTCCTGCCGTACTCGTTCCTCGGCACCGAGAGCGGGCTCTCGGTCGTGATCACCGGCCCGGACGGGGGGACGAAGACGCTGATGCTGGAGACGTGCACGACGGGGTCGAGACCGAGCTCGACGGCCTGGCCGAGGACGTTCTTCGCCCCCGTCACATTCGTACCGTCCAGATCGTCCGCGCGGCCGGTGACCCCGATTTCCGCGGCGGCGTGAATGACCGCGTCGCAGCCCTCCAGCGCGTCCCGTACGGCCGCGGCGTCGCGGATATCGGCCTTATGCAGAGAAATGGGCTCGTTCACCCCGAGGCGGGCCAGCACCCGGCACGTTTTCCCTGGATCGCGCACGAGGAGCAGCGGCTCGTGCCCGTCGGCGAGAAGGCCGGGGACGGCGTGCGAGCCGACGAAACCTGATGCTCCCGTTACCAGAACGCGCATGCTCGCAAGTTAGCGGCAATCCTCACCGGAAGAGAAGGGATAACCGGCACCGTTCTTAGTCGTCATTGTTCATTGCGGGATATCCGTACGGCACGGTCAAGGAATACGCGAATATGTCCGGTCAGTAAATCGCGATGCGGTCATTCACCTTCGGCATGAGAACGTGTTCCATGCCGATCCCGGGGAGCCGTCCCCGGGCCGGTCCGGCGGGTGTGGTCACCGGTGAGTGCACGCGCCGTTACGCACATGTCTCCGGTCCGTCGCCCACGCCGGCGTCCGGGCGGGGTATACCTTGATCGGGCCGGACGGCGGCCCGAGTCGACCGTTCCCGGGTGGAGATGCGAGGCGATGAGCAGAGAACTCTCCATCGGCGTCGACCACCACGAACACACCGGCTGCACCGTGATCACCGTCACCGGCGACATCGACCGCAACTCCAGCGGGCTGCTGAGGGCGACCATCGAGCGGCTGGTCTCCGACCGGCACACCCGGATCGTCATCGACGCCGAGGACATCAGCTTCTGCGACTCCACCGGCCTGCGGGCGCTCCTCAGCGGCATACGCGTGACCTCGGAGGCGGGCGGCTGGCTCCGTCTGGCCGGGGTCTCCGGGGTCCTCGAACGCCTGCTGCGGATGACCGACCTCTACGGCTGGTTCCCTGTCGACGCCGACGTGATCGCCTCCCTGGGCCACGCCCGCGGCCGGAGCCTGTAGCCCCGGCCTGGGACCGGACCACGACCAGCGGGGACGGTCAGCGCATCCGGCCCACGGCCGCGCGCAGGCGCCGTACGTCCCGCAGGCGCGCCTCGTAGGTCGCGCCGACGGCCACCAGCAGCAGCCCGCCCAGCGCCATCGGCACCCACCGGGGCACCAGCGCGGCCAGCTGCGCGACCCACGGCGTCAGCTCGTGCAGGGCCACGGCCGCCAGGGTCAGCCCGCCGAGCACGACCGGCGCCTGGCTCCGGAACCGGGCACCGGCCAGCAGCACGGCCAGCGCGGCCACGCCGAGCAGCAGCGGCCGGAGCGTGCCCGAGCCGCCCAGGAGCGCCAGCAGGGAGGGCAGCAGGCTGGAGGCGAGCCCGGGGCCGTAGGCCACCCAGGACGAGGTCGGCCCGCGCCGCGCCCGCAGGAGACCGATCACCAGCAGCACCACCGAGAACGGCACCGTGTAGGCCTCGACCACGGTGACGTCGGAGGCGAGCAGCCGCAGCCAGGAGGCCGCCAGCAGGAACCCGGTCCCCACGTACCCGGCCCACCGCCGCCGGTCGGGCCGCAGCGCGGTCCCGGCCATCAGCACGCCCGCGACGGCGCAGGCCAGGCTCGCCGTCGGCAGATCGGCCGACGCGAGCGGCAGGCCCACGCCCACCAGCGCGTACCCGGCCGCCTCCACCCCGGCCGCGAACGGCGACCGCCTGAACCGGCCCGCCAGGACGGCGGCGGCGCAGGCCACGGCGAGCGGGCCGAACGCCGCGTACCGCACCGGCCAGTCCGGTGCCAGACCCGCGGCCAGCGCCTCGCCGCCCGCGAGCAGCGTCGCCAGCCCGGCCGCGACCGGCGCCACCCCGGCCGCCCGGCCCCGCAGGGCGACCGCCGCGGCGACGACGGCCAGCACCGGCAGCACGACCAGGGTGGCGGTCTCGCTCGCCAGGGCCCAGGAGATCGCCACGAAGGCGGCCCAGGTCGCCGCCACCCCGCCGAAGGCCCAGGCCGCGCGGCTGCGCGCCGCCGCCCACGCCGGCGGGACCACCCCGGCGACGAACATCGCCACCTCCGTCCCGTACGGCAGGGCGACCGAGACCGGCAGGGACACCAGGACCAGGGGCCAGGCCAGCAGGGCCGTCCTGACCGCGCCCGGGCGGCGCGCCATCTGCCAGGAGACCAGCACCGCCGCCGTCGCGGTGAGGACCACCACGGCCGCGAGCACCGGATGGACGACCCCGGGCCAGGCCGGCGCCGTCCAGGGCCGCAGGAGGGGCCGGTGGAAACGACCGATCGCGATCAGGGCCGGGGTGGCGGTGAGGACCGCGAGGAGGGCCAGCGTCCCGCTCAGTACCAGCCCGGTGAGACGTCTCGGGTCATCCACCGAGGCCGCGGAAGCCGGGGTCGTGGAAGGCGAGGTCGCGGAAGGCGAGGTCGCGGAAGGCGAGGTCGCGGAAGGCGAGGTCGCGGAAGGCGAGGTCGCGGAAGGCGGGAGGGCGGACGGCATGAGGGCGGGCAGGACGAGCAGGGCGGCGAGCACGGCCCCGGCCGCCAGCGCGAGGGACAGTCCTTCCCCCTCGGCCGCCCATCCGAATCCGCTGAGGAACGTCCAGCCCAGACCGATCGCCGAGAGCACGCCCGCGACCAGCGAGAGCGCCGCCACCGCCCGCACCCGGGCGGTGTACGCGGCCACCCCCCAGGCGACGAGCAGGACGGTGAGCACGACGTACGTGGTCGTCCGGGTGGCGAGCCCGACCGCCAGCGCCTCGGCCGACACCGTCCCGGCCGCCACCGCGAAGGCCCACGCCCACCGCGGTCGCGTGGCCAGGGCCAGGGCCGCCACGAGCGCGACGGCCAGCACCGACAGGACCGCCAGGTCCACCCGGTGGCCCCAGCCGAAGGCGACGGGTGCGACGGCCACGGTGAGCGTCCCCGCGGCGATCGCGGCGAACCCCAGGAGGGGCCGGCCCCGCAGGGCCGCCACCGTCGCGGCCAGGGCCAGCAGCCCGGCCACGACCGGGAACTGCGGGAAGGACGCGATCGGCCACGCGGCGCCGAGGTTCCCCGCGGCGTCCAGGCGGGCGTACTGCCCCCGGTTGAGCAGGGCGAAGGGCACCACGTCCACGAACGGGAGCGTGGTGACCGCGGCCAGCACCGCGCCGGAGCGGGCTCCGGTCGAGCGGAGCCGCGGCTCGTCCAGGCCGGGCGCGCGGAGCATGACCACCACCGTGGCCAGGGCCGCCAGGGTGTAGAGGACGACCTCCCAGGCGCTGGGGAACAGCGGCCGGAACGGCGCCGCCAGCCCCACGGTCAGGGTGAGCGCGGAGACGGCGGTGGCGACCCCGAGACGGCCGTCGTGCCGTACCCGGCGCGCGACCGCCAGCCCGGTCACGGCCATCGCGACCAGCACGGCGCCCTTGGCCGCGGAGGCCGCGACGCCGTCGCCCAGGCCGTCGCCGAGCACCTGCTGCAGGAGGACGGCCAGGATGCCGTGGCACACGCCCAGGCCCCAGACCACACCGAAGCAGACCGCCACCGTCGCTCTCACCCCGGCCCGGGGGGTGGACGCGGGGACGGGCGCGGGGTCGCGGCGGGCCGTGAGGATCAGGAAGGCCGCGTCGGCGGCGGCCGTGGCGGCGAGGGCCGCGGTGATCCACGACGCCGACTCGTCGAAGGCGAGGAACGAGAGCGGGAACTGGGCGACGACGACCGCGACGGGCAGCGGCAGCCGCAGCGGGAGCAGCCGCGAGTACCCCGCCACGGCGAGGGCGACCAGCGTGAACAGCAGCGCGGCGTAGTGGGGCCCGGTCAGCTCGTCGGCCCCCGCCAGCCCCGTGTGCCGGGCCGCGTAGCCGTCCAGGAACAAAAGCGCGACGCCGAACATCGCCATGGTCTCGGCGGTGGTGACGAGGCCGCGTCTCACCAGCGGGACCGGCGCGGCGAAGGCCAGCCCGGTCACCCCGGCCAGGACCGCCGCCCTCCCGCCGATGCCCATGCTCCCCCAGCTGACCACCGTGAACACCACGGCGGCGACGACCAGCAACAGGCCGCCCAGACCGAGGAGCAGGTTCTGCACCGCCCGGGGCGAGACCTCCTTCTTCGGTACGGGGACGGGTACGGGTCCCGGAACCGGCACGTCCCCGGGTCCGGCCGCGAACCCGGGCCCCGGCACGGGCCCGGCCGCGGCCGTGGAGGAGGCTCCGGACCCAGGCTCGGCACCGGCTCCCGGCACGGCCCCCACCCGAGGGCCGGAGCCGGGTCCGGAGGCAGCGGCCGGGGACGGACCCGATGCGGGCGCCACCGGACCGGCCGTCCCCGCGCGGGCCCGTTCGGAACCGAGCACGCCGAGCAGGTGGGCCCGGCGGGCGAGGAGCCCGGCCTCGCGGGCCCGCAGCCCGGCCAGATCCCGGTCGAGCCGCCACAGCTCGGCCGCGACCGGCCCCCGCAGGAGCAGCGCGCAGCGCGGGCAGCGCTCGTACGTCCCGGCCAGGGGGGCGTCGCACTCGGGGCAGGTCACCCGCATCGGCGGGCGGCCGGGCGGGGGTGCCGGGATCTCGTCATGCATGCCCCACAGGATGACGGTGACGGCTTGCGGTGCGCTTGCGCCGGATTACTCAACCGTGCCTGAGTACCCCTCAGCGGGTGTGGCGGGCGATCAGCGTGATCACGCCGGTGGCACCCGCCGCGATGGCCAGCCACAGGAGCACGGCCGAGGCCGGCACGCCCGCGTCGGCGTCGTCCTCGGCGGCGTCGGCGTCCCTGGTCCCGGCCACCGGTGTGGTGCCCGGGTCGGCGGTGCCGGGCGTCGTCGCGGGAGCGGCCCGTCGCGCGGCCGGTGTGGGCTCGGGGGCCGCGGCGGCGAGGACCGTCGCGGGCAGCGGCACCCGGTGGACCGGGCTGCGGTTCCCCTCGGTGCCGGTCAGCAGGCTCCTGCCGTCGCGCGTGTAGGCGATCGACTCGGCCTGCTCCAGGTCCGGCATGGTCACGCGGGCGATCTGCTCGTCGGGCGCGCGGTAGACCGTGGCGGAGAAGTAGGTGCGGATCACGAAGCTCGACCCGTCGGGGGCGTAGGCGGCGTCGGTGGCCATGATGGGCGCGGAACCGACCTTGCGGAGCACGTTGACCCGGTCGGTCCGCAGCCGCTTCGGCGCCTGGTAGACGGCCCCGGAGAACTGCTTGGTCACGACGAGCAGGCGCCCGGTGCGGGGGTGGACCATGATCCCCTCGGCGTTGTGCCCGCCGTCCTCGTAGCGGAACCGGTAACGCACGGCGGGGACGACGGCGTCGGTGAGCGTCGCGGGCTCCTCCACCCGGTACACCGACACGTCGGGCCAGGCGCCCTCGAAGTTGTCGCCGATGTCGGCGAACCAGAGCACCCCCCGTCCGGTACGCGGGTCCGTGGAGGCGGCCATGCCCTCCCAGTCGCGGGAGTCCGCCCCCCGCAGCGTGAAGGTCGCGCGGGTCCGCCCGTCGGGGCCGACCGCGAAGAAGACCGGGCCCGCGGAGCTGTCGTTGTGGGTGTAGTAGACGCCGTCACGGGTGGGCGAGACCGCCAGGCCGCTCGACTCGGTGATCCGCTCGTCCTTGAAACGGAAGAGGATCCGCCCCCCGTCATCCCCGGGCGAGCCCTGCCCGGGGTCGCGCGCCGTGCCGGCCCCGGCGTCCCGCGCCGTTCGCAGTCCCGCACCGGCCCGCGCCTCCTGACCCACCGCGGCTCGTGTCTCCTGCCCTGCCGCGGTCCGCGTCTCCTGGCCCGTACCGGCCGAGGCGCCGTGTCCGGTGAGGACCACGGCCGCGGTCACGCCGGCCACCGCGAGCACGCGCATCACGACATCCCCCGGCTTGTTCAGCATGCAGCCATCATGCCCCGGCGGCACCGGTGGGCGGCGCAGACGCGGCGGGCCGTACCGGTGCGGATTTCCCTCCGCCCCCGCTCGCCTGGAGTGCACTCCAGGTACCTAGTGTGGGTCGCATGGATTACACGCAGCTCGGCCGTACCGGCCTGAAGGTCAGCCGTCTCTGCCTGGGCACGATGAACTTCGGCCCCCAGACCACGGAGGACGACTCCTTCGCGATCATGGACCATGCCCACGAGCTGGGGATCAACTTCTTCGACACGGCCAACGTCTACGGCTGGAAGAAGGGCGAGGGCATCACCGAGAACATCATCGGCCGATGGTTCGCCCAGGGGGGCGGGCGCCGCGAGAAGACGGTGATCGCCACGAAGCTCTACGGCGACATGGGCGACTGGCCCAACGACGGACGGCTCTCCGCGCTCAACATCCGCCGGGCGGCCGACGCGTCGCTGAAGCGGATGCAGACCGACTACATCGACCTCTACCAGGCGCACCACGTCGACCGGAACACCCCGTTCGAGGAGTTCTGGGAGGCGATGGACGTCCTCAAGCAGCAGGGCAAGATCCTGTACGTGGGGTCGTCCAACTTCGCGGGCTGGCACATCGCCAAGGCCCAGGAGGAGGCCAGGCGCCGCAACACCCTCGGCCTGGTCTCGGAGCAGTCCCACTACAACCTGCTGGTCAGGGCTCCCGAGCTCGAGGTGATCCCGGCGGCCGAGGACTACGGCCTCGGGCTGATCCCGTGGAGCCCGCTCGCCGGCGGCCTGCTCGGCGGCATCCTGCGGAAGATCGACAAGGGCCGTTCGGCCACCCCGCAGATGGCCTCGGAGCTGGAGAAGCACCGCGACAAGGTGGAGGCCTACGAGGCGTTCGCCGACGAGCTCGGCGTGGACCCGGCCCACCTGGCGCTGGCCTGGCTGCTCCACCAGAAGGTCGTCACCGCGCCGATCATCGGCCCGCGTACGATCGACCAGCTCGACGGCACCGTCAGGGCGCTGGAGGTCGAGCTGGACGAGAAGGCGCTGGCCCGGCTTGACGAGATCTTCCCCGGGTTCAGGACGGCACCCGAGCACTACGCCTGGTGACCCGTGGCCGGACGGCGCCGACCGGCGCTGACCGGCGCTGACCGGCGTCGGCGGCGTCGACCGGCTAGGAGACGAGGGCGCCGACCACCACGAGGAGCACGAGCAGTACGAGCACCGTGGGCAGAAGCCAGCGACTGGGACGATCCACGCCCTGGAGCCTAGCCCTGCCCACGGGGTGCCCGTGCCGCCAGGCGCCATTCCGCGACGCTCTCGTAGCGGACCCGGCCCCCGCGAGGGGCCGCGGTCCCGGCGTCGCTGCGCATCAGGTGGACGGCCGAGGCCTCCCAGGAGGTGCCGGAGAACGGCGCGAACTCCTCGACGAGCCCGCGCACGTCCGTACCGGGACGGCATCGGGCCAGGCTGAGGTGGGGGACGAACCGCCGCTCGGCCCCGCCCGCCCGGCCCGTCGCGGACCCCGCGGCATCCTCCAGCGCGGCGCGCACCCCGTCCCGTACGGATCCGGCCAGGCGCGCGAGGCGGGGGACGTCGCCGGTCACCCCGGTCCACAGGACCCGGGCGCCGTCCGGCGACGGGAACGCCCCGGCCCCGGCGAACGAGAGCGTCATCGGCCCGTGGCCCGCGGCGGCGTCCCCCAGCCGTGACCGCAGCCCGGGGAGCGCACGGTCGGGCACCTCCCCCAGGAACGCCAGCGTCACGTGCCAGTTCGCCGGGTCCAGCCAGCGCAGCGCGGGCCACCGCGCCCGTGAGGACGCGAGGGCGCGGGCGAGTTCGTCACGCGCCCGCGGGGGCGGTGTCAGTCCCACGAACAACCGCACGGGTCCTCCTGCTGATCACCTTCGTCAGTGTCATCGCCGCGCCGATGCCCAGCATGGTGAGCACCCCGCCGACCGCGACCCCGGCGCGCGGGCCGCCCAGCTCGGAGATCCAGCCGAGCAGCGGCGCGCCCAGCGGGGCCCCGCCGGTGAAGACGAGCACGTATATGCCCATCACCCGGCCGCGCATCTCCGGTGAGGTGGCCATCTGCACGCTCGCGTTGGCCGCGGTGTTCACCGAGATCAGCGCCATCCCGGCGGGCACCAGCAGCACCAGGTAGAGGGGGTACCAGGGGGCCAGCCCGCTGGCGATCTGGAACAGGCCGAACGAGACCGCCCCGGCGATCAGCAGCCGCCTGCTGGGCCGTACCCGGCGGGCCGCCATGAGCCCCCCGGCCAGCGCGCCCACCGCGAACATGCTGGAGGCGAGCCCGAACGAGGACGCGCCCGCCCGGAAGACCTCCTTGGACATGAGCGCGATCGACATCGAGAACGACTGGGTGAACAGCGAGACGAAGCCGAGCAGCAGGATCGGCATCAGCAGCTCGGGCCGGGCCATGACGTAGCGCACCCCCTCGCGCAGCTGCCCCTTGCCCCGGGGCACCGGCTCGGAGGCGACCAGCTCGCCCCTGCGCATCAGCAGCAGGCCGCCGATCACGGCGACGAACGACAGCGCGTTGATCATGAAGATCGGGCCGGTGCCGCCCAGCGCGTGGATCAGGACACCGGCGACGGCCGGGCCGACCACGCGGGCCAGGTTGAAGCTGGAGGAGTTCAGCGCGATCGCGTTGGGCAGGTCCTCGCGGCCCACGATCTCCACGACGAACGCCTGGCGGGTCGGCACCTCGACGCAGGCCAGCAGGCCCACCGAGAACGCCATCACGTACACCTGCCAGACCTGCGCCGAGCCGGTCACCGTGAGCACGCCCATGGTGAGCGCCAGCAGGCCCATGAGGGACTGGGCGGCCAGCAGCAGCGGACGCTTGGGGTAGCGGTCGGCGAGCACGCCGCCCCAGAGGCCGAACAGCAGCAGCGGCAGGAACTGCAGCGCGACGGTCAGGCCCAGCGCGGAGGCGCTGCCGTTCGTCAGGTCGAGCACCAGCCAGTCCTGGGCGGTGCGCTGCATCCACGTTCCGACGTTGGAGACCACCCCTCCGGCGGCGAACAGCCGGTAGTTGTGGATGCGCAGCGAGCGGAACATCCCGCCCCGCGTCCCGGGCACGTCCCCCGAGGCCGCCGGGGCGTCCGGGGTCTTTCCGAGATCCGGAGTCTTCTGAACCTCCGGAGCCTCCTGAGCCTCCTGGGCCTCCTGGGCCTCCTGGGCCTCCTGGGCCTCCTGGGCCTCCT
Source organism: Streptosporangium sp. NPDC050855 (assembly GCF_044456585.1). Taxonomy (NCBI): domain Bacteria; kingdom Bacillati; phylum Actinomycetota; class Actinomycetes; order Streptosporangiales; family Streptosporangiaceae; genus Streptosporangium; species Streptosporangium sp. NPDC050855. Next base: position 199,130 of record NZ_JBITFY010000016.1, read on the forward strand.
GGACGTCCGCGGTCACCGCGGGGACCGGGACCGCGGGACTCCCGGGTTCCTCGGGGTCGGCTAGATCCGGCTGAGCTTCTCCAGGATCGGAGCCGCCTGCCGGAGCACCGCCCTCTCCTCGGGGGTCAGCTCCTTCAGCCGCTGCGTCAGCCACGCCTCCTTGAGCCGCCGTTCCTCGCCGAGCAGGGTCGAGCCCTCCTCGGTCAGGCTCACGCTCACCTGACGCCGGTCGGTCGGATGCGGCGTACGTGACACCAGCCCCCGCTCGGCCAGCGCGGCGATCACGCGGGTCATCGAGGGCGGTTGCACCTTCTCGAGGTCGGCCAGCTCGCCGGGGGTTATCCCGGGATTTCGCTCCACCGTGGCGAGCGTCGCGAGGTGGGTGGGCGTCAGCGAGTGCACCGCGGCCTGCCTGCGCAGACGCCTGTTCAGCCGCGCCATGGACACGCGCAAAGCCGAAGCCAGACCGGCGTCGCTGCGCAGGCTGGCGGCGTGGTCCTTCTTGGGAAGATTCGTTAGCATAAGTCATTACCTTTGCTAACTATATAGGGCTGCACGGGATTCCCTCCACGGGGGTCCTGCTCGGCGCGGGCCGTACAGCGTCCCAGACGGCCGGGGGTTCGTCGAACCCCTGCCCCGAAGCGCCCGCACCGGCCCGTGACGGCTCGTGGCGGCTCGTGACGGCCCCGGAAGACGCCTCGGGCGGACCGCGGGCGGCCACGCCCCCTCCGCCGCCGGGTCCGTGACCCGCCCCCGGGCCTCCCGAGGCGCGGGGGTTTCGGTTGGTTATATCCCTGACGGCGGGGTAGTCGCCGACCACTTCCACCGGACGGGAAAGGACGATCGACATGGGAATCAAGGAGACCCTCTTCCAGGGACGCGCCGAAGTGGTCTATGACGGTCACACCATCACCGTGGAGAGCAAGACCGGCCGCGGGGTCGGCAACCATCACCGCCTGTTCGTCGACGGCGAGGCGCAGGACGCCGAGACGACGTTCCTGGGCGACCACCTCGACGGCACCCTTCCCGACGGCAGGGCCTTCAAGGTCCGTGTCGAACAGGGCGTGCGCACCCACTACCACCTGCTGATCGGCAACGAGGAGATCAAGATGGGCAGCGACTTCGTCGCCTGACCCGCCGGTCACCCCGGCTTTTCGGCCGTCTCCCGGCCGTCTCCCTACCGTGCGGGGACGGTGCGAGCCGCCCGCGCGGCCGGGAGACGGCCGTGACCGGACCGGCGCGAGCCCGTCACCGCACCCGCCCCGGGCCTCGGCCGGACCGCCGGGAACGGCGCGGCGTCGTGTCCGATTCGTTCAAGACGGCCGGGCCGGTGCTCGGCCAGCATGGACGCCATGAGCGATGACATCTTCGGCAGCGCGCGGGACTTCCTGCTCCGCGAGGGGCGCCTGCTCGAACGGCGCCTGTTCGCCACCCTTTTCGAGGGAGCGTCCGCCGACGGGGTCGTGGACTGCCTGCGCGGCTACCAGAACCCCGACGGCGGCTTCGGCCACGGTCTCGAACCCGACAAGCGCTGCCCCGCCAGCCTGCCCATCGACGTGGAGACCGCCTTCCAGGCGCTGGTGACGGCCGGTTCCCCGGACGGTGGGCAGATGGTGTCGCGCGCGTGCGACTGGCTGGCCACGGTCGCCGCGCCGGACGGGCTGGTGCCCCTGTCCCTGCCGGTCATGGAGGGCTACCCGAGGGCCGGGCACTGGTCCGACTGGACGTACGCGCCGGGGCTGAACCCCACCGCCGGGCTGGCCGGGCTGCTCCACCGGATGGGGGTGGAGCACCCCTGGCTCACCCGGGCCACCGACGGGTGCTGGGCGGAACTGGAGAAGGGCTTTCCGAAGGACGCGCACGCCATGTCCGAGACGATGGTCTTCCTCGAGCACGTCCCCGACCGCGACCGGGCCGAATCCGTCGCCGAGCGGGTGGGAGCGTGGCTTCCCGAGCTGAGCTGGTACCGCGCCGATCCCGCGGACCCGGGCTACGGCGTCACCCCGCTGCACCTCGCCCCCACGCCCGGAAGCCACTGGCGCCGGCTGTTCCCCGACGACGTGATCGAGGGTCACCTCGACCGGCTGGCGAAGGACCGGCAGCCGGACGGAGGGTGGGCCATCACCTGGGAGCCACCGGGCGCCGCCGCCACCCTCGAATACCGGGGCGTCGAGACCCTGCGGGCCCTGCGGGTGCTCACCGCCTACGGGAGGTGCGAGGGGTGATCGTCCCGGCGCGGCCCGAGGCCGTCATGGCGACGGTGGAACCGGTCGCCATGACGGCCTCGGGCGTACCGCTCAGCCCAGGCCGAGCAGGGCCTTGATCGGGCCGAGGGCGAAGTAGATCACGAACAGCCCGGCGACCGTCCACATCAGCGGGTGCACCTCGCGGGCCCTGCCGGTGACGGCCTTGATCAGGACGTAGGTGACGAAGCCCGCCCCGATGCCGGTCGCGATCGAGTACGTGAACGGCATGAGGACGATCGTCAGGAACGCCGGGATGGAGATCCCGTAGTCGGTGAAGTCGATCTCGCGGATCGCGGTCATCATCAGGAAGCCGACCACGACCAGCGCGGGGGCGGCGGCCTCGTACGGGACCACTGCGACCAGCGGCGAGATGAAGATCGCCAGCAGGAAGAGCACGCCGGTGACGACGCTCGCCAGGCCGGTGCGCGCGCCCTCGCCGACACCGGCGGCCGACTCGATGTAGGTGGTGTTGGAGGAGACCGAGGCCGCGCCTCCGGCCGCCGCGCCGATCGAGTCGACGAGGAGGATCTCCCGGGTCCTGGGCAGGGTGCCGTCCTCGCGCAGCAGCCCGGCCTGCCCGCCGACGCCCACGATCGTGCCCATGGTGTCGAAGAAGTCGGTGATCAGCAGGCTGAAGATGAGCAGCAGCGCCAGGATGGCCGAGACGGAGCCGAAGGCGCCGAAGGGGTCGAACTCGCGGAACAGCACCAGCGGATTGTTGAACCCGAAGACCTGCTCGGGCAGCCGGGGGACGACGAGCTGCCAGCCCGCGGGGTTGGGCGCCTTGCCCGGCACCGTCGAGGCGCCGACCTTGGCGACGGCCTCCACGACGATCGCGAGCACGGTGGTGGCCAGGATGCCGATCAGGATGGCGCCCCTGGTCCTGCGCGCCACCAGCACCACGATCAGCAGCAGGCCGACCACGAAGACGAAGATCGGCCAGCTCGTCAGCGAGCCCGCGATGCCCAGCTCCAGCGGCGGCCCGGCCGCCACGCGGCGGACGAAACCGGCGTCCACGAAGCCGATCAGGGCGATGAACAGTCCGATGCCGACGCTGATGGCGGTCTTGAGCTGCGACGGGATGGCGTTGAACACGGCGGTGCGGAACCCGGTCAGCACCAGGATCGCGATGATCACACCTTCCAGGAACACCAGCCCCATCGCCGACTCCCAGGACATCTGGGTGGCGATGCCGTAGGTGACGAAGGCGTTCAGGCCGAGACCGGCGGCCATCGCGAAGGGAACCTTGCCGATGACTCCCATCAGGATGCTGAGCAGGCCCGCCACCAGGGCGGTACCGGCCGCGACGAGCGGGATGTTGGGAGCGCTTCCGTCGCCGATGAACTGCCCCTCGGCGTCCTTCACGGTCGCGATGATCAGAGGGTTGAGCACGACGATGTAGGCCATCGTGAAGAACGTGGCGAACCCGCCGCGCACCTCTCGGCCGACGGTGGAGCCCCGGTCGGAGATGAAAAAGAACCGGTCAAGTCCACTGCTTCGGGAAGGTATGACATCTTTCACTCACGCAGAGTGACATTGACCTCCCCTCCAGGGAAGTACCGGCCACCGATGGTGATGGTTTCGAGACGGATTCGCGCCTTGGCGTAATCCGTTTTGCGAACAGTGGGATGCCATCACCTAGTCTGGAGCGCGTGAACCAGCCACGCCCTCCGGAGCTGCAGCCGTTGAAGACCAACGACACGCTCACGATCCTCGTGGGCACGGTTCTGTGGGCCGTCGCCCTGGTCGTGCTCCTGCTCGTGCAGCCCGATCCCGGGCAGCGCTGGTGGATCTGGACGTGCGTCTCCGGCATCTGCGGGGGCCTGTTCGGCATGTGGTTTGTCCGCCGCCGTGACCGGCGCCGGCCTCCCCCGGACGAGGAGCCGATCGAGCCGACCACGGCGATCCTGTAGGGCCGCCGCCCCGCCCCGGACCCACCGGACCCACCGGACCCACCGGACGCGGACCCGCACGGGGCCGCCCGCCCGGGTCACGGTACGGACGGGCAGCGCCGCCGACGGTCCCGCGGACGGTCCCGCCTAGGTGGAGGCGGTCCAGCTGTCCAGGTCGGCCTCGGCCAGCAGCAGCGGCACCGCCGCGGGATCCCGGAGCAGCGCGGCCACCGCGAGGCGGTCGCCCCACTGGCCGGACGCCCAGGCGAGCCCACGCGCCAGCCCCTCCACGCCCGAGGCGTGCACCGTGCCCTCGAAGAAGCGCCAGGCCGCGGGGACGCCGTCCACCAGCAGATCCTCGTGCGCCACGTAGCTCGTGGGCGCGGTGGGCAGCAGCGATCGCACCGCGGGCGGGACGTCGCGGACCTCGCCCGAGGACGTCACCTCCCCGGCCGCCTCCTCACCGGCCAGCGGCAGGTCCAGCAGTTCCGACAGCGCCTCGGCGAGGTCGAACGGGGCCAGGATCAGCGGCCGTCCGGCGACGAGCGGCAGCAGATCCGGGGCCTCGACCACGACCGGCTCGCCCGGCCCGTCCGTCTCGCCCCGGCCGTCGGCGGACAGCGTACGGCCGTCCTCCGCGTCCACCACGACGACCTCGCCCCCGAGGACGGCGCGTACCGAGCGCGGGGGCGCGACCCGGGACGGGTCGACGGCCGCCAGGGCCACCCACAGGGAGCGCAACTGGGCCCGGTCGACCTCCACGGACGGGTCGCCGAGCAGGTCGAGCAGCTCGTCGGGGCCGCCGTGCGAGGCCAGCAGCTCGGCCAGGGTGCTCCGGACGCCGATCATCGCCAGCGCCGCCGCGTCCACGACCGCCGGGGCGTCCCCGTACAGGCCGAACAGCAGCGGGTCGCCCGCCGGGAGCCGCAGCTGCGTGGGACGCCTGCCGTCCAGCACGGGGTGGGTGGAGAGCCACCACGCGGTGTAGGAGGGCACCTCCACGACCTCACCCGCCACCAGGATCCGCAGCGGGTGCAGGACCGAGCGCAGCGGCGGGCGCGACAGCAGGGCGAGGGCGGCCGGCCAGTCGGCGACGTACTCCAGGTCGCGGACGGCGGAGAACTCCCGGGCGACCGGCGGGACGTCCATCTCGGGCAGCAGGTCGAGGACGGTCTCCAGCCACTCGTCCTCGCGGTCCAGGTCGTGGTCGCACTCGTCCGGGTCGATCATGACGTCGGTGTCGTTGACCACCGCGAAGCCGTCGAGCACCCCGGTCGCGGCGAGAACCCTGGGGCCGTAGCGCTCCACCAGCTCGGGCGCGGCCGTGCCGAAGTGCGTCTCGTCGTCGAGCAGCCCGGCCAGCGCGCCGTCGGCGAGGAGCAGCTCGCCGGCCGGGTACAGCTCGCCGTCGGCGCCGCGCAGCGCCAGCTCCGCCAGCCAGGGGGCGTCGCCCGCGGCCAGCCCGGCGGCGTCGACGAGCGCGAGCACCGCGCGGGCCACCGGTTCGGGGTCGGGGCGCTCCAGCGACTCCGACACGGCCGAGCGGGTCAGCGGGTCCTCCAGGACCGTGCGGGGGGTCGCCTCGCCCGCGCCGAGCCTGAGCAGGAGCGGGTGGGCGGCGTCCGGGTGGACCACGCGCAGTCCCAGGGGCGCCAGGACGGCGGGGTCCAGCGCCGAGTCTCCGGTGCCGCCGGTGCCGCCGGTGAGCAGCAGGGTGCCGCGCGGTCCCCTGACCAGGCGGCCGTCGGCGAGCGGGACGGGCAGCGCGCCGAGCGCCTCGGGGTCGTCGGCGGGCAGCACCTCGTACAGCGACCGCCACCAGGCCGGGTCCCTGTCCTTGACGGCGTCGCCGGAGAGCATGTCCACGATGTCGGAGAGCTGCACCTTCCTGACACCGAGGGCGGTGATCGCCGGATGCCGGGACGGCCACCCCGCGGGCAGCAGGCCCGGGATCATCGGGGCGACCCTGTCCAGCAGCTCCGCGGGCGCCGCCACCACCGAGGCCTGCCGCCCGGAGACGACGAGGTCCTCACCTGGTACGGGCGCGGGCGGGGAGGCCGCGGGGGAGGCCGGAGCCGGGGCCTCGGGCGCGCCGGGGTCGACGAGGCCGAAGTCCGCGAACGCCGAGGAGCCCGAGGAGGCCGCGGAGGCCGCGGGGTCCGCGGGCGGGGACAGGGCGGGCAGCAGCGGCGCGTCCGGGAGCCTGCGCAGGATGGCCCGGCGGATGCGGGCGTCGAGCTCGCCCTTGCCCATCAGGCCGGGGACGAGGTCGAGGAGCCGGGGCGTGCGGGGCAGCCGCGCGAGCAGCTCCAGGTAGGTGTCGGCGGCGCGCTCGACCAGGAAGTCGGCCAGCGGGCCCGGTGCCACGTGCCTGCGGTCGGTGGCCATCGGGAACGAGGCGATCAGCAGCGCGGGCAGGTCCAGCGGCTCGTCGCTCGGTGTGGGCGCGTGCACCACGGGCGGCACCAGGGCGGGCAGCGGCACCGGCTCCCCGTCCGGCGTACCGGAGACGGAGACGGCGAGGGACGCGGGCGCGGAGCCCGATGCGGAGCCCGGCGCGGGATCGGGGGCGGGGGTCGTGCCCGCGACGGGCACCGCCCAGCGGACCAGCCAGTACGGCCGGGAGCGCTCCTCGGTCGGCCGGTCGGCGAAGAGCACGGCCACCTGCTCGGGGGTGAACGTCCCGGAGGTGGAGACGACCTTCCAGCCCTCCGCGGTGACCGTCCTGGTCTCCCCGTCCAGGTTGATCTCGATCGACTCCAGCGCGGGCAGGCCCAGCAGCAGCGCGGGGCCGGTCTGGCGGAGCATCACCCGCACCGCGTCCACGGCGGCCTCGTCGCGGAGCGGCAGCCGTACGAGCGTGTCGAACCCGGCGGGGATCTCGACCGGCCCGGCCGGGAAGGGCAGGCGCAGCAGCGGGACGTGCCCGCCGCGCTCGGCGAGCTCCTTGGCCAGCGCGGGCTCGGCGGCCACCAGGGCCGCGGTCCGGTCGCGGGACCAGCGCACGACCCCCGAGCCCAGGGAGCCGATCACCGGCTCGTCGCAGACCGACACCACGGCCGCGAACCCGACGCCGAACCGGCCGGCCGCGCGGGTCTCGTCCCGCTTGGCGGAGACGCGCAGCGTGGACAGGCCCTCGATCCCGGCCCTGTCCACGGGGGCGCCGGTGTTGGCGGCCGAGAGCACGCCCTCGCGCAGCGAGAGGCGCAGCCGCCCGGGAACGCCCGCGCGCAGCGCCGCGTCCGCGGCGTTCTGGGCGAGCTCGACGATCAGCCGGTCGCGGTAGCCGCCGAGCGCGAAGTCCTCCTCGGCGTTGGCGTCCTCGCGGAAACGCGCGGGCGAGGCCGTCCAGGCGGCCAGGACGGCGGAGCGCAGGCGTTCGGTACCGAAGATGTCAGTCAAGGCGATGCTTTCCAAAGGTCGGGGCCCCCGTGGGCCGTCTGTCGCGTCCGATCGTCCGGGCGTACACGATCATCCGGCGTGCGCGCCCGGCCGGGGGCGCACGCCGCGCCGCCCGGTGCCCGGCGCCGGACCGGACGGCCGGGACGCCACCGGGGGCGTGGCCGGCCGTCGGCGACCGGGCGGGTCGCCGACGGGGCGGCCCTGAGGGGGCCGCCGGGGAACGTCCGGGACCGCCCGGTCACGGGCCGGTCCCGGATCTCCGCGTCAGAAGGGACCGGACGGCGTCCCCCGTCAGGAGTGGCCGAGCGGCTCGGATGCGGTCTCGTCCACCGAACCGGCCAGGTCGGGCTCGGGCCCGCTCTCCGGGTTCTCGGCGGTGTCGTAGGAGAGGTCGTCGAGGATCGGCGAGGCCGGCTCGACCTGGTGCGGCAGCACCGCGGCCTCGGAGTGCGCGCCGCACCCGTGGTCGGCGGCCACCACCCGCCCGTCGTCGGGGGCGTACTCGTTGGCGCAGACGCCGAAGCCGGTGCGCAGCGCGCCCGCGAGCGGCCAGTAGAAGCCGCAGGTGGAGCACTGGGCCGGGGCGGCGTGCGCGAGCGGGGTGTGCGGCCCGGACTCGCCGGAGTGCCAGCGGCGCACGGCGCGGTCGCGGCCGATCGGGGAGAGCACCCGGGCGCGGCCGAGACCGTACTCGAAGATCATCTGATGGTCGGTCTCGTCGTCGGTCTCGGTGAAACCGGGCGCGAGCCGGTCGTCGTCGTCGGAGGTGGGCAGCAGGTCGCCCACGCCGAGGTCGCCGGGGCGCAGCCGCTCGCTCCACGGCACCCACTGTGGCGGCATCAGCGCGCCCGTCCCGGGCAGGAGCACGACCTCGCTGACCGTCACGTTGCGCGCGCGGGAGGCGCGGGCCACGGTGACGGCCCAGCGCCAGCCCCGGTAGGCGGGGTCCAGGCAGGCGAAGTAATGGGTGACGACGCGGTCGCCCTCGCCCTCCACCCCGAGGTGCTCGCCCACCTGCTCGGCCTTGACGTTCTCCTCGACCGCCCCACGGGCCAGGTCGACGGCCGCGACGCACGCCTGGTCAAGGACCACGGCGCGGGATCGAGTCCGGCTCACGAGTCGTCTCCCGTCAGCCTCGCAGCACCACGGCTGCTGTCCCTACTGGCTCGCTCGCTGCGCTCACTCACAGTTCATTCTCACCCATGACCGGAGCGAACGGCACCGCGGACCGCCGATCACCCTGCGAGTGACCAACCGCACCGGACAACTCACCCGCCCTTCGGGTATGACTGGATACGTGGCAGCGGGGTGGGAGCGGGTGCGGCAGGCGGCGGGTGAGGCCTCCCGGCAGGTGGGCCGGTCGGTGGCCGCAGCCGGGCGCGCGGGCGTGCGGGCCGGGCGGGGCACCGGCCGTACGGCGGCGCGGGCGGGCCGCGGCGCGGTCGGCGGCACCCGGCGGGTGGGCCGGGCCGCGCGGCGGCTGACCCACGCCCAGGGGGCGGGCCGCACCGGGCTGGGCCAGCTGATCGAGCTGACCGCCGCGCACAGCGCGGGTGACGCCCTGGTCACCGCCGCCCTGGCCGGGACGCTGTTCAAGCTCCCGGTCAACGAGGCGCGCGGCCAGGTCGCCCTCTACCTGCTGATCACGATGATCCCGTTCGTGGTGGTGGCGCCGTTCGTCGGCCCGGTGCTGGACCGGTTCCGCTCGGGGCGGCGCTTCGTGATGGCCGGCACCCTCTTCGGCCGCGGCCTGCTCTGCTTCGCCATGGCGGCGGCGATCGTCCCGGGCGACGTGTTCACGATCTTCCCGGCCGCGCTGGCCGTGCTGGTGCTGTCGAAGGCCTACAACGTCTCCCGGGCGGCGATCATGCCGAGCGTGCTGCCCGCCGACATCGCGCTGGTCACGGCCAACGCCAGGGTGGCCCTGTTCGCGCTGGTCAGCGCGGGGATCGCGGTGCCGCTCGGCGCCGGCGCCAGCGCCTGGCTGGGCGCCGAGTGGGTGCTGCGCGCCGCGACCGTGCTCTTCCTGCTCCAGGGCGTGCTGGCGGTACGGCTCCCCCGGCACGTCGACTCCCCCGACCTGGAGGGCCTGGACGAGCAGGGTGAGGACCGGCCGCACCGCTGGCGCACCATGCTCAACGTGGGGCCGGTGGTGGCCGAGGCGATGTACGCCAACGTGGCCGTCCGCGTCTACTCCGGTTTCCTGCTGTTCTACCTGCTGTTCCTGGTCCAGGACAGGAACCTGCCCGGCCTGCCGCCCACGGTGGCGATCGGCGTGCTGGCCGTGGCCGCGGGCGCCGGGGGGCTGGCGGGCACGGCGGTGGCCTCCTGGGTGCGCAACCACTCCCCGCAGGTCATCGTGCTGGCCACGCTGGCGGTGACGACCGCGATCACCGTGCTGGCGGCGGTCGTCTTCCAGATGTGGAGCGCGGTCGCGGTCGCCCTGGTGGCGGCGTTCGCCCAGGGCCTGGGCAAGCTCGCGCTGGACGCGGTCGTGCAGCGCGAGATCGGCGAGGAGGTGCGCTCCTCCACCTTCGGCGTGGTGGAGGCGTTCCTGCAGATCGCCTGGGTGCTGGGCGGCCTGGTCGGGCTCTGGCTCTCGCTGTTCGCCTCCGGGTCGGCCGGGCTCGCCGCGATGGCCGTGGTACTGGCGGGCTCGCTCGGCTGGCTGCTGGTCCGGCGCCGCGGACGGGTCCGCGACGTGGAGGCCCGGGTGGAGGCCGCCCGGGGGACGTCCTCCCCGGACGACGTCCCGGCCCCCGCGGGAGGCGGCTCCTCGCCCCAGGACGCGTGGGGCAGGCCGTGGCCGGGCGGGACGACCACCGCGGTGGTGCGGCACGCCGAGCCCCCGACCGAGAAGCGGACCCGGCCGCTGACCAACCCGCACGGCTGATCCGTCCCCCGGGCCGGGCCGGGTCCCGGCCGTCCCCGGCGGCCGGGCGGGGTGTCAGTCGTCCAGGTCGTCGGCCACGGCCCGGAGGACGGCCGCGATCTTCTTCGCGTGCGCGGCCTCGGGCTGCTTGCCCTTCTGGTACGACGTGGAGACCGTGTCGAGGAGCTTGATCAGGTCCTCCACGATGACGACCATCTCGTCGGGCTTCTTGCGCTTGCCCTTCGGCTTGGCGGTCTTCGCGAGCGTCGGGGGCTGGTCGATCACCCGGACCGACAGGGCCTGCTGGCCGCGGCGTCCCTCGGCCACGCCGAACTCGACCTTCTGGCCCGGCTTGAGGGAGTCCACGCCGGAGGGCAGCGCGGAAGAATGCACGAAGACCTCGCCGCCGTCGTCGCGGGTGAGGAAGCCGAATCCCTTGTCGGCGTCGTACCACTTGACCTTGCCACTCGGCACAGGGGTGACCTCGTTCAGACTGTCGTGAAAAGGAATGGATGTAGGTTATGCCCAGCGGGCGCCGGGAGCGACCGCATATCGAGCCCCGAATTACGCGGGAACGGCGACGGTTCTCCAGCCTTCGAACCATTCGGCGAACTCGGTCAGATCCTCCAGGACCACGTCGGCTCCGTGATCGCGTAAATCCCCCGCCGAGCAGGGGCCCGTCGCCACCGCCACGCTGAAGGCACCCCCCGCCCGCGCGGCGTCGACGTCCGCGACGTGATCTCCGACATAGGCGGCGGCGCCGAACGCCGCGAGGGCCGTTCCCTTGGCCGCCCCGAAGACCGAACCGGCGACCTCGTCCACGTCCAGGCCGAGGAACTCGACCGTGCGCGTCGCGTCGTGGACGTTCTTCGCCGTCACCACGATGACCCTGCCCCCCGCCCGGCGCACGGCCTCCACGGCCTCGCGGGCACCGGGCATGGGGGTGGTGACGGGGACGGCGATCGACGCGTACAGCTCCCGGTAGAGGCTCGCGACGGCCGGGACCTCCTCCGCGGGCATCCAGTGGGCCAGTTCGTGCTCCAGCGGCGGACCCAGCCTGGCCAGCACGACGGCGGTGTCGATGCGGACGCCGATGCGCGCCGTCACCTCGTCGAAGGTCGCGGCGATACCGGCACGCGTGTCCGCGAGCGTCAGATCGAGGTCGAACCCCACCGAGTTCATCGGGTCACTCACCGTTCCTTCTCGACTACACGAAGACAATTCTCCGATAACCTCTCAGAGAATGCCAAATCGCCTTAAATATGGCTAACTCAAATCCTGTCGCCGACACTCCCCGCCACGGCACTCCTCGGGAAAGTGTTTACTTATGCGGAAGGCGGTGGGCTCTTCCCGGGTCGCGCGACCGGTCCGCCTCCGCACGGGCGGCTCACCTCCGCACGGGCGATCCGTCTCCGCACTGGCGGTTCGGCTTCGCGCGGGCGATCCGTCTCCGCACGGGAGGTCCGCCTCCGCGCGGCCGGACCGGCTCGGACCGGCGCGGCGCGGCCGGGCGTGCTCCCCACCGGTTCCCGGCACTGGATAAGGTCACCGTGGAGGTATCGGCAGAGAAATGACCAGATCGACGCGCGAGCGGATCATCGACGAGTCCCTGCGCCTGTTCGCCGAACGAGGCTACGCGGCGACCTCGGTGGCCGAGATCGAGGCCGCCTCGGGGCTGTCGCCGGGCGCCGGTGGCCTCTATCGCCACTTCAAGTCCAAGTACGAGGTGCTGGCCGCGGCGATGAACGAGCACGCCGCCCGGACACGGGTGCAGATCGCCGAGACCCTGGCCGAGTTCGGCGTCGTCGACACCTCGTCCGGCATCGAGGAGCGGCTGGCCCACCTGTGCAGGGCGGGCCTGGCCAAGGTCAGCGAGGAGCGGGAGCTGACCCGCGTCTTCTTCCGCGACCTGAGCCAGTTCCCCGAACTGGTCGCGACCGTGCGCGAGGGCCTGCTGCAGCCCATGTTCGACGCGATCACCACGTGGTTCCACGCCCAGCCCGAGTACGCCGGCGTCGAGGCCGACTGGCACGCCATCGGGGCCGTGCTCGGCGGGGCGGTCGTGCACTACCGGCTGTTCCAGGAGACCGTGGGCGAACCGCCCGGCCGCGCAGAACGCGATCGCTTCGTCTCCGCCTGGGTACGGCTCGCGCTCGGCCTGCTCCCCCACCCGGCGGTCCGGGCGGTCGTCTGAGACGGGCGTCACCGCCCTCCCCGGCCCGGCTGGATCACCGGGTTGAGCAGGCGGTAGGTCAGCCAGAAGACCCCCCACGCCGTGCCCAGCAGGAACATCAGCCCGCTGATGGTGAAGAACTCCTCCACCACCCTTCCGATGTCGCCCCGGGCACGGACCAGGGCGACCAGGCCGCCGCCCAGGGTGTAGCTGAGCATCGGGGAGACGATCCCGATCACCTTGTCGGCGGGAAGCCACGCCTGGCAGGCGACGACCACGACCGCGCCCACGGCCCAGACCAGCACCGGCACCGTGAAGATCGCGATCGGGGCGAACGGGAACGGGATCAGCAGCCCGGCCAGGGTGAGCAGGGCCATGCCGACCGTCTCGAGCCGGTGGCCCAGCAGGATCGTCCGGGCGTCCTGGGTGCCCGGCACGATGTCCTCGCGCGACCGGGGCGGGCGGTTCCGGCGCAGCAGGCCCGGACGGGCGCGCGACTGCTTCCTGGCCAGCCGCTCCTCCGCCTCCCGGATCCCCCTGGCCACGCCGGGCGGCATCCCCGGCCGGACCCCCGCGGGCCCTTTCCCGGACGCGTCCCCGTTCCCCGGGCCCTTGCTCCGCGGCTCCGCCTCCTTTCCCGGCTCCGTCTGCGGCACGGGCCCCGGCACCGGCGGCGCCAGGGGATCCGGTACGGACGGCGCCAGGGGATCGGGCACGGACGGCGCCAGCGGGTCCGGTACGGACGGCGCGAGAGGGTCGGGGGCGGGAGGCGCGACGGGGTTCGGCACGGGCGGTGCCAGGGGGTCGGGGGCGGGCGGTGTCGGGGGGACGGGCGGCACGGGCGGGATCTCCTCGGTCGGCGGATCCCCCTCCACCGCGTCGTCCCACTCGTCCTCGGACCGCCGGCCCGGGACGGACGCCCGGTCCGGGGAGGCCGAAGGGTCCGAGGGGGGCGTCGAGGCGTAGGGATGTCCGCGTACGGGCCGTCGGGGGGCGGGGACGCCGGCGTCGTCACCTTCGCCGGGGTCGTCGGGGTCACGGGAGTCGCCGGAGTCGCGGGACGTGGGCGCGGCGAGGGGCGACGCCGGGGCCGGCACGGAGGCCGATGCCGCGGGGGCCGATGTCGCGGACGAGGGTGCCGCGGACGAGGGTGCCGCGGAGGCCGGTGGCGCGGAGGCCGATGAGGCGTGGGCGGGGACCCCGGGCGGCCGGGGCGTCTCCTGCCTGCCCAGCCGTCGCAGCTCCTGCCCGACCAGCTCGACGGGGTCGCCGAGACCGGCCAGCATCCTGGCCACGGCGGCCGGGTCGTCCGTCCCCCTCCGCTCGGCGTCGATCCGCCTGCGCAGGCCCGTGACGAAGTCGATGCGTTGTCTCGGTGGCAGCACCCCGTGGGCGGCGTCGGCCACCTTGCCGACGTAGTCCAGGACGAGCTGATCGGTGCGCTCGATCACACTGCCATCCTCTCTCGACATCGCCTCGCACGGGAGCCCCTTCCCTCATTCACCGCCCGTCAAGTGATCGATTCGGGCCCTTCGCGCGATCGTGGAATTCCCCCAGGCCGCGCGATGTCGGTCAAGCCTCCTACCATTGGCGGAATGAGCACGGAGTTCACCGAGTGGCTGCGCGGCCGCAGCGACGACCGGTTGCGGGCGCTCGTCTCCGCGCGTCCCGAGCTCATCACGCCTGTGCCCGCCCATCTGGAGGGCCTGGCCGGACGGGCGAGCAGCCCGTCGGCGGTGGGCAGGGCCCTCGACCGGCTCGACCGGTTCGCCCTCGCGGTCATGGAGACGCTGGTCGTGCTCCCCGGCCCCGTCCCCTACCGGTCGCTCCGCGCCCAGATGGCCCGCGCCCTGCCCGGAGCGGCCGATCCGGCGTTCCAGAACGCGCTCAAGGAGACGGTCGAGCGGCTGCGCACCATGGCCCTGGTCTACGGGCCCGACAAGGCGCTGGCCACGGCTCCCGGGGTGCGCGAGGTGCTGGACGGTCCCGCCGGGCTCGGCCCGCCCGCCGTGGAGGCGTTCCGGCACCATCCCGCCGAGCGCCTCGCCGAGCTGGTGCGGGACGCCGGGGGCGAGGACGGTGACACCAAGGAGGCCCTGGCCGCGCTGCTCGCCGACCCGGAGGTCGTCGGGCGGCTGGTCGGGGAGGTCTCCCCGCAGGCCCGGTCGGCGCTCAACGAGCTGGCCTGGGGCCCGGCCAGCGGCCGGGTGCCGAACGCCCGGCGCGAGGTGCGCGCCGCCACCGCGCAGTCCCCGATCGACCAGCTGCTCTCCCGGGCACTGCTGGCCGCCACCGGCGAGGAGAGCGTGGTGCTCCCCCGCGAGGTCGGCCTGTTCCTGCGCGGCGGCCGCGTCCACCGCGATCTCTCCCCCTTCCCACCGGTGACCGAGGGCACCGAGCGCGACCAGGGGCTCGCCGACCGCACGGCGGCCGGGCAGGCGTTCACCTTCGTCCGCGCGGTGGAGGAGCTGTGCGAGCGCTGGAGCGCCGACCCGCCCGGCGTGCTCCGCAGCGGCGGCCTGGCCGTGCGCGACCTCAAGCGGACCGCCGCCCTGCTCGACCTGCCCGAGTGGGTGACGGGGCTCATCATCGAGGTGGCGTACGCGGCGGGGCTGGTGGCGGCGAGCGGCGCGGTCGACGGCGACTGGATGCCCACGCCCGGCTACGACGGCTGGCGGGTGAAGGCCACCGAGGACCGCTGGACGACGCTGGCCACGACCTGGCTCACCATGGACCGGCTGCCGGGTGTGATCGGCGACCGGGACGAGCGCGACCGGCTGCTCAACGCCCTCCATCCCGACCTGCGCCGCCCGTCCGCGGCCGAGGTCCGCGCCGCCACCCTGGGCGTGCTCGCCTCCGCGCCGGGGACGGCGCCCACCCTGGAGGCGGTACGCGACCGCCTGGCCTGGGAGCAGCCGCGCCGCCGGGGCGGCCACCGCGACCAGCTGGTGGAGTTCACCCTGCGGGAGGCCGAGCAGATCGGCGTCACCGGGCTGGGCGCGCTCTCCGCCCACGGCCGCGCCCTGCTCCCCGACGCCTCCGGCGACCCGGGCGCCTGCGGGGGGTCCGGCGGGTCCACCGCGTCCGGGAGTCCCGCCGGTTCCGCAGGTTCCGGGGGTTCCGGCGCCCATGCCGCCGCGCGGCTGCTCCTCCCGCTGCTGCCCGAGCCGCTCGACCACGTCCTGCTGCAGGCCGACCTGACCGCCGTCGCCCCCGGGCCGCTCACCGGCGAGCTGAGGCGGTGGCTGGCACTGGCGGCCGAGGTGGAGTCCACCGGCGGCGCCACGGTCTACCGGTTCGACGAGCGGTCGATCCGGCGGGCGCTGGACGCCGGGCAGGGCGCCGACGAGCTGCTCGCCATGCTGGAGCGCCACTCGACCACGCCCGTCCCGCAGCCGCTCGGCTACCTGATCGCCGACGTGGCCCGCAGGCACGGCCGGATGCGCGTGGGCACGGCGAGCGCGTACGTGCGCTGCGACGACTCCTCGCTGCTGGACGAGGTCATGGCCGACAAGCGGGCTATCCCGCTGCGGCTGCGCCGGCTCGCACCCACGGTGATCGCCTCCAAGTCCTCCCGGCCCGTGCTGGTCGACGCGTTGCGCGCGATGGGGTACGCCCCCGCGGCCGAGTCGCTCGACGGAGACGTGATCATCACCCAGCTCGACGTGCGCCGGACCGAGGGCCCGCCGGCGGCCCGCGCGCCGGTCACGTTCGGCGGCCCGGAGGCCGACGTGGTGGCCGCGGCCGTCCGCGCCGTGCGCGCCGGAGACGCCGCCCATCTGGCCCGGCGTCCCCCGGTGGCGGCCCCCGGTGGCCAGGTGCCGCGTTCCCCGGCCACCGCCACGATCACCGCGCTGCGCGAGGCCATCCGGCAGGGCTCGCAGGTCTGGATCGGCTACCTCGACTCGCAGGGCAACGCGACCAGCCGGATCCTCGAACCCGCCCGGATGGAGGGCGGCTACCTCACCGCCTACGACGAGACACGAGCGGCCGTGCACCGTTTCGCCCTGCACCGCATCACCGGCATCGCCGACATCGCCTGAGCCTCCACGAAACCGGCACGGCACCGGCACGGCACCGGCGTGACACCGCCCGGCGTCGCACGACGTCACCCGGCACCGGCCCGCACCGCCCGCACCGGTCCGCACCGACCGGTGACGGGCGGCACCGGTCAGCATCGGCCGGTGACGGGCGGCACCGGCCGGGAACGCCCGACATCCGGCGTCATCGGTCGCCATCGGCCGTCATCGGCCGGTGTTCCCGTCCTCGGCCGCGTCGCCGGGAACGCCCCCGCGCGTTCCGGACGGGGATCGGGAACGGCCGCACGGTCGCGGTGTACCGGGCAGGGCCACGGGGTAATGTCGGTTCCGGAACGGACCGCCCCGAGGCCGGCCGCCGGGTCGCCGAGGCAGGTCGCCGCGCGGAGCGGGGTCCTTCCCGGTCTCACCCGGAGTCCTTCCCGGTCTCACCCGGGATCCGGCCGCCGGAGCGGAGACCGACCCATTCGTCCGTGGCACACGGTTCACGGCTCATATCGTGATATCTGTTGATGTCCCGAGCTCCACGGAAGCGAGAGATCCACGGTGAGCAGCGGTCATTCCGAAGGCCCCAGCACCAACCCGGACGACTGGAAGAGCCCCTACGGCACGGGTCCCGGCCCGGCCTCCGGCGACGACCGGCTCGCCTACGACCGGGAACGGTCCCCCCAGGGGTACTCGTCCGGCCACGACCGGGCCTCCGGCGACCCGGCCCACACCGGCCAGGGGTACGGCGCGCCGGCCTACGCCGACCAGGGGTACGGCGCTCACGAGCGCGCCGATCAGGGATACGGCCAGGGATACCCCGGTCAGGCGTACACCGACCACGGCCATGCGGGCGGATACGGCGACGGGGGGTACACCCGGCCGGATCACGGCTCCTACCCGGGCGGATACGGCCAGGGCTATGCCGAGCAGCCCTACGGGGCCGGTCACGACCCCGTGGCGTCCCGGAACGCCGAGGGGGTCAGGACGCACGCGATCATCGTCCTGGCCGTCGGCATCGTGCTCTCGCTGAGCTGTTTCCTGAGCATCGGCGGTCTGGTCAGCGCCGTCCTGTCGGGCATCGCGCTGGGCAGGGTCGACTCCGACCCCCGGGGGGCCAGGGGCCTGCTCCGATGGGCCTGGATCAGCATCGGCGTCAACGTCGGGCTGCTCGTCCTGGGAGTGGCCGCCTTCATCGTCGCCGGGCTCAACGACGCCTTCAGCGCCTGACCATGCCGGAGACACCGGGACCACCGGGAGCGTCCTCGGACCCGTGCCCCGCCCCGTGTCCGTCGCGGAGCCCGCGCGCCCGGCGCCCGCATCCCCGGCGACCCCGTACTCTCGATGTCCGGGCACGGTGCGTACGCACGCGTGCCGGCCGGGGATGTGAGATCGCTCGCATCGGCGGGTCGCGCGGGACTGCCCACGCGTCCCCGTCCGTTGCACCCGGGGAACGTGGGGCAGCAGACGGTCCGGCGCCCACCCGCCGGGTCCGACCGAGAGCCGAGCCGCCCAACCCGCGGTAACCGAGGGAGACGTCTGTGACTGACGGACCATTGATCGTCCAATCGGACAAGACCCTGCTCCTCGAGGTCGACCACGAGAGGGCCGGGGAGTGCCGTAAGGCGATCGCGCCCTTCGCCGAGCTGGAACGCGCCCCCGAGCACGTGCACACCTACCGGGTCACGCCGCTGGCGCTGTGGAACGCGCGGGCCGCCGGGCACGACGCCGAGCAGGTGATCGACGCCCTGATCGCCTACAGCCGCTACCCGGTGCCGCACGCGCTGCTGGTCGACGTCGCCGAGACGATGGCGCGCTACGGCAGGCTGCGCCTGGAGAAGCACCCCGTGCACGGGCTCGTGCTGACCAGCACCGACAGGGCCGTGCTGGAGGAGGTATTGCGCTCCCGGAAGATCCAGCCGCTGCTGGGCGAGCGCCTGGACGACGGCGTGGCCGTGCACCCGAGCGAGCGCGGCAACATCAAGCAGCACCTGCTCAAGCTGGGCTGGCCCGCCGAGGACCTGGCCGGGTACGTCGACGGCGAGCACCACCCGATCGAGCTCACCGAGGACGGCTGGGAACTGCGCACCTACCAGCGCGAGGCCGCCGAGGCGTTCTGGCACGGCGGCTCCGGCGTGGTGGTGCTCCCGTGCGGGGCGGGCAAGACGATCGTGGGCGCCGCGGCGATGGCCCAGGCCAAGGCGACCACGCTGATCCTGGTGACCAACACGGTCTCGGCCCACCAGTGGAAGCAGGAACTGCTCAAGCGGACCTCGCTGACCGAGGACGAGATCGGCGAGTACACCGGTACGAAGAAGGAGATCCGGCCGGTCACCATCGCCACGTACCAGGTGATGACGACCCGCAGGCAGGGCGTCTACCGGCACCTGGAGCTGTTCGACGCCCGTGACTGGGGCCTGGTCGTCTACGACGAGGTCCACCTGCTGCCCGCGCCGATCTTCCGGATGACCGCCGACCTGCAGGCCAGGCGGCGGGTCGGGCTGACCGCGACGCTGGTGCGCGAGGACGGCCGGGAGGGCGACGTGTTCTCCCTGATCGGCCCCAAGCGCTACGACGCGCCGTGGAAGGAGATGGAGAACCAGGGCTGGATCGCCCCGGCCGACTGCGTCGAGGTGCGGGTGACGCTCACCGACGAGGAGCGGCTGGCGTACGCGATGGCCGAGTCCGAGGAGCGCTACCGGTTCTGCGCGACCACGCCGTCCAAGACGCGGGTGACCGAGGCGCTGGTCCGCCGGCACCTGGACGAGCAGGTGCTGGTCATCGGGCAGTACATCGACCAGCTCGACGAGCTGGGCGAGCACCTGAACGCGCCGGTGATCAAGGGTGAGACGAAGGTCAAGGAGCGGGAGCGGCTCTTCCAGGCGTTCCGCGACAAGGAGATCCAGGTCCTGGTCGTCTCCAAGGTCGCCAACTTCTCCATCGACCTGCCCGAGGCGGCGGTGGCCATCCAGGTGTCGGGCACCTTCGGGTCACGGCAGGAGGAGGCGCAGCGGCTGGGCCGGGTGCTGCGGCCGAAGGCCGACGGCGGCGGGGCCCGCTTCTACTCGGTGGTCAGCCGTGACACGGTCGACCAGGACTTCGCCGCGCACCGGCAGCGTTTCCTGGCCGAGCAGGGGTACGCCTACCAGATCATCGACGCGGACGACGTGCTCGCCGGAGAATGACTCCACCTGGCGAACACGTCGTCGATGTGTGTCAGGCCCACGAAATCCCTCGGGCTTTCGACAAACAGACCACCCCCTCGCTAGGCCTCTGCGGCCACTGGCGACATACCCCCATGATCTGCGCGAGTCACCATGTTCGGCTGCCTTTTTCATCATTTCTACACGGAATTACCCAGAGTATCAGAGTGATTACGGAACGGTCTCAACGCCGGTCCCGACAATGCCCGCGATGACCGCTGAATGACGATCCGACGATCGATGAAGACGTCGTCACGGCGATTCTTACCGGGGCGGGCCGTCCCGAAGGACGCGCCCGCCCGAGGTCCCGGGCGCCACCGCGTACCCGGCCCTAATCCCTTTGAGACGCGCGGGCGTCGCCGCTAGGCTGGTCGATTCGCTGCCCGATGACCACCACCTCCGTTCATGAATGGGAGGCGCTTCAGCGTGCCCGCACACCAACTGGCCCCCGACATATCCTCCGATCCCGCCCGGATCCTCGCCGCCGAACGTGAACACCTGGCCGCCTCCAGGGCGGCGCTGCGCGCGATGCGCGAGCACGCCGCCTCCCTGTCCGCCGACGCCGCCGGGGACTGGGTCTCCCAGCAGGTCCTGCAGGGGCTGCTGGACCAGCGGGTCGCGGCGCTCGCCGACCACTCCGGCACGCCCCTGTTCTTCGGCCGGCTCGACCGGGAGGCCGGCGACGATCTGCCCGAGACGATCCACGTCGGGCGCAGGCACGTCCACGACGACCGCAGCCGCCCCCTGGTCATCGACTGGCGGGCTCCGGTCTCCCGGGCCTTCTACCAGGCCGGCCCGGCCGATCCGATGGGCGTCGTACGGCGCCGCCGGTTCGGCTACCAGGGCGGGGACCTGACCGCCTACGAGGACGAGCGCCTCGACCAGAGCGACACCGCCGTCGCGCAGAGCAGGATCCTCACCGAGGAGATCGAGCGCCCCCGCTCGGGGCCGATGCGCGACATCGTCGCGACGATCCAGCCCGACCAGGACGAGATCGTCCGCTCCGAGCTGACCCGGACCGTGTGCGTCCAGGGAGCCCCCGGCACCGGGAAGACCGCGGTCGGCCTGCACCGGGCGGCCTACCTGCTCTTCACCCACCGCGAGCGGCTCGCCCGGTCGGGCGTCATGATCGTCGGCCCGAACCGGGCGTTCCTCTCCTACATCTCCTCGGTGCTGCCCGCCCTGGGCGAGGTCAAGGTCGACCAGACCACGGTCTCCGGCATCCTCGGCGACCACTCCGCGCCCGAGGACGCGGCGGTCGGCGCCGTCAAGGGCGACGCCAGGATCGTCGAGGTGCTCAGGCGCGCCCTGTGGATGCACGTCGTCAAGCCCACCGAGGGCGTGCTGTACACCAAGGGGATCAACCGCTACCGGGTCGCCGACCACGAGGTGCGCGAGATCGTCGCCGCCCTGCGCGGCACCACCCGCTACGGGCCCGGCCGCGCGACGCTCGCCCAGCGCCTCGCCCACCTGGTGCTCGTCCGGATGGAGCAGCGCGGCGAGTCGCCCGACGACCGGGTGCAGGACGCGGTGGCCCGGTCCGCGCCGGTCAAGCGGCTGGTGGACGCGGTCTGGCCCAAGGTGACCCCGCAGCAGGTGCTGTACCGGCTGTTCAGCGACCCCGGCTTCCTGGCCTCCGCGGCCAAGGACGACCTCACGCCCGAGGAGCAGGCCCTGCTGCTCTGGGCCAGGCCCGCCAAGTCCTTCCGCTCGGCGAAGTGGTCGGCGGCCGACGCCGCGCTGATGGACGAGCTGGGCGACATGATCGAGCGGACCGTACCGCTGGGCCACCTGGTCGTGGACGAGGCCCAGGACCTGTCGGCGATGCAGCTGCGGGCGCTCGGGCGGCGCTGCCGTACCGGGTCGGCCACCGTGCTGGGCGACCTCGCCCAGGGCACCACGCCCTGGTCCGCGCGCTCCTGGACCGAGGTGCTGACCCATCTGGGCTTCGAGGACGGCAGCGTCACCGAGCTCACCCTGGGGTTCCGGGTGCCTCGCGAGGTCCTCGACTACGCCGCCAGGCTGCTGCCCTCGGTGGCCCCTGGCCTGGCCGCCCCCCGGTCACTGCGGCCCGGCGCGGGCTCCCTGTCGGTGCGGCGGGTGACGGACCTGGCCACGGCGCTGTCCGGCGCCGCCGAGGAGGCGCTCGCCCGCGAGGGGTCGATCGGCGTCATCGTCCCCGACGCCTCGGTGGACGCGGCGTCCGCCGCCCTGTCCCATCTGGATCACCGCGTGCTGAGCCCCGACACGGTCGCCGACCACCGCCTGCTGGTCGTCCCGGCCACCCTGGCCAAGGGCCTGGAGTACGACCACGTGATCGTGACCGAGCCGGCCGACATCGTCGCCGCCGAGCCCCGGGGCCTGGCCCGCCTGTACGTGGTGCTGACCCGCGCGGTCACCTCGCTGACCGTGCTGCACGCCCGGCCGCTCCCCGCGCAGCTCGGCTGACCACGCGACGCACCGGACGGTGAACGACGCGACGTCCGGCCGTTGAACGACACGGCGT
Source organism: Streptosporangium sp. NPDC050855 (assembly GCF_044456585.1). Classification (NCBI taxonomy): domain Bacteria; kingdom Bacillati; phylum Actinomycetota; class Actinomycetes; order Streptosporangiales; family Streptosporangiaceae; genus Streptosporangium; species Streptosporangium sp. NPDC050855. Next base: position 221,446 of record NZ_JBITFY010000016.1, read on the forward strand.
CCGGACGGTGAACGCAAAAAGAGGCGGCCCCGACGGGGGTCGCCTCTTTTTCGAAAGCGTATGGACTAGAAGTCCATGTCGCCACCGCCGCCGGGCATGGCGGGAGCGGCACCGGCCTTCTCGGGCTTCTCGGCGATGACGGCCTCGGTGGTGAGGAACAGCGCCGCGATGGACGCCGCGTTCTGCAGAGCGGAACGCGTCACCTTGGCCGGGTCGATGATGCCCGTCTCGAACAGGTTGACGTACTCGCCGGTGGCGGCGTTGAGGCCCTCACCCGCGGGAAGGTTGCGCACCTTCTCGACCACGACGCCACCCTCGAGGCCGGCGTTCACGGCGATCTGCTTCAGCGGCTCCTCGAGAGCCTTCTTCACGATCGCGGCACCGGTGGCCTCGTCGCCGGTGAGCTCCAGCTTGTCGAACGCCTTGGCGCCGGCCTGCAGCAGGGCCACGCCACCGCCGGGGACGATGCCCTCCTCGACGGCCGCCTTCGCGTTGCGAACGGCGTCCTCGATGCGGTGCTTGCGCTCCTTGAGCTCGACCTCGGTCGCCGCGCCGGCCTTGATGACGGCCACGCCGCCGGCCAGCTTGGCGAGACGCTCCTGGAGCTTCTCGCGGTCGTAGTCGGAGTCGGTGTTCTCGATCTCGGCGCGGATCTGGTTGACCCGGCCGGCGATCTGCTCGGCGTCGCCGGCACCGTCGACGATGGTGGTCTCGTCCTTGGTGACGATGACCTGGCGGGCCCGGCCGAGCTGGTCCAGCGTGGTGGACTCCAGCTTGAGGCCGAGGTCCTCGCTGATGACCTGGGCGCCGGTCAGGATGCCGATGTCGCCCAGCATGGCCTTGCGGCGGTCACCGAAGCCGGGCGCCTTGACGGCGACCGAGCGGAAGAGACCGCGGATCTTGTTCACGACCAGGGTGGCCAGGGCCTCGCCCTCGACGTCCTCGGCGATGATCAGCAGCGGCTTGCCGGCCTGCACGACCTTGTCGAGAACGGGGAGCAGGTCCTTGTTGGCGGACACCTTGGAGTTGACGACCAGGATGTAGGGGTCGTCGAGGACGGCCTCCATCCGCTCCGGGTCGGTCACGAAGTACATCGAGGTGAGGCCCTTGTCGAAGCGCATGCCCTCGGTGAGCTCGAGCTCGAGACCGAAGGTGTTGCTCTCCTCGACGGTGATGACGCCTTCCTTGCCGACCTTGTCCATCGCCTCGGCGATCATCTCGCCGATCTGCGGGTCGCCCGCGGAGATCGAGGCGGTGGAGGCGATCTGCGCCTTCGTCTCCACGTCCTTGGCGAGCTTGGACAGCTCCTCCGACACGCGCTCGACGGCGGCCTCGATGCCCTTCTTCAGGGCCATCGGGTTGGCGCCGGCGGCGACGTTGCGGAGACCCTCACGTACGAGAGCCTGAGCGAGCACGGTGGCGGTGGTGGTGCCGTCACCCGCGACGTCGTCGGTCTTCTTGGCGACTTCCTTGACGAGCTCGGCCCCGATCTTCTCCCACGGGTCCTCGAGCTCGATCTCCTTCGCAATGGAGACACCATCGTTGGTGATGGTGGGGGCTCCCCACTTCTTCTCCAGAACGACGTTACGGCCCTTGGGGCCGAGGGTCACCTTCACGGCGTCCGCGAGCTGGTTCATGCCACGCTCGAGACCGCGCCTGGCGTCCTCGTTAAACGCGATCATCTTGGCTGCCATACGGCTAGACCTCCCAGATACAGGGTGGCTTGCTCCGGACCGAGCCGACGCCCGCGACGGCATGTGGGCCCACGACTCCGTTCGGCGGGCCCCATCGCCTCGATCCAGGTTTGGCACTCCTCATGTGCGAGTGCCAACAAACTGTTTAGCACTCTACCCTGCCGAGTGCAAGCTGCGATCGCCTGACCTGCGTCGCACCAGGGGACGTCGCGCCTTCACGGCGGCGCGTCAGGGGTACGGCACCGGCCGCCTCGTGGCACGTCAGGGGCGATCCACCGGGTACGACGCCCGGCCCGCCGGGGCGTGGGGCGTCCTTTCGCCGTCCGACGACGGCGGGACCGTTCCGCGCAGAGCGAAGGCCCGGTCCGTCCCCGCGGGAACGGACCGGGCCCGACGAAACGAACCGCTCGGACCGATCCCGGCCAAGCCGGACCAAGCCAAACCAGTCCAGATCAGCCCGCACGAAGCCGGACCAAGCCGGACCAAGTCGAACCAGCCCGGATCGGCCCGGACAGGACGGATCACATCGGACCGGAGTGAACGGCCTCGAACCGGACGGGCCGGGTCCGACGAACCCGTCCGGATCCGGCCGGATCCGGACGGGCCGAGCCCCGACCCGACCCGACGTGACCTGACGAGCCGACCACGCCGGACCGGGCCGGACATGAGGGGCGGGCGTGCGGAGCGGTCGGACAGACCGCGATCCGCAGGGTTCCACGAGGTTCCACGAGGTTCCGCGGGGCTCTGCGGTGCTCCGCGAGACTCCGCGGGGCTCCGCGGGATCCGCCGCCCGCCCGGAGAGTTCGGGGGACGGCCGGGTCAGACCGTCCGGACGGCTTCGGCCTGGGGACCCTTCTGACCCTGGGTGATCTCGAACTCCACCCGCTGGCCCTGCTCCAGTGCCCGGTAGCCGTCCATCATGATCGCGGAGTAATGGACGAACACATCCTTACCACCGTCTACCGCGATGAAGCCGTAGCCCTTGTCCGCGTTGAACCATTTGACGGTGCCCTGCGCCACTTGTGACTCCTCTTACTGGTCTTTAGGACGACGCCCATTCCTCTCGCGAAGTCCTCAATCTTCGGGCGAACTTCGCCACGTCGATCGCCCTCGACCATACCTGTGAGAAGTGGTCGAGCAACAGAGTCAAGCACCAAACTACCCGTTTACGCGAGTTTTCCGTACGAGAACATAGTTTGACTATCACTAGTAGTTAGTTTAAATTTGTACGATCTCTTCATACGCAAGGAATATGAGTCCGGGTCATAAAAAACGACACCCGCGCGGCCTGAGCCGTGCGGGTGTCGTGGGGAGATGTCGATGGCGAACGGGGCCGGGCCCCGAGCCCACCGGCGGTCCGGACGGGCCCGCAGGGGCCGGCCCGGGGCGGGTCGGGGACGACGTGACGGCGCGGGAGCGCCGGGACCGGGACGCCGGGTGGGCGGCGGTTCAGCCCCCGGCCACCGCCGGGATGATGGAGATCTGCGCGCCCGAGGGCGTGGCCGTGTCCAGGTTCTCGGCGAAGCGGACGTCCTCGTCGCCAACGTAGACATTGACAAAACGGCGAATCTTACCCGTTTCATCAAGGATTCGGGCACCGATCCCCGGGAAGTCCGCGTCCAGCTTCTGCAGAACTTCGCGCAGGGTCTCACCCTCCGCGCTCACCTCGGCGGCACCACCGGTGTACGTCCGGAGAATCGTCGGAATCCGCACAGAAACGCTCATAGTTCGGTACCTTTCACGGTTTTCAGGCGATGGCCGCACGGAATGCGTCAAGGGAGGGCCGGATGACCGCGGTGGGACGCGCCTCGGAGGCCACCGCGTCCAGGGTCTTGAGGCCGTCCCCGGTGTTGAGCACCACGGTCTCCGCGTCGGGGTCGAGCGTGCCCGAGGCGACCAGCTTGCGGAGCACGCCGACGGTGACGCCACCGGCGGTCTCGGCGAAGACGCCCTCGGTCCTGGCCAGCAGCCGGATCGCGTCGACGATCTCGGCGTCGGTCACGTCCTCGACGGCGCCACCGGTACGGCGGGCGATGTCCAGGACGTAGGGGCCGTCGGCCGGGTTGCCGATCGCCAGCGACTTGGCGATGGTGTCCGGCTTGACCGGGCGGATCACGTCGTGACCGGCCTTGTAGGCCGCCGAGACCGGCGAGCACCCCTCGGCCTGGGCGGCGAAGATCTTGTACGGGGTGTCCTCGACGAGCCCGAGCCGGATCAGCTCCTTGAACCCCTTGTCGATCTTCGTGAGCTGGGAGCCCGAGGCCACCGGGACGATGATCTGGTCGGGGATGCGCCAGCCGAGCTGCTCGGCGATCTCGTAGGCCAGCGTCTTGGAGCCCTCGGCGTAGTACGGCCGCAGGTTGACGTTGACGAAGCCCCACTTCTCGCCCAGCTCGTCGCCGATGAGCTCGGAGCAGAAGCGGTTCACGTCGTCGTAGGTGCCCTCGATGCCCACCAGCCTGCCGCCGTACACGGAGGCCATGACGATCTTGGCCTGCTCCAGGTTCGAGGGGATGAACACGCAGGAGTCCAGCCCGGCCCGCGCGGCGGCGGCGGCCACGGCACCGGCCAGGTTGCCGGTGGAGGAGCAGGACAGGGTGTGGAAGCCGAAGGTGCGGGCCGCCTCCACGGCGATGGCCACCACGCGATCCTTGAAGGAGTGCGTGGGGTTGCCCGAGTCGTCCTTCACGTGCAGCGAGCGGATACCGAGCTCGCGAGCCAGGTTCCGGGCGTTGACGAGCTTGGTCCAGCCGGGTGCCATGTTGGGCTTGGAGGCCACGTCGGCCGGGACCGGCAGCAGTGAGCGGTAGCGCCAGATGTTGTCCGGCCCCTCGGCGATCTGCTCCCGGGTCACGCGCCCGAAGTCGTAGGCGATCTCGAGGGGCCCGAAACATTCGATGCACGCGAAGCTCGGGCCGAGGTCGTAGCGGGCACCGCACTCGCGACAGGACAGGGCCACGGCGGGGCCGAAGCTTCCGCCCGCGTCCTGCTGGGCGGGCGAGGTGACGGTGATGTTCTCAGTGGTTGCGAGCGCCATGAAGCGAGGCCTTTCCCTCATCTTCGTCTGCGACCACCCTGGTCACAGACCGGAATTGGCACCTGTCCCGGCCGACCTCGTCAGATCACGAGTCTTGAACCGGGAGGGTTGCCGGGGCTTCGCAGGGCCGGTCCCTCCACCCCTCTGGATGAGCACGTATTCAGTTGTCGACCTGATGCGCAGGTCTCCAGCACTCTACCCCGCCACCCCGCCGTCCCGGCAAGCCGTCTCACCGTATGAGACATGGCGTGTTACCTGCCGGACAGGGACATCGGCGGGGGTGTGGTCACCGGCCCTGACGCCGACCCGGGACCGGGCCGGCGTCAGGGCCGGGACCGTGCCGGAGGCCTGACGCCCGGCCGGACACCGGACTTCCCGAAGACGGCCGCTCAGGTCAGGGCGCGCTGCGGACCGAGAGCGGGGACGGCGCCCTGAGCCCCACGGTGTAGGCGCCGGAACCGGCCACGCTCGCCACCCGGTAGCGGTAGAAACCGGGCGTCCCGGTGTAGGTGATCTTCTCGTCGGGGCCGGCGCTCCTGGAGGAGGCGACGACCCGCCAGGCGGAGCGGCTCCACTTCTGCAGGTACAGGTCGAAGTCCGCGCCGGCGGGGCCGTCCAGGCACCCGAAGTGGTTCCCGGGAATGCCCGCCCGGTAGTAGACGCTCCTGGGGTGGTAGACGGACCTCCCGGCGGCCAGCGCGCCGGTGAAGGTGGTGGGATAGCCGGTGCAGGTGCCGGTGGTCGGCGGCGGCGGATTGCCCGCCGTGGTCCTCAGGGCCAGGCCGTAGGCGGTGAGGATCTCGGCGATCGGCTGGAAGTAGGTGACGCCTCCCGAGGCGCAGTCGCCCGAGCCTCCGGAGGTGACGCCCTGGGCCTGGTCGATGGCGATGAACGAGCCGCCCGAGTCGCCGGGCTCGGCGCAGACGCTGGTACGGGTCAGCTCCAGGACGGCGCCCTGGGGGTAGGTGACGCTGGCGTCGCGCTGCTGGATGAGGCCGCAGTACCAGTCGGTGGTGGAGCCCGACCGGCAGACCGAGGCCCCCTCGATGGCGACCCGGGCCCCGGCGACGGGGACGATGCCGCCCTCGCCGTTGTCCACACCGGCGACGGCCGTCCAGGCGGCGTTGGTGGCCACCCAGGCGTAGTCGCTGCCCGGGAAGACCGACCCCTGGAAGACCCCCTGGGCCTGGCGGTTGAACCCGAGGGTGGGCGCGCCCTGCCTGCCGCAGTGACCGGCGGTGACGAACCCCTGCTGGTTCCCCTTGAGGACGGAGAAGCCGACCGAGCAGCGGTTGACGGTGTTGATGTAGTAGGCGTTTCCGCCGACCAGGTCGTACAGCGGCAACGGCGCCTCGGTGGAGGGCAGTACGATCACGGCGGTCTGGTCGAGACCGGAGGACTCGATGATGTTCTCGGTCTGGTCCGGCCGCGGGGCCAGCACGACCACCTTGTTCCGCTTGACGTCGATGTAGCGGACGCTGGAGACCAGCGGCTGCGGCGGCAGGGTGGCGTCGAGCTTCGCCTTGATGGCGGACAGCTCCGTCAGCGACGTGGGAACGATCTCGGCCTGCGCGCCCGCGGCCAGGATCTGGGGGATGTCGGCGGCCCTGGTGCTGGCCACCACCAGGGTGTGCGCGGTCTTGGCCCGCAGCCAGGCGCCGCCGAAGCGGTCACCGAGCCTCCTGCTCATCTGCTCGGCGATCGGGATCAGCCGGGCCTCGTTGAGCAGCCGGGTCTCGGCCTCGGCCCGGGTCAGGCCCAGGTCGCGCTGGAGCGCCTCGAGCATGCCCGGTGGCGGCGCCGCGGCCCTCGCGCCCCCGGGAACCGTCACACCCGGCGTCCCGGCCCTGGAAGGCGTTCCCGGTGTCTTCGTCGCGATCGGTACGGCGGGCCCGACCGGCTCGGCCGCCCCGGGCCCGCCCGTCCGGGGGTCGGCGTCCGCCGGAGCGGCGGCCAGGGTGAGCGCGGTGATCGCCAGGACGCATCCGGCGGTGACGGCGTGTCTGCGGGACATGTGGGTCTCTCCTCGACCTCGGCTTCCGGAGCTGAGGGGGGAGATCGCCCCATGTCACCGACGGCCTGATGACGCGGGCACCGGGCCGGGTGACGCGGACGGGGCCACCCTAATCCAGCCGTCACCGGTCAAGGCCGCAGAAGCCGCACGCCACGCGGACGACCCTCGTTGAGGGGCGGGAGGCGACGGGCCGGAGCCGGCCGGAGGCGACCGGCCGGCCCGCAAGGAGCCGGTCGGAAGGAGACGGCCGAAGAAGGGCGGGCCGAAGAGAGGACGGGCCGGAGAAGGACGGGTCAGAGACCGTAGGCCTCCCCCAGGGCCCCCTGGACGTACTTGCGGGCCTGGTGGATCCGCGACTTGGCGGTGCCCAGCGGGATGCCGAGCTGCTCGGCCACCTCGTTGTAGTCGAGCTGGCAGATGTCACGCAGCACCAGAGCCTGCGCCAGGTCGGGCTTCTCGGCCTCCAGCGCCTCCATCGCGTCGAGCAGGTCGAGCCGGGATCCGGCGATCACGCTCACCCGGGCGACGTCCGGCTTCTGCAGGGGGAGCTCGTCCGAGCTCTGCTCGGCGGCGCGGCGCTTCAGCGATCGGTAGGTGGTCCTGGCGCAGTTGGCGGTCACGATGTGCAGCCAGGTGCTGAACCGGGCGCGACCCTCGAAGCGGCCGATGTTGCGGGCCACCGCCAGCAGGGTGTCCTGGCAGGCCTCCTCGGCGTCCTGGCGGTAGGGGAGGATGCGGCCGCAGTGCCGCAGCACGGCGGGCTCGATGCGCTTCAGCAGCTCGCCGAGCGCGCGGTGGTCACCGAGGGCGGCCTGCCGGGCCAGTTCCTCGGTCGTCTCGTCCAGCGCCATCACGGGCCCCCATCAGCGGTCACGGTCGCTGGACATCCTACGGTCGTAGATGACAGACGTTCACCGTCGATCGCGCCATAAAAGCGGGTAAAACCCATGAACACAAACCGACCGGCTGACAAGAGCTGACACAATCCGACGAACGCCATTCTTCCCTCTCCGGAAGAGGAGGCGTCCCGGGAAGGTGCCGGTTAACCTTCAGGACAGGCGTGTCCCTAGCCAGTGAAGGGATCTGATGAAAGCGATCCTGGTGGCCTCCAACCGGGGCCCCGTCTCCTTCACCCTCTCCGAGGACGGCTCCCTGTCCATGCGCAGGGGAGGAGGCGGCCTGGTGTCGGGGCTGTCGGCGGTCGCCAGGGACATGGGCGCCCTGTGGGTCTGCGCGGCACTGTCCGACGGCGACCGGGGCGCGGTGCGGCTGGCGCCCGGCGGCCGGCTCGACCAGGCGGGCTACGACACCGGGGCGCTGCGGATGCTCGACATCCCCCCGACGACCTTCCACCGCGCCTACAACGCGGTGGCCAACTCCACCCTCTGGTTCGTCCACCACCTCCTCTACGACACCCCCAACATGCCGCACTTCGACGCCAGGTTCCGCCGGGAGTGGGAGTCGTACCAGGCCTACAACGAGGCGTTCGCCATGGCGCTGGCCGAGGAGGCCCCGCACGAGGCGCGGGTGATGGTGCAGGACTACCACCTCAGCCTGGTCCCGGCCATGCTCCGGGGCGAGCGGCCCGACCTGCGGGTGGCGCACTTCTCGCACACCCCCTGGGCCCCGCCGGAGTACTTCGCCCTGCTGCCCGACGACGTGGCGGCCGAGCTGCTCGAGGGCATCCTGGGCTCCGACCACGCGGGCTTCCTGACCGAGCGCTGGGGCACCGCGTTCATGGACTGCTGCCGGACCGTGCTCGGCGCCTCGGTCGACCCCGGCGCCCGTACGGTGACCCACGCGGGCAGGACCACCCGGGTCGGCACGCACAGCCTGGGCGTGGACGGCAAGGCGCTCTGGGCGCGGGCCGGGGAGCCCGACGTGGAGTCGCACATGGCCGCGCTCCGCGCCCAGGTGGGCGACCGCAGGCTGATCGTGCGGATCGACCGGACCGAGCTGTCGAAGAACATCGTCAGGGGCCTGGTCGCCTACCGGGAGTTCCTTGCGGCCCATCCGGAGTGGCACGGCCGGGTCACCCACCTGGCCTTCGCCTACCCCTCCCGGCACGACCTGCCCGAGTACCGCGAGTACACCGCGGCGGTGCAGCGCTGCGCCAAGGAGATCGAGGACGAGTACGCCACCGAGGACTGGGACCCGCTGATCCTCAACGTCGACGACGACTACCCGCGGTCGCTGGCCGCCTACCGGCTGGCCGACGTGCTGCTGGTCAACCCGATCCGGGACGGGATGAACCTGGTCGCCAAGGAGGGGCCGATCCTGTCGCCGGGCAGCGCGCTGGTGCTCTCGCGGGAGGCGGGCGCCGCCGCCGAGCTGGGCGAGCACGCCCTCACGGTCAATCCCTACGACGTCTCGGCCACGGCCGCCGCGCTGCACGAGGGCCTGACCATGCCCGAGGGCGAACGCTCCCGCAGGGGCGGCCTGCTGGCCGCGGCGGCGACCGCCCTCCCCCCGCACCGGTGGTTCGCCGAGCAGCTCGACGCCCTCGCCTGAGCGCGGAGTTTCAGACCTCTATGAGATAGTTTCCGAGGCCGTTTCAGTTTTTTCGACGTCCGGGGGAGATCAGGGTGATCGTGACCGCGCCCGTCCGGCTGGTCCGCGACCGCCCGACCTGGCTGGTCTACCTCCAGCTCGGCGTCTTCGCCACCTACCTGTACGGCCTCAGCGCCGCGCTCCCGCTGCTGCGGATCGACCAGGGCCTCTCCCAGGCGGTCGCCGGGCTGCACGGCACCTCGATGGCGGTCGGCGGCATCCTCACCGGCCTCGCGCTCCCCCGGCTGACCGCCCGGATCGGCCGCCGGGCCGTGATCTGGACCGGGATGGCCGGGATGAGCGCCGGAACGTTCCTGGTGGCGGCGGCCCCCACCGTCCTGCCCGCCACCCTGCTCGGCTACGGCGTCGCCAGCGGGATGGCCTCGCTCACCATGTACACGGGCATGGCGTCGCTCGACGACCGCCACGGCCCGGCGGGCCCGGCGGCGATCAGCGAGGCCAACGCGGTCTGCGTGATCGTCGGCATCGGGGTGCCGTTCGTGGTCAGCGTCGCGGCGCAGAGCACGCTGGGCTGGCGGGCGGCGCTGGTGGTGCCCACCGTGCTGACCGTGCTGCTCGCACTGTTCATGGGGCGCGTCCGCGTCCCCGAGCGCCCGGCCGCGGCCGAGACGGGGCCCGTCTCGCCCGGGATGGACGCCGCGCCCGGAGTGGACGCCTCGCCCGGGGTGGACGCCTCGCCCGGGGACGGCGCCCGCCTGGGACGGCGCTTCCGTCTGGCCGGGATCGTGCTGTTCTGCTGCGTCGCCGCGGAGTTCTGCTTCAACCTGTGGGCGGCCAAGCTGTTCTCCGACCGGACCGGCCTGTCTCCGGCGGTGGCCGCGACCGCGGTCGCGGCGTTCACCGCCGGGATGGCGGCCGGGCGGCTGGCGGGGGCGTGGCTGGCCCTGCGGATCGCGCCGACGGTCCTGTTCATCGGGGCGCTGCTGGTCGCGGCCACCGGCTGGGGGGTCTTCTGGCTGAGCACGGAACCCGCGTTCTCGTACGCGGGGCTGGCGCTCTCCGGGCTGGGCGTCGCGCTGCACTTCCCGATGGCGCTCTCCCGGCTGCTGGCCGTCTCCGGGGGACGGCGGAACCAGGCGACCGCGATCGCCTCGATCATCACGAGCGTCGCCCTCGGAGTGGGCCCGTTCGTGCTGGGCGCGCTGGCCGACGGGTTCGGCACCCGGACGGCGTTCCTCCTGGTGCCGGCGCTGATCGGGGCGGCCCTGGCCGGGCTGCTGATCGGCACCGCCGGGGACGCGCCCGCCCTCAGCCGGTCGTCTCCTTCTCGATCGCGTCGGCGATCGAGCTGAGGAGCTCCAGCACCCCCGTGGGCCCGTCCACCACCAGGTCGGCCTCGACCTCGATCTCGGGCGACCCGCTGAACACCGTCACCCCCGGCAGCCCCGAGCCGCGCACGGCCGCGAACGCCGGCAGGTCGCCCAGGTCGTCCCCGGCGAACAACACCGACCGGGCGGCCCGCTCGCGCAGGAAGGCGTCCAGCGCCACCCCCTTGTCGATCCCCGGCGGGCGCAGCTCCAGCACGAGCTTGCCGGGCTCCACGGTCAGCCCGGCCGAGGCGGCCAGCGTGGCCACCGGCCCGGCCAGCGCCTCCAGGGTGGCCCACGGGTCGGCGGCCTGACGGGTGTGCACGGCGACCGCCCGTTCCTTGTCCTCGATCCTGACCCCGTCCAGGCCCGCGACCAGGGTGAGCAGCCCGGCCCTGGCCTCGTCCAGGCCCGGGTGCACGGGCGGCGCGGCCAGCGCGCCCGCCTCCCAGCGTTCGAGGCCGTAGTGACCGAGCACCACCAGGCCGGGCACCGCGGCCAGGGAGCCGTACTCGACCGCGACGGCGGCCGGCCGGCCGGTCACGATCACCAGGGAACCGATGAGACCGCCGAGCCTGGTCAGCACCTCGGCCCCGCCGGGGGCGATCCTGGCCGCGGCCGGGTCGGGGACGATCGGGGAGAGCGTGCCGTCGAAGTCGAGCCCGATCACCGCCCCCGCGGGGTCGGCGACGATCGCCTTCAGTCCGTCGGTGGTGTTCGCCCTCATGCCCGCCTCAGCCCGTCGAGTGTCTTCGCCGTCATGTCGTGTCCTCGCCGTCATGCCGCCCGGCTCCGGTCCGTCCGCGCGGCGCCCACCGGGAGACCCCGGCGCGGGCGCCCGCCCGAGCGGTCGTACCCCACCATCAGGGGCGCAAGCCCCTCTTTCGGGCGGCGCGTTCCTGGCGGCGGGTCTCGCGGAGCCGACGCAGGCGTTTGACCAGCATCGGATCGTGGGCGAGCGCCGCCGGCAGCTCGATGATCTCGCTGAGCAGCTGGTAGTAGCGCGTCGCGGAGAGGTCGAAGACCTGGCGGATCTCCTGCTCCTTGGCGCCCGCGTGACGCCACCATCGCCGTTCGAAGGCGAGCAGTTCCCGCTCCTGTTCGGTGAGCGCCCGCGACGGAGGCTCGGCTGCGGCGCCGTCGCCGGGGGTCGGCGCGGGATCCATTGCTTCCTCCTCGGCCGGACGGGCGGGGATCGCACCGCGTGCGCGACCAGAAGTCAGGATAGTCCGGAATTTCGCGCTGTTCATGACGGATGTGGAGACGTACAGTCACCAGGTGTGACCTCTGTCATCAGCCTTCTCACCGACTACGGCCTGGAGGACGGCTACATCGCCGCCTGTCACGGCGTGATCGTCGGAATCTCGCCGGAGTCGCGGATCATCGACGTGTGCCATCTGGTGCCGCCGGGTGACGTACGGCGCGGGGCGGCGATCCTGGCCCAGACGATCGCCTACCTCCCGCCGGGCGTGCACGTCGCCGTGGTGGACCCGGGTGTCGGCGGAGCGCGCAGGGCCGTGGCGGTCGAGGCCGGGGAGCACGTGTTCCTGGGGCCCGACAACGGGCTGCTGTCGTGGGCGATCAACGCGAGCGGGGGCGCGCGGGCCGCCTACGAGCTGTCCAACGGCGATCTCTTCCTCAAGCCGGTCTCGCCGACCTTCCACGGGCGCGACCTGTTCGCGCCGGTGGCGGCGCACCTGGCGATCGGGCGCCGGCCGGCCGAGCTGGGCCCGGAGATCCCGCTGGGCCGCCTGGTCTCGCTGCCCGCGCCCACCTCGACCGTGCAGGAGGGGTACGCCGAGGGGGAGGTGCTCTCGATCGACCGGTACGGCAACGCCCAGCTCTCGATCGGCTCGGGCGACCTGGTGAGCCTGGGCATCACGCCGGGCGACACCCTGGTGGTCTGGCTGGGCAGGCGACGGCTGTCGGTGCCGTTCAGGGAGACGTTCACGGCGGTCCCGCCGGGCGACGTGGTGGCGTTCACCGATTCGGCCGGGCTGGTCGCGCTGGGCGTCAACGCCGGTGACGCCTCGCAGAGGCTGGGCCTGCCGCCCGGGGCCCATGTCCGGCTCTCCCTGGGGTCCCGCCATATGTGACTACGTGCCCAATAGAGGCATCTAAAGGTAATCACTGTATGTATCGGTCTGTTTACTGAAGCGTCGTCCTCCCTGGAAGAGCGCGTGTCAGAATCCCGGTGACGTGTAACCCCGCCCCCTCCCGACGAGGTCACCGTGTTCTCCTTCCCGCTCCCTCCGGCGTTCCCGCACGGCCGGGCACCCGCCTGTCATGCGTCCTCACCCCCCGCCCCGCCCGGCGGTCCCCCCGGCATCCCACCCCCCGCCCCGCCCGGCGTCCCACCCGCCGTCCCCTCCGGCCCTGCGCCCGGTGGCCCACCCGCTGGTCCCCCCGTCGTCCCGCCCGGCCCTGCGCCCTGTGGTCCACCCGGCACCCCGCAGGGCGCCCTGCCCGCCCGCCGCCCGGGGATCGCACGGTGAGGGGCTCGGTGGCGCTCACCGCCGCCCCGTTCTGCGTGGCGGCGGCCCTGAGCGTCACGTCCGTCCCGCAGCCCGACACCGCGCGCCTCGTCTCCGGCCGGGTCCCGGCGACGGCGGTGGCCACCGCCCCGGCCCTCCTCCGCGCCGCCGTCGCGCCCCGGGCCGCCCGCCACCCGCACGACCCGGCCTCGATCGCCTGCCGTCCCGGTGAACCGGCACGCGAGCTCCGTGACCTTCGTGAGCTCCGTGACCCGCGTGGACGGCGCAGCCCCGTACACGACCTCCGGAACGGACGCGAACCGGCCCGCGACGTCCGTGACACCCCCGACACCCGTGACACCCGTGACACCCGGGGCGCGCCCGGAGCGGCTCGCCCCGGGCGGAGCGCCCGCGAGGCGCCCCCCGCCCCCCGGTCCGCGTACGAGGTGGCGCGCGAGCCCGGCCCCTCGGACACCCGCGCTCCGGGCGGGCCCCGGCCGCCGTCACCGGCCGCCGGGCCGGGCACCCCCGCTCCCCCCTCCGGCCGGAAGCCGGCCGCGGCCTCCCCCGTCGGCGGGGCCTCCCCGCCCGGTGCGGCCCGTGACACCTACGTCTCGCTGGTCCTGCTCGCCCTGGCCCTGGCGGGGCGCGCGGTGGCCATGCGCCGCAGGTCCGGCCCGGCCCTTCCGGAAGAGGATCGCACCTAGCAAGTGCTTGCGTGCGGCCCGTCCTCGGCCGTACCCGGGGCCGACGGCCGGCTCACCGTGGACGACGGTGTCGCGCGGCCTGCCCGGCACCGCCCGCGATCGTTGCGGGACCGCCCGCCTCCCGTCCCGGACGGGTTTCTGCCACGCCTCCCGTCCCGGACGGGTTTCTGCCACGCCCCCCGTACCGCGACGGGGAGAACCCGGCACGGGTGCGCCCGCCGCGCGCCAGGCGCGCCAGGCGCGGGAGGCGCGGGAGGCGCGGATCGGGCCGGCGATCGATCAGGGCCCCTCCGGACACGGCCCCGCGATCATTGCCACAACCTGACCATTCTTGACCCTCCAGAAAGCATGTCGCTGGATAGTCTCACTCCCGTTACTTTGAGTAGCCGCGTGCAGACGGTCCGTTCAAAAGGGCCCAGAACACTGCCGCGACGATTTCCTTCCAGGGGGAACCAACAATGATTCGTCGTCTTCTCATCACCTCCGCGTGCGTCGGTATCGCCGTCATCGCACCGGCCGCGGCCGCGTCCGCCGCCACCTCCTCCACCGCCTCCAAGGCCGCCGTCACCTCGGTGGCGCAGGCCAAGGTCGCCAAGGCCGCCAAGTCCAAGGCCGACTGCTGCGGCGTCGGCGTCGTCAGCACTCCGGTCGTCGCCTGCCCGACCGTCGTCGCGGTTCCCACCGTCTACGCGGCCGGCTGCGGCGGCGTCTACGGCGGCGGGGTCGTCTACGGCGGCGGCGTCTACGGTGGCGGCGTCTACGGTGGCGGCGTCTATGGCGGTGGCGTCTACGGCGGTGGCGTCTACGGTGGCGGCTTCGGCCACCACGGCGGCTTCGGCCGTGGCGGCAACAACATCGGCGGCGGCGGCAACATCATCAGCAGCGGCAGCGGCGTCGGCCACGGTGTCGGCATCGGTGGCCTCGTCGGCATCGGCGGCGTCGGCGTCGACATCCTCTAGTACGCCGTCCTCTAGCACGTCGAGGATCACGCGGTAGGCAAGACGGGGCGCGGCCCCCATCCGTCACGGGTGGGGGCCGCGCCTCTTCGCGTCACCGGACCGTCCCGCGCGGGCCCGGTCCGCGCGGGCCCCGACAGGCCCCGACCGGCCGCGCGCCACGTCGCGCCCTCGTCCCGCGCGCCCGACGCGCCGAACGCACGTGACCCCGACCGCCCGGGACGCCGGACGCGTACGACGTCAGACGCGCACGACGTCAGATGTGCACGACGTCGTGCGTCTCGGCGAAGTGGCAGGCGCTCGCGTGCGCGGTGCCGGGCCTGACCACCAGCGCGGGCTCCTCGGTGGCGCAGATCTCCTCGGCCTTCCAGCACCGGGTACGGAACCGGCAACCCGACGGCGGATCGGCCGGGGAGGGCGGGTCCCCGTGAAGGATGATCCGCTCGCGCCGCTCGCGTCCCTCGGGGTCGGGCACCGGCACGGCCGACAGCAGCGCCTGGGTGTAGGGGTGGGCGGGCCGGTCGTAGATCTCGGTGTCCTTGCCCAGTTCGACGATCTTGCCCAGGTACATCACCCCGACCCGGTCGGAGATGTGCCGGACCACCGACAGGTCGTGGGCGATGAAGACGTACGCCAGCCCGAACTCGTCCTGCAGCCGTTCCAGCAGGTTGACGACCTGCGCCTGGATCGACACGTCCAGCGCGGAGACCGGTTCGTCACAGACGATGATCTCCGGCTGGAGCGCCAGCCCCCGGGCGATGCCGATGCGCTGGCGCTGGCCGCCGGAGAACTGGTGCGGGTAGCGGTGGATGTGCTGGGGGTCCAGGCCCACCACCTCCAGCAGTTCCTGCACCCTGCGGCGCCGGTCCCCCTTGGGGGCGACCTCGCCGTGGATCTCGAACGGCTCCCCGATGATGTCGCCCACGGTCATCCGGGGGTTCAGCGAGGTGTAGGGGTCCTGCATCACCATCTGGATGTTGCGGCGGACCCGCTTCAACGCGCCGCCCCTGGCGCGGGCGATCTCCTGGCCGTTGATCCGTACCGAGCCCGAGGTCGGCCGCTCCAGCGCCATCAGGAGCCTGGCCAGCGTGGACTTGCCACAGCCGGACTCGCCCACGATGCCCAGCGTCTCGCCCCGGCGCAGGTCGAAGGAGACCCCGTCGACGGCCTTGATCGCGCCGACCTGCTTGCGCAGGATGACGCCCTGGGTCAGCGGGAAGTGCTTGACCAGGTCGCGCACCTCAAGGATCGGATCACCCGTGGCTGCCATCGAGGACCTCCCTCCAGTAGTGGCACGCGCTGCTCCGCGCCGGGTCGATCTCGTACAGCGGTGGCGGGTCGGTGACGCAGTCGTCCTGACGGTACGGGCACCGGGGGTGGAAGGAACAGCCCGAGGGCATGTCGAGCAGGTTCGGCGGCATGCCCTTGATGGCGTACAGCTCCTGACCCTTCTGGTCGACCCGGGGGATCGAGTCGAGCAGCCCCTTGGCGTACGGGTGGGCGGGGGCCCGGTAGATGTCGTGCACCGGGGCGTGCTCCACGATCCGCCCGGCGTACATCACCGCGATCCGGTCGGCGACGTCGGCCACCACGCCGAGGTCGTGGGTGATCAGGATCAGGCCCATGTCGCTCTCCCGGCGCAGCTCGGCCAGCAGCTCCATGATCTGGGCCTGCACGGTCACATCGAGCGCGGTCGTCGGCTCGTCGGCGATCAGCACCTCCGGGTCGAGCGCGATCGACATCGCGATCATGATGCGCTGGCGCATCCCCCCGGAGAACTGGTGCGGGTAGTCGTCGACCCGCTGCGCGGCGGCGGGGATGCGGACCCGGTCCATCAGCTCGATCGCCTTCTTGTGGGCGTCGCGCCGGGACATGCCGCGGTGCACCCGGAACATCTCCCCGATCTGGGCGCCGACGGTGAACACCGGGTTCAGCGCGGAGAGCGCGTCCTGGAAGATCATCGCGATCCTCCGGCCGCGGATCTGGGAGCGGGCCTCCTCGGACAGGGTGAGCAGGTCGGTGCCGCGGAAGCGCACCTCGCCCCGGGGGATGCGGGCCGGCGGCATGTCGAGCAGGCCCATGATCGCCTGCGCGGTCACCGACTTGCCCGAACCGGACTCGCCGAGCACGGCGAGCGTCTCCCCCGGGCTCAGCGAGTAGCTGACCCCGTTGACCGCCCTGAGCACGCCCTGCCTGGTCACGAACTCCACGTGCAGGTCGTCGACGACGAGCAGCGGCTCGCCGGCCGCCACGTTCCCGTCCGGCACCGGCGAGGTCGCCGGGGTCACGGTCCTCTTCACAGGTCCCCCTACCGCAGCTTCGGGTCGAGGGCGTCGCGGACGGCGTCACCCAGCATGATGAAGGCCAGCACCGTCAGGCTCAGGAAGAGCGCCGGGAACAGCAGCGCCCACGGAGCCTCCAGGAAGCGTTCCCGGGCATCGGAGATCATGAGTCCCCAGGAGATGTCGGGCGAGCGCAGGCCCACGCCGAGGAAGGAGAGCCCGGCCTCGGCGGCGATGAAGTACCCCAGGTTGATGGTGGCGACCACGATCACCGAGGCGACCGCGTTCGGCAGGATGTGCCGGAACATGATCCTCGGTGTGGAGGCGCCGAGCGCCCGCGCCGCGAGCACGTAGTCCTGGCTCTTGGCCGTGATCACCGCGGCCCGCATGATCCGGTACGTCATCGGCCAGGTCAGCACCGCCAGCGCGAGCATGACCGTCCACACGTTGCCGGTCCGGAAGACCGCCAGGATCAGCAGGGCGCCCAGGATCGACGGGATCGCGAAGAAGATCTCCGCCACCCGGGAGAACCCGGAGTCGACCCAGCCTCCGGCGTACCCGCCGAGCAGGCCGAGCAGACCGCCCGCCAGCGCGGTGACGATCGTGGTGGACAGGCCGACCACGATCGAGTTGCGGGCTCCGTGGACGGTACGGGCGTAGACGTCGCAGCCGAGGTTGTCGGTGCCGAACCAGTGGAGCTCGCTCATGCCCTTGCGGGCGTCGGACAGCTGGCAGGTCGTGGCGTCGAACGGGTTCACCGAGGTGAAGAGCGAGGGGACGATCGCCATCGTGACCAGGATGCCGATCAGGAAGGACGCCCCGATGAACAGCGGCCGGCGGCGCAGGTCGTACCAGGCGTCGTTCCACAGGCTCGCGGCCTTGGGACCGGAGCCCCTTCCCCGGCGGAAGCGCCCGGGGGACCCGGTCTGCCCACCGGCCGGGATGAGGGTGTCACTCATAGCGGATCCTCGGGTCGAGCACGGCGTACAGCAGGTCGACGATCAGGTTGGCCAGGATGTAGATCAGCACCAGCATGGTCACGATGCCGACGACGACGGGTTGTTCCCGCAGGTAGACGGAGCTGAACAGCTGCTGTCCGATGCCCGGCAGATTGAAGATCGTCTCGGTGATCACCGCGCCGCCCATCAGCTGGCCCAGGTCCGCGCCCAGGTAGGTGACCAGCGGGATCAGCGCGTTGCGCAGCGCGTGCCGCCCGACGACCCTCCGGCGCGGCAGGCCCTTGGCCACCGCGGTGCGGATGTAGTCGGCGCGCAGGATCTCCACCAGGCTGCCCCGGGTGAGCCGGGTGAGGTAGGCGATCGACGTCCCCGCGAGCACGAACCCGGGCAGCAGGTAGCTGCGCCAGCCCTCCGACACGCCCGCGACCGGGAACAGGTCGATCCCGGCCTGCTTGAGCTTCACGCCCAGCAGCAGCTGCAGCACGAAGCCGGTCACCAGGGTGGGGACCGAGATGAGCACCAGGGTGGAGGCCAGGATCATCGAGTCCAGGGGGCGGCCGCGGCGCAGGGCCGCGTACGTGCCCAGGCCGATGCCGATGACCGCCTCCAGCACCAGGGCGGTCACCGCCAGGTTGATCGTCACCTGGAACTTGCCCGCCAGGATGTCGCTCACCCGCACCCCGCTGAAGGTGGTGCCCAGGTCACCGGTGAACAGGCCGGTGACGTAGTACCAGTACTGCACCAGGAACGGGTCGTTCAGGTGGTACTGCTCGCGCAGGATGTTGACGATGTTGGGGTCGATGCGCTTCTCGCCCGCCAGCGCCGCGATGGGGTCACCGGGCAGCGCGAAGACGATGGCGTAGATGAGCAGGGTCGCGCCCACCAGGACAGGTATCGCCTGGATCAGGCGTCGGAGGATGTAGCGGCCCATTCAAGTCTCCCGTACGTGCCCGGGTCGGTCCCGCGCACCGGCGGATCGCGGTGCGCGGGACCGGCCCCGGGCGGCCAGTGAGGCCGGACCCTCGCCCGGCGCTCGGCCCTTCGTCAGCCGGTCTTCTCCAACTCGGACCACTCGATCTGGTTGAGAAGGTTGATCCTGACGTTCTTGACCTTCTGGGAGTGGGCCGCGTTCATCCGGTAGAAGTAGACCGGGATGTACGGCAGTTCCTTGATCAGCACGTCGTCGGCCTGCTGGTAGAACTTCAGGCTCTCCTCCATCGTCGCGGCGGTGTCGCCCTTGGCGAGGAGCTCGTCGAACTCCTTGTTCGACCAGCCGGCGTAGTTGGAACCGGTCTTGATCGCGACGGTGGAGAAGATCGGGGTGAGGTAGTTCTCCGCCGACGGGTAGTCGATCGCCCAGCCCATCCGGAACAGCCCGCCGTAGGTCTTCTTGTCGAGCTCGTCGAGGATCGAGGCGAACTTCTCGAAGGGCTTGACCGTGACCTCGATGCCCAGGTTGGCGCGGAGGTTGTTGGCGACGGCCTCGATCCACTCCTTGTGCGGGCCGTCGGAGTTGTAGCCCAGCTCCAGCGTCTTGGGGCCGCCCGCCTCGGCGTACTGGGCCTTGGCCTTGGCCGGGTCGTAGGCGCAGACCGCGCAGGCGCCGGGACGATGGCCCTGCAGCAGCGGGTTGATGAAGTCGTCCGCGGGTGCGCGGGTGCCGGAGAAGACCGTCTCGGCGATGGTCTTGCGGTCGATCGCCATGGAGACGGCCTCGCGGACCCTCACGTCCGCGTACGTCTTGTTGTACTGCAGCGGGAAGCCGATGTAGCCGATGCCCGCGTCCGGCTCGTCGATGTAGCGCTCGCCGAACTCCGACTTGGCGCGGGAGATCGCCGAGGGGGGCAGCGAGTCGTGCAGGTCGAGGTTCTCGGCGGCCAGGTCGTTGAACGCGGTCTCCTGGCTCGTGTAGAGCTTGAACTGGAGCTTGGCGAACTTCGGCTTCTCCCCGGGGAACTTGTCGTACCGGGTGAGGTCGATCGTCTGGTCGGTGCCCTTGTTGTAGGGCTTGTCGATCTGGAAGTAGCCCTGGCCGATCGGCTTCTTGGCGTACTCCTCGGTGATCTTGCCGTCGGGGCCGAAGGCGACCTTGGGCAGCGGATAGAACGAGGTGTACCCGAGCATCGTCTTGAACTGGGAGAACGGCTGGCTCAGCGTGACGGTGAAGGTCGACTCGTCGACGACCTTCAGGCCCTTCATCTCCTTGACGGAGACGGTCTTGCCCTCACCGGGGTTCAGGTCGGCCCAGCCGTCGATGCGGCTGAAGAAGCCGTTGGCGCCCTGCGCGTTGTCCTGGTTGGCCGCGTAGTTCCAGGCGTCGACGTAGTTCTGCGCGATCACCTTCTCGCCGTTGTGCCAGGTGTAGCCGGGCTTGAGCTTGATCGTCCACACCTTGTTGTCGGTCGTCTCGATCGACTCGGCGGCCTCGTTGACGACCTGCTTCTGCTCGTCGTAGCTGACCAGCCCCGAGAACATGGCAGCCATCGCCTCGGCACCCTCGGACTCGGTGGTGTCGCCGGGGTAGAAGAGCTTCTGCGGCTCACCCAGCTCCATCCGCACCGGCAGGTCGGCGGCGGCCGACCCCCCGCCGGGGGTTTCCGTGCTGCCGCAGGCGGCCAGCGCGAGGGCGAGTAGCGCGGTGCCGGCGGCAGCCCGCGCACCCTTGGTAACACGCAGCATTGCGGTAAATCCTCCCTTTGCAGGCTTGCGCCGGCACTGAGATCCGTTAACCGGGCACCGCGAAGGAGGATCTTGTGGTTCCTGCTTCCCGCTGGTTCCGGTTCGGGTGCTGACGCCACACCGATCGGTCGCGACTATTCCTCACCGTTCCGTATCGGCTTGTATCTGCGATGTTGCAGTTAGGTCACGCATATGCCGATTCCGCGTCATACGCCCGCCACCTCGGTGAATCCGTCTTGGCAGGTTTCTACAAATCCGACATCAGCCCCTACATCAGACGTCAACGGTCATGTCAAAATCCCCTCTGGCCGGGATCCCCATGTCCGTTACTCGGCCATGACCCCCGGTGGGGACCGCGCCGACCCTTCCCCGGTCCCGCGGGGCGGCCACCGACGAACTTCACAATTGCCGTGGAACCTCCGGCCCGGGGAACCCGTCCAATGTGTGCGGCGGCAGACCGCCGCAGGCACTTCATCCACTCGCATCCAATAGAGTCCTTGCCATGAGCCAGCCGGAATCCGCGATCGCGGACGCCCAGGCGGGTGGCCCGAAGAACGGCAACCCCCCAGAGGGGCAAGAGCCGCTGGCCAAGCTCGCCGCGCGTTACGGACTTCGGCGTGCCATCGCACGCCCCAGTCTGCCCGTCTACCTGCGTCAACTGTGGGAACGACGTCACTTCATCACGACGTACGCCACCTCCCGCAACGTCTCGAAGTACAGCAACTCCGCCCTGGGCCAGCTGTGGCAGGTCGTCACGCCACTGCTGAACGCCGCGATCTACTTCCTGATGTTCGGCCTGATCCTCGGCGCGAACAAGGACATCGAGAACTACCCGGCCTTCCTCATCACCGGGATGTTCGTCTTCACCTACACCCAGCGCTCGGTGAGCGGTGGCGCCAGGGCGATCTCCGGCAACCTGTCGCTGATCCGCGCCCTGCACTTCCCCCGGGCCGCGCTCCCGCTGGCCTACACGATCCAGGAGTTCCAGCAGCTGCTGATCTCCATGGGCGTGCTGTTCGGCCTGGTACTGCTCACCGATGAGCCGCTCACCCTGTACTGGCTCCTCATCCCGGTCGCCCTGGCGCTGCAGACGATGTTCAACATCGGCGCCAGCCTGGTCCTGGCCCGCGTCGGCGCCACCGCCCGCGACCTGAACCAGCTCCTGCCCTTCATCATGCGCACCTGGCTGTACGCCTCCGGCGTGTTCTTCTCCATCGAGGACAAGGTCGTGGGGCCCGACGGCGCCGGCCTGCCCCAGTGGGTCGCCGACGTCATGTACTTCAACCCGGCGGCCGCGTACATCGAGCTCATGCGGGACCTGCTGATGCAGACGCACGAGCCCCGTCCCTACATCTGGGGCGTCTGCGTATTCTGGGCGGTGTTCGCTCTGCTCGGCGGCTTCTGGTACTTCTGGCGAGCCGAGGAGAAGTACGGCCGTGGCTGAGTTGACCGAGGAGCTGTCCGGAGTGAAGGCCGAGGAGCCGGCCGTGCCCAGCACGGACGTCAGGGTGCACCCCGCCCCGGAACCCGCCGCCGGCGGCGGCGCCGCCCCCGAGGGCGACCCGACGGTCATCGTCGACGACCTGCACATCATCTACCGCGTGTACGGGGCGGCCAGCGACACCGAGAAGGGCAACGCGGTCAACGCCCTCATGCGCCTCGTCAAGCGCCAGGGACGGCCGCAGATGAAGGAGGTGCACGCCGTCCGCGGCGTGTCCTTCGTGGCCCGCCACGGTGACGCCATCGGCATCGTGGGCCGTAACGGCTCCGGCAAGTCCACGCTGCTGCGCGCCATCGCCGGCCTGCTGCCCCCGCACTCCGGCGCGGTCTACACCGACGGCCAGCCCTCCCTGCTCGGCGTCAACGCCGCGCTGATGCGCGAGCTCACCGGTGAGCGCAACATCGTGCTCGGCTGCTACGCGATGGGCATGAACCCCGCCCAGGTCAAAGAGACCTACGACGACATCGTCGACTTCTCCGGCATCGGGGAGTTCGTGCAGTTCCCCATGTCGACCTACTCCTCCGGCATGGGCGCCAGGCTCCGCTTCGCCATCGCCTCGGCCAAGTCCCACGACGTGCTGCTCATCGACGAGGCCCTGGCCACCGGCGACCGCGAGTTCCGGCGCAAGAGCCAGGACCGCATCAAGAAGATGCGCGACCAGGCCGGCACCGTCTTCCTGGTCGCGCACAACCTGGACGTCATCGAGGAGACCTGCAACCGGGTCATCTGGCTGCACAAGGGCAAGATCAAGATGGACGGCGACCCGCAGACGGTCCTGGCCGCCTACAACAAGGGCTGACCGCACGGAGGCGATCGCCACGGGGTCCGGCCGTGGCGATCCCCGGCGGGCCTGCTCCACCGGGCCCGCTCCGGCGTGGCCGGCCCCACGGGTCACGGGATCCGATCGTCGTGGCCTCCGGTCGCTACGGGATCCGATCGCGGGCAGGATGAGGGGCGACCGACAAGACGCTCCCATCGGAGGTGAATCGTGTCCACGCGGCCACCGATTCCATATGACCTGCTGCCCCCGGTCCCGGCCCTGACCGTCGAGAGCGACGACGTGCGCGACGGCGAGCGCCTGGCCGAGACCCACGTGTTCGACGACTGGGGGGCCACCGGCCAGAACGTCTCCCCGCACCTGCGCTGGTCCGGCGCCCCCGAGGGCACCCTCAGCTACGCCGTGACGTGCTTCGACCCCGACGCGCCCACCGGCAGCGGGTTCTGGCACTGGCTGCTGTTCGACATCCCCGCAGGTACGACCGAACTGCCCTCGGGTGCGGGCACCGCCGACACGAGCGTGGGCGTGCACGGCCGCAACGACTACGGCACGCTCGCCTACGGCGGCGCCGCCCCGCCGCCCGGCCCCCCGCACCGCTACATCTTCGCGGTGCACGCCCTCGACGTGGAGAAGCTCGGCGTCGACGCCGACGCCTCCGCCGCCGTGGTGGGCTTCAACATCACCGCCCACACCCTGGCCCGCGGCTACATCGTTCCCGAGTACCAGAACTGACACGGCGCCGGCGCGTCGCGGTCCGGCCACCCGGACCCGGCGCGCGGCCCCGCACGGTCCCGGACGGCCCCGCGCGGCCCCGCACGACCCTCCACGGTCCCGCGGGGCCGCGCAGGACTCCGCCACGGGCCCACGGCGCTCCGCGGCCCGTTCCTCACCGGCCTTCGCCGGCCTCTCACCGGTCCGTCCCCGGACCGGCGAGGGACGTGCCGGGCCGCACCGGGAGCCTCTCCGCGAACGGAGGCCGGTGGGCGGGTACGGGCCCCCGGGACGTTCCCGGACGGAACATCAGGGCGGGACATCGAGCCGGGACGTCAAGCGGGGGCGTGGATGTGACACGGGGGGCAATGGACTGACAGCGTGTTCGGTGTTCCGGTATGATTCGAACGTTGTTTCGATCCGAGGAAGCCGTCATGGAGTGGGGGCGCGCGATGCGAGACCTGTCCACCGCGATCGACCACCTGTCCGTCGAGGACCCGTCCGAGATTCCGCGTCTCCAGCTCACCGAGCAGCTCATCGAGCTGCACTGGCAGATGGCCAGGCTCCAGGCCGAGATCGCCCGTCGCACCTCCGTGCGGCGTCCGGGGCGCTGAGGCGGGGGGGGGGGGGGGGGGGGGGGGGGGGGGGGGGGGGGGGGGGGGGGGGGGGGGGGGGGGGGGGGGGGGGGGGGGGGGCGGGGGGGGGGGGGGGG